>CANQBA010000003.1 GCA_947589545.1 uncultured Oscillospiraceae bacterium | reverse complement strand
CGATTGAACCGCCGTGTACGGAACCGTACGCACGGTGGTGTGGGAGGTCGGCCCCGTCAGGGGCCTCCTACCCGATTGGGCAAATCCGGGCCTGAATTATTCCTCTTTGGCGGTCACGGCGATACTCAGCTCGGCGAGCTGTTTTTCCGTGACCTCTCCGGGCGCGCCCATCATCACATCCTGGGCGGACTTGTTCATGGGGAAGGCGATGACCTCCCGGATCAGCTCCTCCCCGGTAAGGAGCATGATCATGCGATCCACCCCGGGGGCGGCTCCGGCGTGGGGAGGCGCGCCGTAGCAGAAGGCGTTGTACATGGCGGGGAATTTGGCCTTTACGTCCTCCTCGCCCAGGCGCACAAGCTTGAACGCCTCGATCATGATCTCCGGGTCGTGGTTGCGCACGGCCCCGGAGGCGCTCTCATAGCCGTTGATCACCAGGTCATACTGGAACGCCGTGATGGTCAGCGGGTCGATCTCGCCGGCGGCGGCCTTTTTCAGCACCTCCAGCCCCCCGTTGGGCATGGAGAAGGGGTTGTGGCAGAACTCCAGCTCCCCGGACTCCTCGCCAATCTCGTACATGGGGAAGTCCACAATCCAGCAGAAGGCGTACTGCTCTCTGTCCATGTGGTTGGGGCACAGGACGCCCAGCTTGGAGCGCAGGACGCCGGCGGTCTTCTGAGCGGCGCTGAGCTTTCCGGCGGCCAGACCCACGAAGCAGCCGGGCTTGAGGCCCATGGCCGCCGCCACCTGTTCCTTCACGGGCTCCACAAATTTGGCGATGCCGCCCACCAGGCTCCCGTTCTCATCCACCCGGAACCAGTAGGGCTTCCGGCCGGCCTGAACCTCCACGTCGGCGCACAGCTTGTCGATCTGCTTGCGGGTGGCCTCGAAATCCGTGACCACCACGGCCTTGACCGTCTGGCCCTCGAAGGGGGCGAAGCCGATGTTGGAGAGCAGATCGGTGACGTCGGTAATCTCCAGGTCGATGCGCAGATCCGGTTTGTCGGTGCCGTATTTCTCCAGGGCGTCGTTGTACCTGATGCGCCGGAAGGGGGCCTGGGAGACGCGCTCATAGAGGCCGAACCGCTGGAAAACCGGCGCCAGCACCCGCTCCAGCACGGCCAGCACATCCTCCTGACCGGCGAAGGCCATCTCCATGTCCAGCTGATAGAACTCGCCGGGGGAGCGGTCGCCCCGGGCGTCCTCGTCCCGGAAGCAGGGGGCGATCTGGAAGTACCGGTCAAAGCCGGAGGTCATCAGCAGCTGCTTGAACTGCTGGGGGGCCTGGGGCAGGGCGTAGAATTTGCCGGGGTGCTTCCGGGAGGGGACAAGGTAGTCCCTGGCGCCCTCGGGGCTGGAGGCCGTCAGAATGGGGGTGGTGATCTCCAAAAAGCCCTCGCCGATCATAGCCTCGCGCAGGGCCGCCACCACCTTGGAGCGCAGGACGATGTTCTTCTTCACGTCGGGGTTGCGCAGATCCAGATACCGGTACCGGAGCCGGATAGCCTCGTCGGCCTCCTTGGAGCGGTTGATCTGAAAAGGAAGCTCGTTATACCGGCACCGGCCCAGCAGCTCGATGGCCTCCGGCACCACCTCGATGTCGCCGGTGGGCAGGTTGGGATTCTTGCTGCTGCGCTCCCGGACGACGCCGGTGACGCTGATCGTGGACTCCTTGTTCCAGCCCTTCACCTTGGCCAGAAGCGCCTCGTCCTCCACCACCACCTGGGTGGTGCCGTAAAAGTCCCGCAGAACCAGAAAAGCGAGACTGCCGGAAACCGCGCGTATATTCTCCATCCACCCGCAGAGCTTCACCTTCTGCCCGATGTGCTCCATGCGCAGCTCTCCGCAGGTGTGTGTACGGGATTGAACCATTTGCGATCACTCCAAATTTTATTTATATAGGGATTACCCCTGTGCTTGCGTGGTATCGTCCGCGCCCTCCTCCGGCTCAGGCTCCGGTTCGGGGTACATAGATTCGATCAGCGTAAAGACCCGCCGCGCCCAGGAGGACTTGTCCTGGGTGGTGACGACCGTCTCGCCGTTGCCGGAAAGCCGCAGGACGCCGCCCTGATACTCGGCGGTGAGGGTGCTGTCAGAGACGGTGCAGTGGAAGGTGACGCGCCAACAGATGTCTCCGGCCTGGGGCTCGGGCAGCTTCTGAGAGAAAAGACCCCCCGGCGTCATGCCGAAGCCCCGGCCCTCGAAAAGCTCCGTGAGACTCGTAAGCGCCTTGTCCTCGGCGCTGATCAGAAGCTCCTCCGGCGCCGTCCCCTCCGGGGCGTATTCCCAGCCCCAGAGGAAGACGCCGTCCACGGCGGCAAAGTTGAAGATCCCGTCGGCGTAATTCGTGGCCGCCATGGGGCGGCAGAGGATCAGACCCACCACTAAAACGGCGGCCAGCAGGATCAGAACGATGGTGACGACCTGTTTACCCGACATGGCTCATTCCTTAATAGGGGCCATGCCCCGGCTCTGGGCCACATAGGCGGCGGCCTTCTCCGCCGCGCCCTCCACCGTCAGGAGCTCCTGGGTCCCGGTGCGCATATCCTTCAGGGACACCATGCGCTTCTCCAGCTCGTCTTCCCCCAGAATAGCCACAAAGGGCGCCCCCAGGCGGTTGGCGTAGGTCATCCGCGCCTTGAATTTTTTGTTTTCCGAATAGATCTGCGTCCGGATGCCCGCCGCCCGGAAGGCGGTGGCCGTCTCCACGGCGAAGGCGCGCTCCTCCGTCATGGGGAGGATCAGCACGTCCGCCGGGGCGGTGGGAAGCTCCCCGTTCAGAAGCCCCCGGTCGCTGAGCAGGAAGAAAAGCCGCGTAAGGCCGATGGAGATGCCCACGCCGGGCAGGGACTTGTCCGTATAGAAGCCCGCCAGGTCGTCGTACCGCCCGCCGGAGCAGATGGAGCCCACCTCCGGGTGATCCGTCATCTGCGTCTCATAGACGGTGCCAGTGTAGTAGTCCAGCCCCCGGGCAATGGTCAGATCCACCGCGAAATGATCCTCCGGCACGCCGAAGTCCTTGAGATAGGTGACCACGGTCTTTAATTCCTCATAGCCCCTGTCGAAAATCGCGTTTTTCCCGGTGTGACCCGAAAGCTCCGCCAGCACCCGGTCGTTTCCGCCCCGGATCGCCATAAAATCGAGGATCCTGCCGGCGCTCTCCCCGGGGATGTCAAAGTCGTCGCAAAGAATGGCCCTGACCTTCTCCGGCCCGATCTTCTCCAGCTTGTCCACCGTGCGCATGATGTCCCCGGCCTTGTCCGAAAGGCCCAGCATGTCGTAAAACCCGGTGAGGATCTTCCGGTTGTTGACCCGGATGACGAACCGGTGAAGGCCCAGCTCGGTGAAGACCCGGTAGATGATGGACGGGATCTCCGCCTCGTTCATAATGTCCAGGGCCCCGTCGCCGATGACGTCGATGTCCGCCTGGTAGAACTCCCGGAACCGCCCCCGCTGGGGCCGCTCGCCCCGGTAGACCTTGCCAATCTGATACCGCCGGAAGGGGAAGGTGAGGTCGGCGTAGTGCATCGCCACATATTTTGCCAGCGGCACCGTCAGGTCAAAGCGGAGGGCCAGGTCGTTGTCCCCCTTGGAAAAGCGGTAGATCTGCTTCTCCGTCTCGCCGCCGCCCTTGGCCAGCAGCACGTCGGAGCTCTCGATAAGGGGCGTGTCCAGCGCCGTGAAGCCGTAAAGGCCGTACACCCGCCGGATGGTGTCCATGATCCTGTCCATCATCGCCTGCTCCCCCGGCAGGAGCTCCATAAAGCCGGAGAGCGTGTGAGGTTTGATTCGTTCCATGAATTGATTATCTCTCCCATAAAAATCCCCCGCCCGGTGGGAGCGGGGGCCGTATCGGTGGTTTTTCCTTATTTCTTGGGGTTTACGATGTCGCGCCAATCCAGCATCCCGTCCTTCAATCCCCGGATCAGCACCTCTGCGGTAGCCACATTGGTGGCGAAGGGGACGTTCTGCTGGTCGCACAGCCGTCCGATCTTGTTGGTGGAGGCCATGGCGCGGGGGTCGGTGGGATCGGAGAAAAAGAGAACAAGATCCAGCTCGTTGTAGGCGAGCCTCGCCGCCATCTGCTGATCCCCGCCCTGGTCGCAGGACAGGTACAGGTCGATGGGTAATCCCGTCGCCTCTTTGACAAGCCTCCCGGTGGTGTTTGTGGCGCAAATGGAGTGCTGTGAGAGGATCCCGCAGTACGCGATGCAGAATTGCACCATTAGCTCCTTCTTCCTGTCGTGTGCCATTAATGCGATGTTCATACCGTCACCAACCTTTTATATTATTAATTTGTTGCCTGTTTCTCCCAAACTCAAAACCGGCCAAGCTTCCGTTTTTCACCCCGCAGCCTGGCCGCCACGTTGTCGAACTGATCCCAAGCGCGCTTCGCGCCGTACTCGATGAGGGGGATCTCCAGATTCCCGGCCTCCGCCACGCTCCCGTCCTCGCTGACGACGCCGATGAGCCGCGCGCCCACCGTGTCGATCACGTCGTCCAGATTCCGCTTGAGCTTGCGGTAGACCTTTGGGCTGACCCGGTTCACCAGCAGGCGGATCTCCTGAATATCCAGGGCCCTCAGCTCCTGCACCGTCCGCTGTCCGTCCCGCAGGCTGGCAAGATCCCCCGTGGCCACCACGATAGCCATATCCGCCCCGGCGGCCGCCGTCCGGAAGCCCCGGCCGATGCCGGCGGGGGAGTCCAGAAGCACAAAGTCATAGCTTTGCCGAAAGGTCTCGGTCAGCGCAGCAAAGCCCTCCGCCTCCGCATCATCGGGAAGCTCCGTTGGCGCGGAGAGAAAATAGAGATTTTCCAGGGTGGGATGGGCCGTCACAGCCTCCTCCGGGGAAACGCGCCCGGAGAGGATGTCCCCGTAGTCAAAGGTGACCCGCTGGGAGAGCCCCAGGGCCATGTCCAGATTCCGGAGGGCCGCGTCCATGTCCACGCACAGGGTTCTGCTCCCGGAGCAGGCTAAAAATGAGCCGATGGCCGCGGTGCAGGCGGTCTTGCCGGTGCCTCCTTTGCCGGAGGTGATAACGATAGCGGTACCCATATAGCCCCCCATTAAGAATTATAATAGACCTGTGACATTTTTGCAACTAAATTTCGGGAAGTTCTTATACACTTTTCGGATATTTGCAGGAAAATAATTCAAAAAATCCGAAAAAAGGATAAAATCATGCAGGATAAGCAATCAAATCGTACCCATTCACCGCAGCAGGGAGTTGTCGGTATAGATGTCCAGGGAGGACATTTCGGAGTCGGCGAAGTAGGCGTCCATCATATCCTTGGCGATGGTGATAAGGGCCGAGCCGGAGCCGCCCTTCTCCACCACCACGGCGATGGCGATCTGGGGGTCGTCGGCGGGGGCGTAGCAGACGAAGACGCCGTTGTTGACGGCGGAGGTGGAGGACTGGACGGTGCCGGTCTTGGCGGCCACGGCCACCTGGTAGTTGGCCAGATCCTTCTTGGCCGTGCCGCTCTTGGCCACGGCCTTCATGCCCCGCTGGAGCAGGGGGATGATGCCCTGGGTGTCCTCGATGGTATAGCGGGAGGAGGGCTCCCGGCGCAGGAGGATGTCGGAATAGTTGAAGCTGGAGACATTGCGCAGGATGGTCAGGTTGTTGAGGGTTCCGCCGTTGGCGATGGTGGACACATAGTTTGCCATCTGGAGGGGTGTGAACTCGTTGTAGCCCTGGCCGATGGCGGTGATCAGGTTATCGGCGGCGTACCAGCCGTCCCCGTCCCCGGCCTCCTTTTTCCGCTCCCGGGAGGCCACGTAGCCGGCCTTGTCGTTGAGCTCGATGCCCGTGCGCTGGCCGAAGCCGAAGAGCCGGGTGGCGGCCTCCATACGGGTGATGCCCAGCTTGTCGCCCACGGAGAAGAAAAACACGTTGCAGGACTTCTCCAGGCCCCCCACCACGTTCAGCGGCCCGTGATGGCCGGTGCAGCGGGGCGTGTAGTGGTTCTCCGCGTACGCCATATACTTGCCGGTGCAGTCAAAGGTGGTGTTGGCGGAGATGATGCCGTTGGAAAGCCCCGCGTAGGCGGTCACCATCTTGTAGGTGGAGCCGGGGTTGTAGGTGCCCTGGATGGCCCGGTTGGTCAGGGGCGAGCCCACCGTGTCGGCGGACAGCTCGGCATAGTTGGTGTAATATTCCGCCGGGGCGTAGGAGGGGTAGCTGGCCATGGCCAGAACCTCGCCGGTCTTCACGTCCACCATCACCGCCGCGCCGCCCCGGGCCAGCTCCGGCTCCTGATAGGCCTCGTTGGGCGGGGTCTCCTCAATGGCCTTCTGGATACGGTCGGCGTTGATCTCCGCGATCCTGGTCTCCAGCGCCGCCTCCGTGGCGGCCTGCAGGCCGATGTCGATGGTCAGAAAGACGCAGTTGCCGGCCCTGGCCTCGCTGTCGATACGCACGTCGTTGACGGCGCCCGAGGCGTCCCGGTAGACGGTCATCTTCCCGTCGGTGCCGTGGAGATACTCCTCAAAGGCCGCCTCCACGCCGGACTGGCCGATCTGGGCGGTCAGGGGATAGCCCAGGGCCTTGTATTTCTCGTTGTACTGATCCCTGGTCACAGCGCCCACATAGCCCAGCAGGTGGGCGGCGTACTCGGTGTGATACTCCCGCACCGAGCGGGTGGAGATGGAGACGCTGGTCATGTTCTGCTCGGCGATGTAGCTCACCAGCTCGTCGGGCACGTCCTCGGCGAAGACGTAGTCGTTGGTGCGCACCGGGACGCGGATCTCCAGCTCCCAGCGCACGCCGATGATCCGCCGGGCGTCCTCGGCGGGGACGGTGTAGGGGATGGAGTAGTGCTCCCGCATCCAGCTGATGAGCTCCGTGGCGGTGAGGCCGGCGTTCTCCGCCTCCACGTCGATGTCCCGCTCGAAATAGTTGGACAGCGTGTTTTTGAAATAGGCGTAGTACTCCCTCATCCAGCTGCGCTGTGTCTCGGAGGCGTAGGCGTCGAACTCAAAGGGGGCCGTCTTGGTGACGGGGAAGGTGTCCGTGTGGGCAAGGCCCAGCTCGTCAGCCTTGTTCAAAAGCTTCAGCACCGTCCCGTTGGGATCCTCCTCGTTTAAGAGGGCCGAGCGGATCAGCGTCACGTCATGCACCTCCCGGTCGGACACCAGGAGCGTGCCGTTCCGGTCCAGAATGGGGCCCCGGGCCGCCTTCACCGTGGTGGTGGTGGCGGTCAGCGTCCCGGAGGTGTCCATCAGCGCCTGCACGTCCAGCTTCTCGATGCGGTAGAGCGTCAGGGCGTAGGCGGTCAGCAGCAGGGCCAGGATCAGGGCCATCGCCACAAGCCGGGAGGATTTTACGTATTTTTCCATATTGTCACCTCGTAAGACAGTAAGGGCGGAAAGACCGTTAGGGCGTTAAGGCCGGCCTCTCTCATAGGCTTCTGCCGGATCCGGTCACCCGGAAGTAGAACCGGGAGAGGTAGTACAGCGGCAGGGAGAAGATCAGGGAATAGAGGGTCTGCTTCAGCCCCACGGCGGCGGAGAGGGCGATGGGGGCGCTGCCCAGCACCCACATGGACAGGGACTGATAGGCGGAGATCAGCGCCAGCTCCAGGGCGCAGGCCAGAAGATAGGACGGGAAGCCCTGCACCAGGACGGTGTCGGACAAAAGCCCGATGAGGATGCCCAGGAACGTCATGAGCAGGGTGAACTGCACGGTCAGCTGGTTGCAGGCCAGATCCGTCAGCATCCCGGCAAAAAGCCCGAAGACGCCGCCCTCCACCCGGCCGCAGAAGAAGGCGATGCCCGCCGCCGCCACGGGCAGCAGGAGGGGCTTCGTCCCCCAGAGCTGCAGATGGGTGAACACGGTGGACTGCAAAAGATAGAGCAAAATGAGATACGGCGTCAGGATCAGCGCCTTCACCAGGACGCCGTTTTTACGTCTCGTCATGGCCCAGCCTCCTCATTCGCTGACGGCGAAGTCGGTGATGACGTAGACGTGCACCAGGGCGTCGATGTCGGCGGCCGGCTCCACGATGGCGTAGGGGTCCAGGCCGGAGGAGCCCACGGCGATGCCGGAGACGGCGCCGATGACCAGTCCCGCCGGATAGACCCCGCCGGAGCCGGAGGTGATGACCGTATTGCCGATGACCAGGTTGGCGGTGTCGCTGATGTAGGAGAGCTTCAGGTTCCCCTCCTTCATAAGGGCGAAGTCGCCGCCGGCCACCCCCGCTTCGCCGTTTTCATACATCTGCGCCCCCAGGCTCAGGGTGGTGTCGATGATGGTGGAGACGACGCAGGAGGCGCCGGAGACGCTTGTCACCTGGCCCACCAGATTGCCGTATTCGTCCACCACCGGGTCGTAGAGGGCGATGCCCGCGTCGGAGCCCTTGCTGGCGGTGAAGGAGGAGGAGAAATTGGAGGCCGTCCAGCTGATCACCGTGGCCGGCTCCAGCGTCATCTCCTCGTGCCGCTCCACAAAGCCCAAAAGCGAGCGGAGACGCCCGTTCTCCTCGCTGATCTCGGTGTACTCCCGGTAGTCCTGCTCCAGCTGGGCCACCCGCTTTTTCAGGGCGGCGTTCTCCGCCTCCAGCTCGTCATAGCGGTACAGGTAATCGTACACATGCTCCAGCGAGCCCACAAGGCTGGTCAGCGCGGATTTCAGCGGCTTGAAAAACGGCTCGGACAGCATGGCGGCAAAGCCCGCGCTCCCGCCGGACAGCGCCACGGTGACCGCCGCCAGGACGGCCACCAGCACGGCGGCGCCGCCGATACGGATCACTTTTTTGGAGATCAGATCCTTCAAACTTACTCACCCTTTGAAAAAACGTTGTAGCCGGCCCGGCCCAGAAGTCCGGCCAGCGCCGCCACGGGCAGGCCCACCACATTGAAGTAGTCGCCCCGGATGCCCTCGATGAGCATCCCGCCCAGGCCCTGGATGCCGTAGGCCCCGGCCTTGTCCAGGGGCTCCCCGGTGCCCACATACCAGTCGATCTCCTCCTCCGACAGGGGGCGGAACCGCACCGTTGTGGTCACATGCGTCACATATTCCCGCCCGTCCCGCAGGACCGCCACGGCGGTGACCACCCGGTGCTCCCGCCCGGAGAGGGCCCGGAGCATCCCGGCGGCGTCCTGTGCATCCCCGGGCTTCCCCAGGGGACGCCCGTCCAGAAAGACCAGCGTGTCCGCCGCGATGACGATATCCCCGGCCCCGGCGGAGCGGGCCGCGTCCCGGCCCTTTGCCAGCGCGATCTTCTCCACCGCCTGCCCCTCCGGCAGGGCGCCGTCAAAGGGCTCCTCGTGTGCGGAGGGGCGCACCGTGAAGTCCCGGATCCCCATATTCTCCAAAAGCTCCCGCCTGCGCGGCGAGCCGGACGCAAGTATGATCATATGGCCTTCCCTGTCTGTCCTGTATCATGCGGAGGCGCTCAGAATTTCCCCTCCGTGGTGGTGACGGGCTCATAGGAGCCCAGCTCTAAGTAACGCTCACAGATCCTGACGCATTCGTCGGCGTTTTCGGTGGTGAAGCACAGCCGCACGCCCCAAAGCCCCGCGTTCATATACTCCCGGCTGCGCCCGATCAGGTGGAGCTTCTGGGAGCTCCACAGGGTGTTGCGGCACTGGAAGCCTCGGGTGACGGGGCACTCAAACCCCTGGCTGTCCGGGAAGCTCACCGCCCCGTCGCAGGCGCACACGCCGGTTTTAGCCCGGATCAGGCACCCGGCGGTGTGCATCAGCGGCATCCGCCCGTAGACCACCAGCTCCGTGTCCAGATATTTGCGCATCCCCCGCACCCGCGCCGCGCTCAGATCCATAGCCAGGACGGCGGACTTCAGCTTCAAACTCAGCAGGACCGCCAGGGCGGCGGAGTTGCGCACGTTCAGGGCCGTGTCGCCCCGGACGCGAAAGCCCAGCCGGCGGGCGAAGACGATGTGGCCCAGGTTGGATACCGCCGCCTCCTCGATGCCCAGCTGGCGGGCCTTCAGCGCCAGCTCCGTGACCCGGCCCAGCTCGCCGTCGTAGATGACGGGCGGCAGCTGGACGCAGACGGAGATGCGCCGGTCATTCAGAAAGGGCTCCAGCCGCTTGTCCCCCGACGCCGCCTCCTCCAGAGGCAGATAGATCACCGGCGGGGCCAGCTTCAAAAGTCTCTGGGACAGCTGGGCGCATTTCAGCACCGACACCGTCAGCACCGGCGGTTCGGTGGGGGAGGGGTAGGGCGGCAGCTCCAGCGCCTCGCTCTCCGCCCGGGGCTCATAGCCCCGGCGCTTTTGCAAAAGCTCCGCCAGAAGCCTGTCCCGCACGGGGGCAAGCTCCCGGGGATCCAGGTAGATCCCCTTCTGGATGCGGCAGACCACCCCGTCGCAGACGAAGGGCGTGCCGCCGGTCTTATATAGCTCCGTTCTCAGCATGGCGGGGGTGGTCTCCGTGTGGAAGGCCAGCTCCGGTTGTCCCCCCTCGGCGGAGGCGGTGTTGCCGTCCTGATCCGTTACGGTCAGCTTCACCGGCTTTTCCAGCCGAAGCTCCGCGTCAAAGGTCACCTTCACCCGCTGAAATTCGTGGTTCAGATAGTTCTTCCGGACGGCGGCGTAGAAGGGGGTGTCCTCCTCCGGCTCCCGGCCCGCCATCCCCATCATGCCGGTGAAATCCCCGCCGGCGAGGTATCCGTCGGTAAAGCCCGCCGCCGGGAAGGCCCCCTCCAAAAGCTCCAGATCCTCCCGGGGGGGCCGCCGTCCCGTTCCCAGAGCCCGGGAATAGACCCCGGTGACGGCGGCGGCGTACTCGGGCCGGCGCTCCCGGCCGTCGATGCGCAGAGCGGCGACGCCGGCCTCCGCCAGCGCCTCCAGATGCTCCAAAAGGCAGTTGTCCTTCATCCCCAGGGGGTGCTTCCCCTTCACTCCCGCCGTGAAGTCCCCAAGGCACCAGTGGGGGCAGGGCCCGGCCCCGTACCCGTGGAGGGCGGGGAGCGCGCACTGTCCCGCGAAGGGCGGGCACAGGGGGCCGTGGACGGCGTATTCTATCTCGATGGGGGCGCTTTTGCACAGCGCCGTCAGGGCCTCCAGCTTCATCTCCCGGGCCACGGCCACCCGCTTGACGCCCATGGCGGCGCAGAGCCGCACCCCGTCGGCGTCGTGGATGCCTAAAGGTTCCCCGGCGTGGAGGGGCATGGAGGGGATGGCCCGGCGCAGGGCCCAGATGAGGCCCATGTCGTTGACGATCAGGGCGTCCGCGCCCATCCGGCAGGCCCGCCGGGCGTTTTCCAGCGCCGGGGCCAGCCAGTCGTCGGAGGAGGGGAAGTCCAGGCTCACATAGACCTTCACGCCCCGCACCCGGGCAAATTCGCAGGCCCTGCCCAGCTCGTCCTCGGTAAGCTCGTATTTCTCCCGCCTGGCCGAGGAGGAAAAGCTCAGATAGACCGCGTCCGCGCCGGACTGTACCGCCGCCGCCACGCCCTCGGCGCTTCCCGCCGGCGAGAGCAGCTCGATTTTCCCGGCCATGGCTTCCCCTCCTTCCCGTCTGACTTCATGTGTGCACAGATAAAAGCATTATAGCACATAAGGGCCTGAATTTAAATCGAATTTGCAGAAATTTAATAAAAAGTTTTTCCTCCGGCGGCCTATACAACATCTTGTGTTCCCGCGCCGGCGGCAGGAAAATATAAAGTTTTTTCCGCGGTATACTTGTAACCGCGCCGGATTTTTGCTATAATAACAGTTTAGTAAAGAAAAACAGGAGATCAGAGCGTTGTGTATGACAGATGGAATGTAAAAGGATATGACCGGGGCGAGGCCGTCCGGCTGTGCCGCCGGGGGCTGAACCCCATGGTGGCGGTGCTGTTGGCCTCCCGGGGGATCACGGACGCGCAGGCGCTGTCGGACTGGCTGAGGGACGATTTGTCTGCCCTGTCCGATCCCCTGAGCTTTCGGGACATGGACAGGGCCCGGGACCGGGTGCTCCTGGCCGTGGAGCGGGGCGAGCATGTGGCCGTATACGGGGACTACGACGTGGACGGCATCACCGCCAGCTGCCTGGTGGCGGACTACTTAAGGGGCCGCGGCCTTGTCTGCGACATATACATACCCCAGAGGCTGGAGGAGGGCTACGGCGTCAAGACCGCCGCCCTGGACACCGTCAAAAGCTGGGGGTGCACCCTGGTCATCACGGTGGACTGCGGGATCACCGCCCTGGAGGAGGCGGCCTACGCCGCCGGGATCGGGTTGGATCTGGTGATTACCGACCACCACCGGTGCGGGGAGACTGTCCCCGCCGCCCTGGCGGCGGTGGATCCCATGCGGCCCGACTGCCTCTCCGCCTCCAAGAATCTGGCCGGCGTGGGCGTGGCCTTCAAGCTGGTCTGCGCCGTGGAGGGGCCGGGGAGCGAGGAAAAGCTCCTGAACCGGTACGGCGACCTGGTGGCCGCCGGCACCGTGGCCGACGTGATGCCCGTCACCGGGGAGAACCGGGTGCTCATCAAGCGGGGCCTTCAGCGCATGGTTGAGGGCGCGCGCCCCGGCTTTCTGGAGCTTCGGGCCGCCTCGGGCCTGGACAACAGGCCCCCCACCGTCTCCAGCGTTGGCTTCACCATCGCCCCGCGCATCAACGCGGCGGGCCGTCTGGGCTCCACCGCCACCGCCGTGGAGCTGCTGCTGACCCACGACCGGCGCCGCGCCTCCGTCCTGGCCGACGAGCTGTGCGCCCTGAACCGGGAGCGCCAGCGGATCGAGAGCGGCATGTTCCATGAGGCCCTCAGCATGCTGGAAGCGTTCCCCGACAGGACAAAGCCCATCGTCCTGGCCTCGGACACCTGGCACCAGGGGGTCTGCGGCATCGTGGCCAGCCGGATATCCGAAAAATTCAACGTCCCCGCCGTCATGATCTCCGTGAAGGACGGGGTGGGCCGGGGCTCCTGCCGGAGCGTGGAGGGCTTCAATCTCTACGACGCCCTCTCCCGGTGCCGGGACGTGCTTCTGGGCTTCGGCGGCCACGAGATGGCCGCCGGCCTCACCGTCAGCCGGGAGAATATCGGCGCTCTGCGGGAGGCTTTGGGAAGGCTCTACGACGGCGCCGCCGCGCCGGAGCGGGTGCTGAACGTGGATTTTGAGGTGGTCAAGCCGGAGCTTCTGAGCCTTGCCAACGTGGAGGCCCTGGACAGCATGGAGCCCTACGGCGCCGGAAACCCCACCCCCGTGCTGTGTATGCGGGACGCCGTGGTGGAGAATGTGGCCGCCCTCTCGGAGGGCCGGCACACCAAGCTTTGGCTCCGGAAGGACGGCGCGGTCTTCGAGGCCCTCTTCTTCTCCCGGCGGCCGGAGGAGCTGGGCCTCCGGCCCGGGGATAGGGTGGACGCCGCCTTCACCCCCCAGATCAACGAGTTCCGGGGCCGCCGCACCGTCCAGCTGAGCCTGGACGATATCAGATCTTAATTCTTTTCCCGCAGGTGGAATGAAATATGGACAATCCAGACAAAACCGAAATCACCGTCCCTGAGACAAAGGAGAAGGCCGCCGTGGACGCGCAGGCGTTGTGCGAACAGGCGTACGACCGGCTGACCGCCGCCATCCGGCAGGGGACGCAGATCAAAAGCACCCAGCGCATCCGGGCCGCCTATGAGTATGCCCGGGATGTCCACGGCGACCAGCTGCGCAAGGACGGCAGCCCCTACATCACCCACCCCCTGGCCGCCGCCGTGATCGTGGCGGAGATGGGCCTGGACGAGGAGTCCGTCATCGCCGCCCTGCTGCACGACGTCATCGAGGACACCCCTGCCACCCACGAGGACGTGGCCAAACGCTTCGGGGAGAGCGTGGCGGACATCGTGGAGGGCGTCACGAAGCTGACCAAGATGCGCTACACCTCCAAGGAGGAGGAGCAGATGGAGAACCTCCGGAAGATGCTCCTGGCTATGGCCAGAGACATCCGGGTGGTGCTCATCAAGATGGCCGACCGGCTCCACAACATGCGCACCATGGAGTACCAGTCCCGGGAGAAGCAGCTGGAAAAGTCCCGGGAGACCATGGAGATCTACGCCCCTATCGCCCATAGGCTGGGGATGCAGAAGATCAAGCTGGAGCTGGAGGATCTGTCCCTTCTCTATCTGGATCCCGTGGGCTACCACGAGATCGAAAACGCCCTCCGGGAGCGGGAGGAGCGCAACGCCGGCTTCATGGAGCGCACCGAGAAGGCCATCCGCGCCCGTATGGACGAGGCGGGCATCACCTGCGGCGTCCAGTCCCGCACCAAGGATATCTACTCCATCTACCGGAAAATGTTCGGAAAATCCATGGAATTCGACGAGATCATGGATATTTACGCCTTCCGGGTCATCGTGGACGATATCGCCGACTGCTACAACGTCTTAGGGTGCATCCATGAGCTCTATAAGCCCGTGCCGGGGCGGTTCAAGGACTATATCGGCACCCCCAAGCCCAATATGTACCAGTCCCTCCACACCACCGTCATCGGCTCCGAGGGTATCCCCTTCGAGGTGCAGATCAGGACCTGGGAGATGCACCGCACCGCCGAGTACGGCATCGCCGCCCACTGGAAATATAAGGACGGCATCGTGGGCCGGGGCGACGAGGAGAAATTCGCCTGGATCCGCAACCTTCTGGAGACACAGGAGGACTCCGACGCCCAGGATTTTATCTCCAATCTGAAGGTGGATATGTTCGCCGACGAGGTCTTCGTCTTCACCCCCCACGGGGACGTGAAGAGCCTGCCCGCCGGGGCCACGCCCATCGACTTCGCCTACTCCATCCACTCCGCCATCGGCAACCGCATGACCTGCGCCAAGGTCAACGGGCGCATCGTGCCCTTTTCCCATATTTTGCAAAACGGCGACGTGGTGGAGGTCATCACCTCCAGCACCTCCCGGGGCCCCAGCCGGGATTGGCTGAATCTGGTAAAATCCTCCGAGGCCCGCAACAAGATCCGCCAGTGGTTCAAGCGGGAGCGCCGGGAGGAGAACATCGTCACGGGCAAGGCCGCCTTTGAGGCGGAGATGCGCCGTCAGGCGGTGCCGCTGTCCGTCCTTGGCGACGAACGGGCCCTGACCAGGATTCTGGAGCGGATCTCCGTGTCCGCCCTGGACGATATGTACGCCTCCATCGGCTACGGCGGCCTCAGCGCCCAGAAGACCGTCAACAACATCAAAGACGAGATGCGCCAGATCGAGCGCACCGCCAAGAAGATGGGCGTCAACCCCGTCTGGGCCAGCCAGGACACCCGGGACGGCAAGGCCGTCAACGGCATCGTGGTGGAGGGGATCGACAACTGCCTGGTCAAGTTCTCCCACTGCTGTATGCCGGTGCCGGGGGACGAGATCGTGGGCTTCATCACCCGGGGCTACGGCGTCTCCGTCCACAGGACGGACTGCCGGAATTACGAGGCCTCCGCCGAGCGGGAGGAGGAGCGGGACAGGTGGATCCGCGTCCACTGGGCGCCGGGGGAGGACGACCTCTACCAGACCGCCCTGGCCATCAACGCCGCCGACCGTGACGGCCTGGTGATGGACATTGCCACAGTTCTCAGCTCCCTGAAGGTGAAGGTGGACGCCCTCACCGCCCGTAACGCCCCCGGCGGCGCGGCCAATATCTACATCACCATCCGCGTCCACGACAAGGCGGAGCTTGGCGCGGCCATGACGAAGCTCATGGGGGTCAGGAATGTGAAGGAAGTAAAAAGACAAGGCAATTAAACGAAATGCGCCGGGAATTCGGCGCGGGCCGCCTGGAGAGGCGGCCCCTACAGGGCTGATTGGAAGATATTCGGAAATTTGGTACAAGGGCCGACGTGGTCATCGGCCCCTACGTTCCCCGCACTGGTGCGGCTAAAATCGTGGGAAATTTTTAACCGTCGCTCCTGCTCTCGTGCGAGCGAACCCCCGGGGAATCCAGAGGGGGTCGCAACCCCCTCTGGTCGGTTCAAGGGGGAGTCCAGAGGGAGGAAATACGAAATCCCCCCTCTGGTTTCTTTTCCTCTTTTGTTGTCTTTTCTCCTTTTGGAAATCCGAAAGGAGAAAAGCAAGTCACCGTCCGCCGTTAAGGCGGACACCTTATAAACCCCCGCCGGGGTAAGGGCGGAAACCTTATAAGAGCCCGCCGGCTCAGGAGGTATTTTATGCGCGCAGTGGTCACACGGGTATCCTCCGCCTCGGTCGCCATCGACGGGGCGGCGGTGGGACAGATCGAAAAGGGCTTTCTGGTGCTTTTGGGCGTCCATCGGGACGATACGGAGGCCGACGCCAAAAGACTGGCGGATCGGGTCTGCGGCCTGCGGGTCTTTGAGGACGGCCAGGGAAAGATGAATCTGAATCTGGCTGCCGCGGGGGGCAGTCTTTTGTGCGTCTCCCAATTCACCCTCTTTGCCGATACGAAAAGCCGCCGCCCGGGCTTCACGGACGCCGCGAGGCCGGAAAAGGCCGTACCGCTCTATGAGCTTTTCATGGTGGAGTGCCGGGAGCGGGGGTTTGCCGTGGAGCACGGCGTCTTCGGGGCGGACATGAAGGTGGCGTCCGTCAACGACGGGCCGGTGACCATCCTGCTGGACACAAGGGAATAGTGCAAAAAATGAAGGGGAAATGCATATGCTGATCAAATGCCTGCCGGTGGGCCATATCGAGGCCAACTGCTATGTGGCGGCCGATGAAAACACCTTAGAATGCGCCGTCATCGACCCCGGCGACGAGTTTAACACCATCATGGACTATCTGGAGGAGACGAAGCTCAAGGTACGGGCCATTTTTCTGACCCACGGCCACTACGACCACACCGGGGCCGCCCGGGCGCTGGCGGAGGAGACGGGGGCGCCCATCTTCATCCACAGGGCCGACGTCACCGACGACCCCTATGAGTCCTACCGCTATTGCGCCCCCGAGGGGACAAGATTTTACGCCGACGGGGACACCGTCACCGTGGGTTCTCTGCGCTTTCGCGTCATGGAGACGCCGGGCCACTCCCCGGGGAGCGTGACCCTCAAGTGTCAGGACGCCCTCTTTACCGGGGACACCCTCTTTGAGGGCAGCTGCGGCCGGACGGATCTGCCCGGGGGGAACATGGAGCAGCTGATGGCCTCCCTGCGCCGTCTGGGGGACATCCCCGGCAATTACGAGGTCTACCCCGGCCACATGGATCAGACGACGCTGGACATCGAGAAGGCCAACAACTACTACCTGAGGTACGCGAAGGGATTATGAAGCTTTATCTTGAAGGCCACGACTACCGCTACGCCGTGGAGCAGATCATGCTGGCGCTGTTCCCCGCCGCCCGCCCGGAGTATCCCGAGACGGAGCCGGGGCCGGGGGAGGACTACGCCCGGGTGACCCTGACAGAGACGCCGGCCCTGTGCCGGGTGATCCTCCGGGTGAACGGGGAGACGGCCCGGGCGTCCCAGGAGGGCGACAGCTCCCGGTTTATCGAAAAACAGGAGAGGGACCGGGAGGCCCAGCGGATCATCAAGCTGGCCTTCTATCACGCGGCTATGGCGCTGACGGACGAGCGGCCCGTCTGGGGGGCGCTGACGGGGATCCGCCCGGGCACCATTATGACGCGGCTTTTGGAGAGGGGGCTTTCCGACCGGGAGGCGGTGGAGACCTTCTCCCGGGAATATTTCGTGGCCCCGGAGCGGGCGGAGCTGTGCCTTTCCACGGCAAAGGCTTCCCTGCGGGTGGAAAGGGAGCTGGGGGCGCGGGATATCGCCCTCTATGTGGGCATCCCGTTCTGCCCAACCCGGTGCGCCTACTGCTCCTTCGTCTCCCAGAGCGTGGAGAAGTCCATGAAGCTGATCCCTGCCTTTCTGGAGACGCTCCACCGGGAGATCCGGGAGACGGCGCGGACAGCGCGGGCCCTTTCCCTGCGGGTGGCGGCCGTCTACATCGGCGGGGGCACGCCCACCACGCTTTCAGCGCAGGAGCTGGGGGCGCTTCTGGGGTGGCTCGACGAGGAATTCGACCTTTCGGCGGTGCGGGAATTTTGCGTGGAGGCGGGGCGGCCAGACACCATCACGGCGGAGAAGCTCCGGGCCCTTCGGGGCGTCACGCGCCTGAGCATCAACCCCCAGTCCATGTCGGACGAGGTGCTCCGGGCCATCGGGAGAAGGCACACGGCGGAGGAGTTCAGGCGCGCTTACGCGCTGGCAAGGGAGTTGACCCCCTGTCAGATCAATATGGATCTTATCGCCGGCCTGCCGGCGGACACGCCCGGGGGCTTTGCCCGGACGCTGGACGAGGTCATCAGTCTGGCCCCGGAGAACGTGACGGTGCACACCCTGGCCCTGAAAAAAGGGTCGAAGATCACCGAGGAGGACACGGCCCGGCCCGGAAAACGGGAGGTGGGCCTGATGCTGGACGCGGCCCGGGAGAAGCTGACGGAGGCCGGGTACCGGCCCTTCTACCTCTACCGGCAGAAGTTCATGTCCGGCGGGTTTGAGAACGTGGGCTGGGCCCGGGAGGGCACGGAGAGCCTATACAACATCCTCATCATGGAGGAGCTGTGCACCATCCTGGCCATGGGCGGGGGCGGCTCCACCAAGCTGGTGGATCGGGCCTCCGGGCGCATCGAGCGGATATTTGACCCCAAATATCCCAAGGAATATATCGAAAATCAGGAGAAGCTCCTGGCGGACAAGGCGAAGATCGCCGCCTTTTATAAGGAGACGGAGGGAGAGACGTAAATGGCGTACTTTATCGAAAGCATCAACGACCGCGTCAGGACAGACCCGGCGGGCTTTGTGGCGGAGGCGGACAGGGCGTATTTCCGGCGGGTGAAGACCGCGGCGGATATGATCTGCGAAAATCTGCCCGTCTGCCCCATCGTGCTCCTCTCCGGCCCCTCCGGGGCGGGAAAGACCACCACGGCCAAAAACATCGAGACGGAGCTGAAAAGCCGGGGCATCAACACCCACACCATCTCCATGGACAACTATTTCAACACCCTGGATCTGCGCACCTGTCCCAGGACGCCGGAGGGGGAGATCGACTTCGAGTCCCCCAGGCTCCTGGATATGGAGCTGCTCAACGAGCACTTCGCCGCCCTGGCCCAGGGCCGGGAGATCCGGGTGCCCTATTTCATGTTCACCCGCCAGAAGCGCTCCGTCAGCCAGTTCACCCGCCTGCGCCTTCTGAAAAACGAGGTGGCCATCTTCGAGGGCATCCACGCCCTCAACGACGATATCACCGACAGGAACCCCGGCGCCTTCGGCCTCTACATCGCCGCCGTGTCGGAGATCGTCTTCCCCGACGGGGCCGTCTTCAAGCCGGAGTGGGTGCGCCTGGTGCGCCGGGTAGTCCGGGACAACAACTTCCGGGGCGCCGACGCGGAGTATACCCTGTCCTTATGGAGCAACGTCATGCGCGGGGAGCGGGAGCATATCACCCCCTACATCCCCAAGGCGCGGCTGAAGCTGGACTCCTCCCTGGAGTATGAGATGAGCGTCCTGGTCCCCCTGGCCCTGCCGCTCCTGCGCGACCTCACCGCCGGGAAGCCCGGCTTTGAGGAGGTGCGCCAGATCATCCCCCTTCTGGAGCGCTTCGAGCCCCTAAGCGAGAGCTTCGTGCCCGCCACAAGCCTTCTGCGGGAGTTCATCGGCGGGGGCGTCTACACCTACTGAACCGGGAACTGAGTATATTATAGCATCATAAAAAGTAGTTGTCAAGTACTTTTTTAAAAATATTTTTAATTATTTTTCTGGGCCGCCCGGTGGGGCGGCCCGCGCTTTTTGAAAGGGGGGTTTTATGAAAAGTGTTAAAAAGTTGTCAAATTCGAAGGGGGAGGAACGGGCAAAAAGACGAAAAAAACATATAAATGTCCTGATTTACCCTTGCGAAGGGGCGCGGGAATGTGTTATACTATAAAAAGTCTATAAATTGACAGACAAAGGGTCAATCAGAAATGGGAGGGAAGGAATGTGAAAAAACCCAAGCTCCATGGCGTCCACGTTCCCCACAGGAAGAACACGGCGGGGCTTGCCCCGGTGAGAATGCCGGCGCCGGCGTCGGTGACCATACCGATGTCCATGCACATCGGCGCTCCCGCCGTTCCGGCGGTGAAGGTGGGCGACACGGTGAAGGTGGGACAGCTCATCGCCACCCCCGGCGGCTTCGTCTCCTCGCCCGTCTACGCCAGCGTATCCGGCAAGGTGAAGAGGATCGACGATATGCTCATGTCCTCCGGGCGGTTCATGAAGGCTGTGACCATCGAATCCGACGGACAGCAGGAGGTCTTTGAGGGCGTGAAGCCCCCGGAGGTCAGCGACCTTGCGTCCTTTTTGAACGCCGTCCGGGACAGCGGCGTGGTGGGCCTTGGCGGCGCGGGCTTCCCCACGGCGGTGAAGCTCAGCGTCAAGGATCTAAAGCAGGTGGAGGCCGTGGTCGTCAACGGCGCGGAGTGCGAGCCGTATGTAACCAGCGACACCCGCACCATGCTGGACGACGCCGCCTGGATCGGCAAGGGCATCGCGCTTTTGCAAAAGTACATGCAGGTGCCAAGAGTGGTCATCGGCATCGAGAACAACAAACCGGAGTGCGTCAGCGCCATGCGGGAGCTGGCCGCCGGCATGAAGGGCGTGGAGGTCATGGCCCTGCCGCCCCTCTACCCCCAGGGCGGCGAGAAGGTGCTCATTTACAACACCACGGGCCGGATCGTCCCGGAGGGCAAGCTGCCCCTGGACGCGGGGGCCATCGTCATCAACTGCACCACCCTGGCGGCCATTGCCAAGTACATCGAGACGGGGATGCCCCTGGTGGAGAAGGTGGTCACGGTGGACGGCTCGGCGGTGGCGGAGCCCAAGAACGTCATCGCCCCCATCGGCGCCTCCATGCAGTCGCTTTTCGATTTCTGCGGCGGGTTTAAGAGCGAGGCCCGGAAGGTGCTTTACGGCGGGCCCATGATGGGCATCGCGGTGCCCAATACGGATTTCCCGGTGATGAAGAACACCAATGCCATTCTGGCCTTCGCCGAGGCCGAGGCGCTCCTGCCGGAGCCCACGGCGTGCATCCGGTGCGGCCGGTGCGTGGACGCCTGCCCCCTGAACCTGATGCCGGCGGCCATCGAGGCGGCCTACAACAAGCGGAATGTGGATAAGCTCCGGGCCCTCCACGCCAATCTGTGCATGGAGTGCGGGTGCTGTTCCTTCGCCTGCCCGGCCAAGCGGATGCTGGTGCAGACCAATAAGCTGGCCAAGGGCCTCATCGCGGCGGACAACGCCAAGAAGAAGGCCGAGGCGGAGAAAAAGGCCCGGGAGACCGAAGAAAAAGCCAAGAAGGAGGCGGCGGTAAAATGAATGAACTGAGAGTCAGCGTATCGCCCCACCTGAGAGGGACGAGGACAACGCAGAACATCATGCTGGACGTGCTCATCGCCCTGTGTCCGGCCTTCATCGCCTCCGTGATCCTGTTCGGCTGGCGGTGCATCCTCCTGACGGCGGTGTCCGCCGCGGCGTGCGTGGCCTGCGAGTACATCTGGGAACGGCTTATGAAACAGCCCGTCACGGTGGGGGATCTGTCCGCCGTGGTGACGGGCGTGCTCCTGGCCTTCAACGTCCCCGCGTCCATGCCCGTCTGGGAGCTTCTGGTGGGCGACGTGGTGGCCATTATCTGCGTGAAGATGCTGTTCGGCGGCATCGGGTACAACTTTGTGAATCCCGCCCTGGTGGGCAGGGTGGTGATGTTCTTCTCCTTCACCGGGGACATGACCAACTACCAGTTCCCCTCTATGATGGCGGGGAAGGTGGACGCCCTGTCCAGCGCCACGCCTCTGGCGGCGATCCGCGGCGGCGAGCTGGGCTGGGAGTATTTCGGCAGGCTCCTGCTGGGCGCTCACGGCGGCGTTTTGGGCGAGACCTGCGCCGTGGCCCTCATCGCCGGCGGCGTGTATCTGTGCGCGCGGCGCGTTATCAAGCCCATCATCCCCCTGGCGTACATCGGCTCCACGCTGGTGTTCGGGTGGATCTTCGGCTCCCCCCAGCCGGTGCTGGCGGTCTTCTCCGGGGGCCTGATGCTGGGCGCCATCTTCATGGCTACGGACTACGTGACCAGCCCCACCACCAACCTGGGCAAGCTCATTTTCGGCCTGGGGTGCGGGCTTTTGACCGCCATGATGCGCTGTTTTGCCAGCTCCGCCGGGGCGGTCACCTTCTCCATACTTCTTATGAACCTTGTGGTGCCGTACATCAACGATCTGACGGCCCCCAAGCCCTTTGGAGGTGTTGAGACAAAATGAGTAAAGAAGCGTTCAACGAGTACATAAAGCCGGCGCTGGTGCTGGTGGTCATCTGCCTGGTGGTGTCCTTCCTCCTGGCCTTCACCAACTCCAAGACGGCCCCTGTGGTGGAGGAGAACGCCCGGATCGAGGCCGAGCGCACCCGCCAGGAGGTTCTGCCAGGCTCCGGCACCTTCACGGAGCTGGACGTCTCCGCCGTCCCGGGCATCGAGACGGCCTTCCGGGACGACGGCGGCGCGGGCTATGTGGCCACCGCCGGGTATAAGGGCTACGGCGGCATCGTCACCGTCACCGTGGGCCTCAGCGTGGACGGACAGGTGGTGGGGATTTCCGCCAACGTCCAGAGCGAGACGCCCAACGTGGGCTCCAAGGCCGGACAGGAGAGCTATCTTGCCAAGTACATGGGCCTTACAGGGACGGCGGCCGGCGTGGATACCATCACCAACGCCACGTACTCCAGCACCGCCGTGCGCACCGGTGTCACGGCCATTCTGGAGGCCTTCGATTCCATAAAGGGGGCCAGCGCGAAATGAAAGATAAAATGAAGATCCTCTTAAACGGCATGTTCAAGGAGAACCCCGTTCTGATCCTGGCCCTGGGGTGCTGTTCGGTGCTGGCGGTGTCCGTCAGCGTGTCCGGCGGCCTGGGCATGGGGCTGGCGCTGACCTTCGTGCTGGTCTGCTCCAACGTGGTCATCTCCCTTCTTCGGAACATCATCCCCTCCAAGGTGCGCATCCCCTGTTACATCGTGGTCATCGCCACCTTCGTGACGCTGGTGGAGATGGTGATGGAGGCGTACTTAAAGTCCCTCTACGACTCCCTGGGCGTGTTCCTGTCGCTCATCGTGGTCAACTGCATCGTCCTGGGCCGGGCGGAGATGTTCGCCAGCAAACATTCCGTGGCGGACAGCTTCTTTGACGGGCTGGGCATGGGCATCGGCTACACCATGGTCATCACCGGTATGTCCGTGGTTCGGGAGCTGTTCGGCGCGGGGACGCTCTTCGGCGTCCGCATCATCCCGGAGGGGTATCAGCTGGGGATCCTGACCCAGGCCCCCGGCGGGTTCTTCCTCTTTGGCTGTGCCATCGCCATTCTGGTGGCGGCTATGGCAAAGCACGGGAAGAAGTTCGAGCCCAAGATGGGCTGTGACGGCAACTGCGCCGCCTGCCACTCAAGCTGTGAAGACCGGAAGGAGGCTGAAGCGAAATGAGCAAGATCTTCCTCATTCTTTTCACCCTTGTTTTCACCGAAAACTATGTCCTGGTGCAGTTTCTGGGCATCTGCCCGTTTTTGGGCGTCAGCCAGAAGCTCTCCTCCTGCGTGGGTATGTCCGGGGCGGTCATCTTCGTCATGACCCTGGCCAGCGCCGTCACCTGGGTCATCTACAATACGCTGATGGTGGCCTTTGGGCTGGAGTTCATGCGCACCATCATCTTCATTCTGGTGATCGCCGCCTTAGTGCAGCTGGTGGAGATCACGCTGAAGAAGTACATGCCGCCCCTTTACAAGGCGCTGGGCGTGTATCTGCCGCTGATCACCACCAACTGCGCGGTGCTGGCGGTGACGATCCTCAATATCGACGAGAGCTACAACTTCCTGGAGTCCTGCGTCTCCGGCTTCTCCGCGGGTCTGGGCTTCTCCGTGGCGCTGATCCTCTTCTGCGGCGTCCGCAAGGCCCTGGAGCGGGCCAAGCCCCCCAAGTGCTTCGAGGGCCTGCCCATCTCCCTGGTGGCGGCGGCCTTCACCAGCATGACCTTCATGGGCTTTACGGGTATGGCCGAGAACATGTTCGGCGGCTGAGGGGAGGTACGGAAGATGACTGCGATTTTGAACGCCGTCTGGGTACTGGCGGCTATCGGGCTTGTCTGCGGCGTCCTGCTGGTGCTGGCGGCCAAGTTCATGCACGTGCCCGTGGATGAGAAATTCCCCAAGATCCGCGAATGTCTGCCCGGGGCCAACTGCGGCGCCTGCGGGTACGCCGGCTGTGACGGCTACGCCACGGCCCTGGCCTCCGGCGAGGAGGACAAGATCAACAAGTGCGTGGCCGGCGGCGACGCGGTGGCCAAGGCATTGGCGGCGGCCACCGGGGCCCAGTTTGAGGACGTGGTGGAGCAGGTGGCCATCGTGCGCTGTTCCGGCGACTGCAACACCGTGAAGAACAAGCTGGAGTATCAGGGCCTCAGCTCCTGCGCGGCGGCGAAGCTCCTTTACGGCGGGCCGGAGGCCTGTGTCTACGGGTGCATCGGCCTTGGCGACTGCGAGAAGGTGTGCCCCGAGCACGCCATCCGGGTGGTGGACGGCCTGGCGAGAGTCAATTATAAAGCCTGCATCGGCTGCGGCATGTGCGTGCGCACCTGCCCCAACCAGGTGATCACCCTGATGCCTGACGTTGAGCGGGTCATCGTGGGCTGTTCCAACCACGAAAAGGGCGCCAACACCAGGAAGGAGTGCGCCAAGGGGTGCATCGGGTGCCATAAATGCGAGAAGGAGTGCCCCGCCGGGGCCATTACGGTGGTTGACAATCTTTCACAAATCGATTATGATAAGTGCATCGACTGCGGCCACTGTCAGGACGTGTGCCCCGTGGGATGCGTCCACTTCCGGGACTTCCGGGGAGCCCACAATTCCCCGGCGGGAACGAGATAATCGCACAAAAGCCGCCAAGGTCGACGCTTTGGCGGCTTTTTTCTACAAAAGCTTTTCCGGCGCGCGTACGCCGGAGGGTCAGAAGGCTTTTTTGCGGAGGTTCATATGCGCTTTACGAAAATGCAGGGAGCGGGAAACGACTTTGTGCTCATTGAAAATCTGGACGGGAGCATCGACCCGGCCGCGTATCCGCGCCTGGCCGCCAGGCTCTGCCACCGGCGGCTGTCCATCGGGGCCGACGGGCTGATGATCCTGGAGCCGCCCAGGGCCGGCGGGGACGTGCGTATGGCGTTTTTCAACAGCGACGGCTCCGTGGGGGAGATGTGCGGCAACGGGGCCAGATGCATCTCCCGCTACGCCCTGGAGCGGGGCTTCGGCCGGGACGGTGAGGTCACTGTCGAGACGACCGCCGGCCTGGTCACGGGAAAACAGGTGTCAAAACGGATGTACACCGTGCGGCTCAACGACCCCACCGTCATCGAGCTTCACCGGGAGATCGAGGCCGGCGGGGAGAAGTACGACTGCGCGTATCTGGAGCTGGGCAGTCCCGGCATCCCCCACTGCGTGGTGCCCCTGGAGCGCTGGCGGGAGCTGCCGGAGGACGGACTGCGGGAGCTGTGCCGGGAGATCCGGTGGTACAAGGGCTTCCCCAAGGGGGCCAACGTGACGGTCTGCCGGGTGGACGGGGAGAACAGCGTGGACGCCCGAACCTTTGAGCGGGGGGTGGAGGACTTCACCCTGGCCTGCGGCACCGGGTGCGGCTCCACCGTCACGGCGCTGGCCCTCCGGGGCCTTGTCTCCGGCGTCCATACCAGGATATCCATGCCGGGGGGCGTCCTGTACGTCACCGTCACGGCGGAGGGCGGTTCGGCCCGGGATATCCTCCTCACCGGCCCCACCACCGTTGTGGCGGCGGGAGAAGTGCTGGACGAGGAGCTTTGAAGCGTTGACGGGATATAAAAAGAGGGCTTGGAAAACCAAGTCCTCTTTTGCTGTGTTTTTTTACCCGGATTGCGGGGGCTATTGCAGGAACATCACCGGGCGGGGGCGCATCTTGATGCCGGAGACGATGCCCATGGCGGCGTAGAGGGTGACGATGGAGGAGCCGCCGTAACTGAAGAAGGGGAGCGTCAGGCCGATGACCGGGGCCACGCCGATGCACATGCCGATGTTCTCCAACATCTGAAAGGCCACCATGGCGGCGATGCCGATACAGCACAGCGTGCCCAGGCGGCTCTGGGAGCGCAGGCCCACATGGACACACCGGAGGGTGATGGCGGTGAGCAGGAGCACCACGGCCGCACAGCCCACCACGCCGAATTCCTCGCCGGCCACGGAGAAGATGAAGTCGGAGCTCTGGAGGGGGATATACCCGGCCTGGGTCTGGGGCCCCTTGTAAAGGCCCCGGCCGAAAGCGCCGCCGGTGGCGATGGCGATCTTAGTGAGATTCGTCTGCCAGGTGACGCCCTGGCCCGTGGGGTCGATCTGGGAGGGGATGAAGATGGCCAGGATGCGGGTGCGGTAGTTGTCCGTCAGGAAGTAGTACCAGATATAGGGGGCCAGCAGGGCCAGGAGGGCGACGCCTCCGGCCGCCCAGTAGAGCTTGATACCGGCGGAGAAGATCATGACGATGAACACGAAGAGATACACCAGCGCCGAGCCGGTGTCGCCGGACACCGCCACGATGAGGCCGAAATGAACCATCAGCAGCGCGCCCAGGGCGATGATGCTCAGGGGCCTGTCCAGGGTCCCGGCCTCCTTGTATTTGCTCATGAGGTAGGCCATGGTGATGATGAAGCTGATCTTGACGAACTCCGCCGGCTGGATGCCGATGCCGGCGAAGCGGATCCACGCCTTGTTGCCGCCGCGGGTGTCGCCCAGCCACTGGAGGGAGAGGATCAGCAGCAGGCCCACCACGGTGAGGAAGCGCCAGCGGGAGGCCAGAATGTCGATGTCCACCAGGGAGAAGAGGAAGTAGAGGAAAAGCCCGATGACCAGAGCGCCGATCTGGACGTAGAGGGAGCGCATGGACCCGGAATAGCGGATGGCGCTGGAGATCAGCACCATGCCGTAAACGGTGGACAGGAGACAAAGCGCCAGGAGAAACGTGTCCGAGCGCTTGAAATACCTTTTCGCGGAGTCGAGAAATTTTTTCACGTCATTCACCAGTCGGAAAGTTATAAAGATTCATTCTACGCTCTTATTCTAACACATTCCGGCGAAAAGGTAAAGCGGATCCGGGGAAAAATTCCTTTTTTGGCGCCGCCCGATTCTCTTGATGCCCGGAGCACAGGGGATCGGGCGCTGTTGAGCGGCGGCGATTTGGCAGAGCGCCAAATTGCCGCTGTTTTTTCGCAAAATATTTCTAAAAGCTTTGTAAGATTTCTTGATTTGCGAAGTCTTATAGGTGAATGACAAAAGGAGGTGACAGCCCAGTGGAGTTTGAAGAGATTTACCGCGCCTGTTTCAAGCCGGTTTACCTTTATGCCCTGCGTCTTTGCGGCGACGAGCATATGGCGGAGGAGATCACAAGCGAGACGTTTTTCAAGGCCATCGATTCCATAGACGGTTTTCGCGGTGACTGTGAAGTGCGCGTCTGGCTTTGCAGGATCGCCAAGAATACCTATTACTCATATCTGAAAAAGAACAAAAGAGCATCCGGCATCGACAGGCCGGAGCTGCGGGATATCGTCGCCGCGGACGATCCTATGGATACACAGCTCGGTAAACAGGAGGATGCCCGTCAAATACGAAAGCTCCTGCATGAGTTATCCGAGCCATATAAGGAGGTGTTCATGTGGCGTGTGTTCGGTGAACTCTCCTTCAAAGAAATCGGCGGTCTCTACGGGAAAAGCGACAACTGGGCCTGCGTCACCTACCACCGGGCCAGAAAAATGATACAACGCGGATTGGAGGAAAACGGATATGAAAAATGAGTGCGGTATCGTTCGCGATCTTCTGCCCCTGTACCTTGAAGGCATGGTCAGCGATGAAACGGGGGCATTTGTCAAGGAGCATCTCAAGGACTGCCCGGCATGTACCGGGGAGCTTGAGGCACTGAAAGCCGGGTCAAAGCTTGAAAAGGGCAGTGATGAGATGCGGGACAGCCTGGAAGCGGAAGTGATGAAGTGCATGAAGGCCGCCCGTAAGAAATTCCGCAAAAGGGCATACTGCGCGGCGGCTGTCATTGCCGGGGTTTTTATCGCCGTATGCGTACTGCTTCACTTTTTCCCTGTCTATCGCCTGATCAGCATCGGGCCTATGACAATGGGGGGCACTTATAGCGGCGGGCAGATAGCCAAAGCGATCTCCATCGGCTCCGCGTCTGACCGCGCAGAAGCACAGGCGGTTTTGCGTCTGGCGGATCAGGCGTTCCATGACGTGGGGCACACAAGGGCCGAGAACGAAGAAAAATATGGCCTGCTGGCCCGGTACACGACGGATACGGACAGCTATGGCGATACGGCGTTCAATGAACATTCCTTAGAGCTGTGGTCCGCCCATCTTGGGAAAGACGAGGGCACACTCTGGGTCTGTTACTCGTCTGAAACCTTCAATCACGATGGCAGTGTCGCTCACGGGTGCCGAGACGTTCCCTCCCTTTGGGAGGTGGAAAGAAATGACAGAGGAGAATGGGTGGTGGTTCAAATCTACGAACACCCGTGAGCAGGCGGGAGGAGGACGGCGCGGGGGATGGCCCTTGGGGGTTCCTCGAGCCGTCAGCTGTCCTCCCGGGCGCCGCTGACGATGGAATAGTAGGCGTTGGAGGTGAGACGGTAGACGGCGGCGTAGAAAACGGCGAACACCGCCGCGCTCAGGGCCGTGGTCAGGGCGAACAGGGACACATTGTTCAGGCCAAAGAGCCGCAGGAGCTTTTCGATGATGGGGAAGGCAAAGCAGATGTGCAGGGCGGCCAGGAGCAGGGGCAGGAAAAACACCGTCAGCAGCTGGGAGTTGATGCTCTTGCGGATCTCGGGCTTTGTCATACCCACCTTCATCATGATGTGGAACCGGGCCTCGTCCTCGTAGCCCTCGGAGATCTGCTTGTAGTAAATGATCAGCACGGCGGCCAGGATAAAGACGATGCTCAGGATGACGCCCAGGTAAAAGAGGGAGCCGAAGAGGCCGAAAATCTCATCCCGCTCCAGCTCCCGGCACTCGATGGCGCCCACGGTCACGCCTTCAAAGTGGATCAGCTGTTCCCCGCCTTCGCGAAGCTTCGCCCGGAGCTCCTTGCAGAGCGCCTGCTGGCCCTCCGCGTTCAGACCGGTGTCGAACTGGAAGAGCCAGCGCATCACCAGGTACTGCTCCGTCTCCTCGGACATCCCCTCCACGAGCTTTTCCATGGCGGCGTAGAGATCCGGCACCACCAGGAACACGGTGGGCACCACGTCCATGGCCGCCGAGCCGCTTCCGGGAAATTTGTCCGCCGTGCCCACGAGGCGCAGACTGAGGCCCCGCTTGAAGGTGAGGGTGTCGCCGTCAAAGGAGGTGCGGTAGGCGTAGATCAGGGCCTGCCCGTCCTTAAGAGTGTGATTTTCCCCGGTCATGGCGTTGTAGTCGGCCAGGGGGATGAAGCAGAAGGTGGTGACATTCCCCAGAGTGGAGGCGCTGAAGCTGTCCAGCCTGTCCGCGTCCGTCTCCACCTCCCCGTCGGGCAGGAAGGCCCCGGACACATTCAGATAGCGGTAGTCGCAGACGCGGGAAAGCGCCGCCCCGCGGCTCTCGGCGATGGACACAATGGCCTCCCGGAGGGGCTTCACCGGGTCTACGGAGGAGTCGCGCTCGTCCGTAAAGGTGGCGGTCAGGCTCAGCTCTCGGGGGTACCGCTGGGAGACGGAGGCCTCCTCCCCGAAGTAGAGGCAGGTGGTGGAGGAGATCATCACCAGCACCATGGTGGCCAGGACGCAGATGGACGCCAGGCCCGCGCCGTTGCGCTTCATGCGGTAGACCATGGAGGAGACGGAGACAAAGTGGCTGGCCTTATAGTAGTAGCTCTTTTTCCTCTGCAAAAGGCGGCAGAAGAGGACGGAGCCGGCGATCATCACAAGGTAGGTGCCCAGGATGACCATGAGTACCGCCACGAAGAACCAGAGAAGCGCCGCCAGGGGATTTTTGATGGAGACGGCCAAGGTGTAGGCGGCGGCCAGCAGGAGCACGCCGGTAAAGCCCAGGAGCAGATTGCTCCGGGGCGGCTTCTCCCCGGCGTTCTCACTGCGCAGGAGGGAGACGGCGCTGGCGAAGCGCACCTGGCGGACGGAATTTAAGAGCAGGAGGAGGAAAATGACGCCGAAGACCTCCGCCGTGCGGAGAACGGACACAGGGGAGACGGTCAGATCGAAGGTGACCTCCTCGTGCATCACGTTGACCAGCCCCAGCTCGGCCAGCTTTGAGAGGGCAATCCCCGCGAAGAGGCCGAAGCCGATGGAGAGAATGGCGGTCCAGACGGCCTCCCAGAGGAGGATCCGGGCGATGTTGCCCTTGCCCATGCCCAGGATGTTGTAAAGGCCGAATTCCTTTTTCCGGCGGCGCATCAGGAAGGAGTTGGTGTAAAAGAGGAAAATGGCGGCGAAGACGGCGATGACCCAGCTGCCCAGGGCGAAGATCGCTCGCAGGGTATCCGCCCCCTTCACCGCGTCCAGGGAGGGGCTGACCGCCAGATACATGATGATGTAGAACATCATCACCATGCCGGTGCAGGTGAGGATGTAGGGCAGGTACATACGCCTGTTTTTCCGGATGCCGTCGGCGGCGAGACGGGGGTAAAAGCCAAGCTTCATTGTCTCCGCCCTCCCGTAGCGATGAGGGTCAGGGTGTCGGAGATCTTCTGGTAGAGAAGCTCGTCGGTGTCGTTTCCCCGGTAGAGCTGGTGGAAGACCTCCCCGTCCTTGATGAACAGCACCCGGCCGGCGGAGGAGGCCGCTTTTACCGAGTGGGTGACCATGACGATGGTCTGGCCCCGGGCGTTGACCTGGGCAAAGAGCCGCAGCAGCTCGTCGGAGGCCCGGGAGTCCAGCGCGCCGGTGGGCTCGTCGGCCAGCAGGAGCTTGGGATCCGTGATCACGGCCCGGGCCACGGCGGCCCGCTGCTTCTGGCCGCCGGACACCTCGTAGGGGTACTTTTTCAGGATGTCCGCGATGCCCAGCCTGTCCGCCAGGGGCGCGAGCCGGCCGTGCATCTCCTCGTAACGTTTTCCCGCCAGAACTAAGGGGAGGTAGATGTTGTCCTCCAGGGTAAAGGTGTCCAGCAGGTTGAAGTCCTGGAACACGAAGCCCAGATTGTCCCGCCGGAAGGCGGCCACGGAGGATTCCCTGATCTTGGATAAATCCTTCCCGTCCAGGAGCACCGTGCCGCCGGTGGGCTTGTCCAGGGCCGCCAGAATGTTTAAAAGCGTTGTCTTGCCGGAGCCGGATTCGCCCATGACGGCCACATATTCCCCCTGCTCCACGGTAAAGCTCACGTCCCGCAGGGCCTCCACCCGGTTCCCGCCCAGGCGGGAGGAGTAGACCTTGCGGAGATTTTTGACCTCCAGGATACTCATGCGCATAAAGCCTCCTTTGAACGTATGGCCGGCGGGCTCGACTCCCGCCGGCTGTGGCTTTATTATAGTCCGGCGGGAAACGCGCCGCCATCGAAACGGCTTACATTTCCCGCCGGAAAGCTTACAGTTTTGTAAGGTGATCGTTTTGCCAGGTCACTCGGCCTTCAGATCGTACCGCTCAAAACGCAGGCGCACGGCAGTTCCGGCGCCGGGGACGGAGGCAATGGAGATCCCGATCCCCAGCTCGTCGCAGACGCGCTTGACGAGATAGAGGCCGATCCCGCTGGAGCGGCTGTCCCGGTGGCCGCCCGCGCCGGTGTAGCCCTTTTCAAAGACCCGGGGGAGATCGGCGGGGTCGATGCCGATGCCCGTGTCCGAGATACAGAGGATCCGGGGCTCCTCCGTGGAGATCCGGATGCCGCCCTCCTTTGTGTATTTGAGGGCGTTGGAGAGCAGCTGTTCGATGACGAAGGAGAGCCATTTCCCGTCGGTGACCACGGTGAGATCGGAGGGGGCGTAGTCCAGCGTCAGATGCCTGTCGATGAACTCCGGGGCGAAGGGAGCCAGGGCCCCGTCCACGATGTCCGAAAGGGCCTGCTCCCGGAAGACGTAGTCGGTGGACTCGGCGTCCAGACGCAGATAGGTCAGCACCATGTCCACATACTGCCGGATCTGGAGAAGCCCCGCCCGGAGCCGGCGGGCAAGGGGGGTGTCCTCCCCCTCCAGCGCCAGGTTCATGCCGGTGATGGGCGTCTTGACCTGGTGGGCCCAAACGGTGTAGTAATCCACCGTCTCCCGGAAGCGCCGGGCCGCCTCGGCCTCCCGCCGGGCCGCGCCGGCCGTGAGGGAGCGGATCATCGCCTGATACCCGGCCTCCGCCGTACTCTCCGACTCGGGCAGACGGACGATCTCGGAATAAGGGAGGGCGGCAAGGCGCGAAAGCGCCCGGTATTTCCGCCGCTTTCGGAGGAAATCGAACAAAAGAAGGGCCGCGCCCGCCGCCGCGCAGAGCAGTACCGGGTAGAGCACCGCCTTCAGCGGCAGACGGTAGAGGGCGAAGCTTACGGCGAAGACGGCGGAAAAGCCGAAAAAGACCAGAGCCGGACGGCGCAGCTCCTTCAGATATTCCCTCAAAAAGTCCATTTTTCACTCCACGATGTAGCCCAGGCCCACCTTGGTGGCGATGAAGCCGGGAAGCCCCACGGCCTCCAGCTTCCGCCGCAGGCGGCCTATGTTGACGGTCAGGGTGTTCTCATCCACGAACTGCCGGGTCTTCCACAGCCGTTCCATGAGCTTTTCCCGGCTGACGATCCGGCCCCGATCCTCCATCAGCGTCAGCAGGATCCGAAACTCGTTTTTCGTCAGCTCCACGCGCTCACCGTTGACGGTCAGGGAGCCGTCGTCGGTGTTCAGCAGCGCGCCCCGGTGCTCCAGGACGTGGGGGCTCAGACCGAAATCATACGTCCTGCGCAGAAGCGACCGGAGCTTGGCCATCAGCACCTCCCGGTCGAAGGGCTTGGCGATAAAGTCGTCCCCGCCCAGGTCGATGGCCATAAGGATGTTCATGTTGTCGGAGGCGGAGGAGAGAAAGAGAATAGGGACGCTTGAGATCCGGCGGATCTCCGAGCACCAGTGGTAGCCGTTGAAAAAGGGCAGACCGATATCCATCAGGACGATGTGGGGCTCGTATTGGGCAAATTCCTCCAGAACGTTCCTGAAATCCGTGACGGTCCGGCAGTCCATATCCCAGAGCAGGGCCTGATCCCGGATCTCCTCCGCGATCCCCGCGTCGTCCTCCACCACAAGCAGCCGGTACATGCGCCGCCCCCTCCTTTTTTTTCTAAGAGTTTACCACAACCGGCGCGGAAAATAAAGAAGGCGCGGCAAATTTAATGGTTTGTAAAGAAAACGGACATGCCGCCGGGGCCGGACTTGACGGATGGGGCGGGTAGGGCTATAATTTGATTTGAAAAGACCCAAAGGGGGAGAAGAATGAAGAAATTCAGGCTTTTGGCGCTGCTGCTGGCGCTTATGATGACCCTGTCCGCCTGTGTGATGCTGCCGGACGGCGGATTCGGGACGGGTACGGACACAGACAAGCAGGAGCTTGTCCCGCCGGACACCTCCGGGCCGGAGACGGAGGACACCGCCGGATCGGAGACAACGGACACCGCCAAGGCGGAGACGGAGGATACCGCCGGGGAGGATCGGAGCTGGGCGCCGGAGTACGGCGGGTACTATTACGACGTTGAAAACGTGGTGCTCTATCTGGAGGCCTACGGCCAGCTGCCGCCCAACTACATCACCAAGAACGAGGCAAGGGACTTGGGGTGGTCCGGCGGGAGCGTGGAGGACTACCGGGAGGGCGCGGCCATCGGCGGGGACAGGTTCGGCAATTACGAGGGCCTGCTGCCCGACGGGGAGGGGCGCACCTGGACCGAGTGCGACATCGACACCCTGGGCTACGGCTCCCGGGGAAGCCGGAGGCTGGTGTTCTCCAACGACGGCCTCTATTACTACACCGCCGACCACTACGAGAGCTTCCGTCAGGTCACGGTAAGCGGGGGGAGGGTCAGCTGGTGACGGAGCCGAGACGGGTGGCGCTGGACGCGGAGAGACTGCGGCGGCGGGAGGAGGCCCAGGCCTATCTCCGGGAGGCCTTCGGGTTCCCGGACTACTACGGAAACAATCTGGACGCTTTGCACGATATGCTGGGGGAGACGGCGGCGCGGGTGGTCTTCTACAACACCGCCGCCCTCTATGAAAAGTACGGCTACGCCGGGCGCGTGCTGAGGGTGTGCCTGGACGCGGCGGAGGAGAACCCCCGCCTTACGGTGAGCGTGGCGGAGAAGTGACCGGGATTTATTGAAAATTCTCAATTATCCTATTGAAAAAACGGCGAAAATCATGTATACTTTCAAGGTGACGGAAGCCGAACCCGCGCCGCTCCACGCGGGCCCGCGGCGTCGCGGAACGCGCGATACCTCACCGCCACGCAAAGCGTGACGGCTCAGTCGCAACGTTCGCTCCGCCTCCGAGGCAAAAACCCCTCGAAAATGGCGACCCGTGGAGTGCGAAGCAGTTTTTGGCGAGCGGATTTGTGTCCAGGCAAGGAAAAGCCCGCAGAGAATACTTTGTGTATTGTCAAGGGCTTTGACGCGGCATGGGCGCAAATCCGCCGTCAAAAACCGGCGCGGGTTCGGCTTCCGTCACCTTACAGCGGCGCAGTATCCTAGTCGGAGCTGACGTCTCCTAAGAAGGGCCTAAAAATCCTTTGAAGGGCACATCGTTGAAGCCTCTTGTGTCTGCTTGGAACGCCCAGTTCCGGGTGGGTGCTGGAGGGAGGCGCAAATTGCGTCTGCATCTTCAGGGCGACCGCTAATGGCATAGCGGCCCCGACCCTGCTGGTGTGGAGACCCGGAGTTGTGGTCAGGCGTACTCCCTTTCGCGGTACGCGACCTGATTACGTCCCGGGGTTTAAACCTGTATTGCGGTGCGACTGAATGGAAGAGACTTGTTTGACTCAACCTGTGCTGTGTGCAGAGTAGCCTGCCTTGAGTGGGTCTTGCGGATAGGGGAGCTACGCGCTTTACGCCCCGGCCAGGGCGTGGAGCGATATCCTCTTGAAATATTTCCTGCAAAAGAGGCTAAAGAGACGTTTCGCTTCGCTATGGAAAACATCTAGGCTGTCCATCGGGCGAACAGGGGATTGCAGTGCGGTCTAAGTGGCGATCGGGTGACCGGGCCGGCGACGGCCGGAACGGCGCTTTAATGGGAAACCGCCTTCACGGCAACGGAAGGCAGCTCCGGGGGAAAACCAACCCGACCTAAGCCGCAAGATTTATCCTGTTCGCCGCCGCTGCGTCGTCGCGGAACCCGTGTTTCTCGCCCCGCGGCAACGCCCGTGGCGGTTGCCGCAGGGTTCGCACGCCAGGTTCGCTCCTCCTTTCAAATCGCGACCCGCTTGCGCTGGGCTCGCGATTTGTGGAACGCCTTTTAAATTAAATGAGAATGTGCGAAAGCCATTTTATGAATTTTATGTTTTATCATTTTTGAAAAAAGAGAATTGCCGCGAAGCGGCATTTTTTGTTAAGGGGAATGTATGAAGAAAAAGACTGACGTGAAATGGCTTGTGGAGATCGTGGTTTTGTCCGTGACCATGTCCGTGATCTTCTCGCTGACAAGCTCGGAGATCCTGGACGGGGCGGGCTACATCGTGGCCTTTGTCCTGCTCTTCGCCTTCATCGCCCTGGGGATCCTCTTCGATATCATCGGCGTGGCGGTCACCTCCGCCACCGAGACGCCCTTTCACGCCATGGCCTCCCACAAGGAGCGGGGGGCGAAGGAATCCCTGCGGCTTCTTCGGAAGGCCGAGCGCGTCAGCTCCGTCTGCAACGACGTGGTGGGGGACATCTCCGGCATCATATCCGGCGCCACGGCGGCCACCATCGCCGGGAATCTGACCCGGGATTTCGGCCTGAACAGCATCGTCATGTCCCTGCTGGTAACGGGCGTGGTGTCGGGCCTGACCATCGGGGGCAAGGCCGTGGGCAAAAGCGTCGCCCTGAGAAAAAATACACAGATCATCTTCACGGTGGGGAAGCTCATGTCCTTCGCGCCCCACATCAAAAAGAAATAATCCATGGCGGTAGATATTTGTGAGCGTACTTGAAAAGATCCATTCCCCGGAGGACGTGAAGGGCCTTCGGGAGAGCGAGCTTCCACAGCTTTGCCGGGAGCTTCGCGAGACGGTGGTAAACACCACGGCCAGGACGGGCGGGCATCTCAGCTCCAACCTGGGCGTGGTGGAGCTGACGGTGGCCATCCACCGGGTGTTTGACACCTCCCGCGACCGGCTCCTTTTCGACGTGGGACACCAGAGCTATATCCACAAGCTCCTGACCGGGCGCCGGGACAGCTTCGGCTCTCTGCGCTCCTTCGGGGGCATTTCCGGCTTTCCCAAACCGAATGAGTCCGTCCATGACGCCTTTGTGGCGGGACACGCCTCCTCGGCGGTGTCCACCGGGCTGGGGATGGCCAGGGCCAGGACGCTGTTGGGGGAGGACTATAACGTCATCGCCGTGGTGGGGGACGGCGCTCTGGCCGGCGGCCTCACCTACGAGGGGCTGTGCGACGCCGGGGCCAGCCCGGAGCCCTTCATCGTGGTGCTCAACGACAACGGCATGTCCATCGACAAGAGCGTGGGCGGCATGGCGCTGTATCTCTCCCGCCTGCGGCTCCGCCACGGGTATATCGCCTTCAAAAACGCCTACCGCAGGTTCATGGACCGCTTCGCCGGCGGGCGGTGGCTCTACAACATCCTCCACCGGATCAAGCAGGGCGTGAAGGAGGCCATCTTCAACTGCTCCTTCTTTGAGGATATGGGCTTCCTGTACATCGGGCCGGTGGACGGGCACAATCTAAAGGAGCTGACCGAGGCCCTGAAGATCGCCCGGGACGCCCGGGGCCCCGCGCTGGTGCATGTGATCACCACCAAGGGCAAGGGCTACCAGTACGCCGAGGCCAACCCGGACGCCTTCCACGGCGTCAGGAGCTTCGATCCGGTCACCGGCGTTATCCCGGCCGCCGGGACGTGCTTCTCCTCCGTGTTCGGGGACGAGTTGTGCAGGCTGGCCGCTGAGGATCGGCGGATCCTGGCGGTGACGGCGGCTATGCCTTCCGGCACGGGGCTTTCGGAGTTCGCGCAGCGCTATCCCCGGCGCTTTTTCGACGTGGGCATCTGCGAAGGACACGCCGCCAGCATGATCGGCGGGGCCGCCGAGCGCGGGTGCGTGCCGGTGTTCGCCGTGTACTCCACGTTCTTGCAGAGAAGCTACGACATGCTCCTGCAGGACATCGCCATGGGGCGCGAGCACGCCGTCCTGGCGGTGGACCGGGCGGGCCTGTCCGGCGAGGACGGGGAGACGCACCAGGGGAGCATGGACGTAAGCTTCTTGACCTCCATACCCAATATGACCGTCTGGTCCCCGGCCAGCTTTGCGGAGCTTCGGGATATGCTCCGGCACGCCGTCCTGGAGCAGAGCGGCCCCGTGGCCGTGCGCTACCCCAAGGGGGGCGAGGGGGCCTATACCGGGGGCGGCGCGGAACCGGCGCTGAAGCTCCGGGAGGGCGGCGATTTCACCCTTGTCACCTACGGCGTCAGCGTCAACACGGCCCTGGATGCCGCCGGTCTGCTGGATGAGCGGGGGCTGTCCGTTGACCTTATCAAGCTGGGGCGGATCAAGCCCGTCGACTACGGGCCCGTTGAGGAGTCCGTTCGCCGCACGGGGCGGCTTCTCGTGCTGGAGGAGGCCGTGGCCGGCGGCTGTGTGGGACAGCAGATCGCCGCTGAGCTTGCCGCGCGGGGGATCGCATTGAAGGCGCTGATCCTGAAAAATCTGGGCGACCGGTTCATCCCCCACGGGACGGTGGAGGAGCTTCGGCGCTTTTGCGGCATAGACGCCCAAAGCGTGGCGGAGGCCATAGCGGCCAGGGCGGGGGACATTGCGGACACGGGGGACGACGATGGCAAAGACGAGACTTGATGTGCTCCTGACGGAGCGGGGCCTGTGCGAGAGCCGGGAGAAGGCCCGGGCGGTGATCATGGCCGGGGAGGTCTATGTGAACGGCCAGCGGTCGGACAAGCCGGGGAACGCCTACGCCCAGGATGTACAGATCGAGGTGCGCGGCACGGGTCTTAAATATGTCTCCCGGGGCGGGCTGAAGCTGGAGCGGGCGCTGGACGTCTTCGGGGGGAACCCGGCGGGGAAGGTTTGCCTGGACTGCGGCGCGTCCACCGGCGGATTTACGGATCTGATGCTCCAACGGGGGGCGGTGAAGGTCTACGCCGTGGACGTGGGCTACGGACAGCTGGCCTGGAGCGTCCGGTCGGATCCACGGGTGGTGGTGATGGAGCGGACAAACGCCCGGTATCTCACCGCTGACATGTTCCCGGAGCGGCCCAGCCTTGCCGCCGTGGACGTGAGCTTCATCTCCCTCTCCCTGATCCTGCCCGCCGTGCGCGCCGTTCTCACGGAGGACGGAGAGGTATTCTGCCTCATCAAGCCCCAGTTTGAGGCGGGGCGCGAGAAGGTGGGCAAGAAGGGCGTCGTCCGGGATCCGGAAACCCACGCCCAGGTGCTGGAGGCGTTTTTGGAGAACGCCCAAAACGCCGGGTTTTACGTGGAGAATATCACCTGGTCCCCCATTCGGGGGCCGGAGGGAAATATTGAGTATCTGGGCCACCTGGTGAGCGCGCCCTGCGTCAACCGGGCGGATGTGCATGCCGTGGTGGCGGGCTCCCACGCGGCCTTGAACGGGTGAGACGATGGAGAAGGTCATACTTTTTGCCAATCCCCGGCGGGATCCTAAGCTTAAGACGCTGGAGCGGGTCAGGGCCATCGCGGAGTCCCTGAACATCGACTGCGCCGTGGGGGATCTGCCCTGCGAGCTGGACGTGCTGGCCCGGGGGGCTGGGATGGCCGTCACCTTCGGCGGCGACGGCGCTATTTTGCGGGCGGCCAGGGCCCTTTGCGGCATGGATATTCCCATCCTCGGCATCAACCTGGGCCACAAGGGCTTCATGGCGGAGCTGGAGGCCGGGGAGGTGGAGCTGGCCAGAGCGGCCTTCCAGGGAAAATTCATCCCGGAGAGCCGTATGATGGCGGATATCACCGTGTTCCGGGAGGGGCGGGCCGTGTACAGGGACTTCGCCCTCAACGAGGCCGTGGTCAAGGGGGTGGCCCGGGTCATCGGCGTCAACGTCTACGGCGACGGGCGCAGGATCATGGGCTTTGACGGGGACGGCGTCATCGTCTCCACGCCCACCGGCTCCACCGCCTATTCCCTGTCCGCCGGCGGCCCCATCGTGGAGCCCACGGCCCAGAGCCTGATCGTCACGCCGGTCTGCCCCCACATCCTCAGCGCCAGGAGCTACGTGCTGGCCCCGGAGAGGACGGTCACGGTGGAGCTGCGGAGCCTGGACAATAAGACGGCGTATCTGTCCGTGGACGGCGGGGAGAGCGTGCACCTCCAGGATCAGGACAGGATCGAGGTGCGCCGCTCCGCCACGGACGCAAGGCTGGTGCGGGTCACCGGCAGGAGCTTTTACGAGAAGGTCAGCAGTAAGCTGGGGGAGTCGCTTTGAGAAACGAACGGCAGGAAAAAATCCTGGAGATCATATCCCAAAAGGCCGTGGGCACCCAGGCGGAGCTGGCCCGGGAGCTGGAGAGGGAGGGCATACACGCCTGTCAGGCCACGCTGTCCAGGGATATCAGCGCCCTTCGGCTGACGCGGGAGCGCACGGCCAAGGGCGGTTACCGGTACGCGCTGCCCCGGGAACGGGCGGTGGATGTGGAGGCGCGGTTGCGGACGATCTTCTCCCAGTGCGTCACCGGCATCGACCGGGCGCAAAACCTGGTGGTCATCAAGACCCTGCCGGGGCTGGCGTCGGCGGCCTGCGCCTCCATCGACAAGATGTCCATCCGCACGCTGGTGGGCACCATCGCCGGGGATGACACGGCCTTTTTGGCCATGCGTGACGACGACGCGGCGGAGGAGCTGTGCCGGCGTATGCGGAAGCTGATTTAATTGCCCGCCCCGGGCGGGGGTACGCCGCCCTGCCAAGGGCGTGGGGGTGTCGCTGCCCCCGCGGGGGGGTTATAAGGTGTCCGCCCGACACGGGCGGACGGGGATTTACTTTCTCCTCTTTTGTGTTGACAAAAGAGGAAGAAAGTAACAAAGAGGAGAAAAACAACCAGAGGGGGGGAAGAGCGAAATCCCCCCTCTGGACTCCCCCTTTTAAAAACGACCAGGGCCTGCGGGCCCTGGACCCGGGGAGCACCCGCAGTGACTGCCGCACCAGCGCGTGTTAAACAGGAATAAAAGCTTTATGAAGAGCCTTGCGGCTCAGGAGGTATCAAGATGCTCTCCCTTCTTCATATTGAGAATATCGCCGTGGTGGAACGGGCGGATCTGGAATTCGGGCCGGGGCTCAATGTCCTGACGGGCGAGACGGGCGCGGGGAAGTCCATCGTCATCGACGCCCTGGAGGCCTCCCTGGGCTGGCGCACGAGCCGGGAGCTGGTGCGCACGGGGGCTAAGTCCGCCCTGGTCACCGCCGCCTTCACCGGGACGGATGTGACAAACTGGTGTGAAGAAAACGGCGTGACGTACGACGGGGAGCTGGTGCTGACCCGGCGCATTTCCGAGGACGGCAAGAGCACCTGCCGGGTCAACGGGGCGCCCATCTCCGCCGTCCAGCTCCGGGAGCTGGGCCTGCGGCTCATCGACATCCACGGGCAGGGGGACGGACAGCGGCTCACCAACGAGCGGTGGCACCTTTCCTACCTGGACGGCTTCGGCGGGCTGGAGGAGGAGCTGGCGGCCTACAGGGCGGCCTATCAGACCATGAAATCCCTGCGCGACGAGATCGAGGCCCTGACCCTGGACGAGGGCGAGCGGGAGCGCCGCGTGGATATGCTGGAATTCCAGATCAAGGAGATCGGACGGGCCGGGGTCACGCCGGGGGAGTACGAGGAGAAGACGAAGCGGCGGGACTTCCTCAAGGCCGCCGGGAAGCTGTCCGATTCCGTCCGGGACGCCGGGGCGTGTTTGATGGGCTCCGAGCGCAGCGACGGGGCGGTGGAGCTCATCGAGTCCGCCGCCGGGACCGTCGCCTACGCCCTCCGGTGGTCGGAGGAGCTGGGGCCCTTCGCCCAGAAGCTGAACGATCTGAAATACGCCGCCCAGGACGCGGCGGAGGAGCTGCGGGAGATCCGGGAGAGGCTGGAATTCTCCCCGGAGGAGCTGGATCAGCTGGAGGGGAGACTGGACACCCTCAAGCGCCTGATGCGCAAGTACGGCGGCAGCGAGGAGGCCGTCCTGGAGACGCTGGAGCGCGCCAAGCGGGAGCTGGACGAGATCGAGTTTTCCGACGAGAAGCTGAAAAAGCTGGAGATCCGGCTGGCCTCCGCCACGAAAAACGCCAAGGCCCTGGCGGAGACGCTCTCCCGGAAGCGGCGGGCGGCGGCCGAGACGCTCTCCCGGGCCATCGAGCGGGAGCTAAAGGAGCTGAGTATGGCCGGGGCGGCCTTTAAGGTTGACATAATACAAAAAGAGCTGGGGCCGGAGGGGGCGGACGAGGTGCGCTTCCTGATGGCGGCCAACGCCGGGGAGAGCTTTGGGCGCATCGCCCGGGTGGCCTCCGGCGGCGAGCTCTCCCGGGTGATGCTGGCCATGAAGACCGTGCTCTCCCGGGCCGACACCGTGGAGGCCATGGTCTTTGACGAGATCGACACCGGCGTCTCCGGCATCGCCGCCCAGCGGGTGGCGGAGAAGCTGGCGGCCATCGGCCGGGGCAAGCAGGTCATCTGCGTCACCCATCTGCCCCAGATCGCCGCTATGGCAGACGAGCACTTCTCCATCGCCAAGCGGGTGGAGGGCGGCCGGACATACACAAGCGTTACGAAGCTTGACCGGGAGGGCCGACAGGGCGAGATCGCGCGGCTCACCGGCGGGGACAACGTGACGAAAACCACGCTCCTGGCCGCCGCGGAGCAGCTGGAGGCGGCGGAAGAATATAAGGAGGGCCTGAAATGAAAAAAATGCGACTTGGCAAAACGGAACTGATGGTAACGCGCACGGCCTTCGGCGCCCTGCCCGTCCAGAGGCGCACCAAGGAGGACGGGGCGAGGCTCCTGCGGATGGCGTTTGAGGCCGGCATCAACTTCTTCGACACCGCCAACGCCTACACGGACAGCGAGGAGAAGATCGGCATGGGCCTTTCGGACGTGCGGGATCGGATCGTCATCGCCACTAAGAGCGGCGGGAGCGACTACAAGACCGTCAAGGAGCACATTCAGCTGAGTCTGGAGCGGATGAAGACCGACTACATCGACCTCCTCCAGTTCCACAACCCCGCCGTTCTCCCGGATCCGGCGGATCCCGACGGGCCCTACGCCGCCGCCGCGGAGGCGAAGGCCAAGGGCTACATACGCCACATCGGCATCACCAACCACCGTCTGGCGGTGGCCCACGCGGCCATCGAGAGCGGGAATTTTGAGACGCTCCAGTTCCCCTTCAGCTATCTGGCGGGGGAGCAGGAGCTGGAGCTGGTGAGAAAGTGCCGGGAGCACGACATGGGCTTCATCGCCATGAAGGGCCTGGCCGGGGGCCTGCTCACCAACGTGACGCTGTGCCGGGCGTTTATGAACCAGTTCGACAACGTGGTGCCCATCTGGGGCATCCAGTTTGAGGATCAGCTGAGACAGTGGATCGAGGCCGAGGAGGCTGAGCCGCGGATGACCCCGGAGCTTCGCTCGGAGCTGGAGCGGGAAAAAAAGGCCCTGGCCGGCTCCTTCTGCCGGGGGTGCGGCTACTGCCTGCCGTGCCCGGCCAATATCGAGATCTTCACCATGGCGCGGCTGGATATGCTCCTTCTGCGCTCCCCCTGGCAGCAGTACATGACCGACGCCTTCCACGAGAAGGCCATGCGGATGGCGGACTGCATCCACTGCCGGGCCTGCGCCTCCCGGTGCCCCTACGGCCTGGACACCCCCGCGCTCATCGCGTATAACCTTCAAAATTACGAAAAGTTCTATGCGGAGCATAAGGATCGGGGATAAAAAATCCCCCGGCGAAAAGGCCGGAGGGTGTTGACATAATTCGACAAAGGTGGTAACATGATGCCGGGGGAAGCCGCGAGGAGCGCGTACTTTCCCCGGCACATGGAAAACGGCGGGCGGTTTGGCTCACTCTCCTTGAGAAGGGGGGGATGGCCCGTGCCTATCACGATCACGTTCCATCCGTGGATTTTCACGGTTACGATACGTATAGACCTGGATAGACGCAAAAACCGCCACTCCGACAAGTGACGGCTTTGCGTTCGCCGTGACGGTATGTTGCGGTAGACAGCTAACCTGACTTTGTGGAGCCAAACCGCTTGTCGATGTGCCGGGGGAACGCGGGCGAGCCGCGGCGACCCCCTCCATCTGCACTTATTATAGCGGGGCGGAGGGGAAATGTCAAGAGTATATCGAAAAACGGGGGATATTTCAGGACATTTAACCGAGAATATAATTGACAAATCCGCGTTTCGATAGTAAAATCAGCTTGTCAACGCGATGAAGGGCGCAAGTAGCCCGGTCTGTCCCGCGCAGAGAGACCCCGGTTCGGTGGAAGGGGGAGGGGACGCCGGTGTGAATACGGCCCGGAGCGGCGGGGCGAACGGTTCTCCCAGTAGCCTTCGACGGGTGCGCCCGGTACAGCGCGTGGGGTCATCGACCCCGTGAGGCGGCGGCCGCGAGGGCGCCGCGATCAGAGGTGGTACCGCGTAGTCAATGACGCCCTCTGTCCGGTTACCGGGCGGAGGGTTTGCTTTTTGAGGGGGGTGGTAAGCTACGGAAAAGGATGTTTGTCTTCGTTGTGGCGGACATATGAGCTTTGTGGGCCGGGAACGGCTTCAAAAAGGCGAATACGGGGCGTTTTTGGGGCATTTGGACAACCTGCTCTCCGGGGCCTATGAGGTGGAGACGTATGTCTGCGACGACTGCCGCAAGATGGAGTTTTACGCCGCGCGTCACCTTGAGCCGGTGGAGGAGCCGGAGGAGGGAGCCATGGCGCAGGCCGCGTGCCCCTACTGCGGAACCATGCACGACATGGACGACGCGGTGTGCCCGTACTGCGGAAAGCGGCTTATGGAGCTGGATCCATTTGACAATATAGGATAATCATTGAAAAGGAGACATATATGGAGATCTATGAGGAGCTGGTGGCCAGGGGCCTGATCGCCCAGGTCACCGACGAGGATGAAATCAAGAAGATGATCAACGCGGGCAAGGCTGTCTTTTACATCGGCTTTGACTGCACGGCGGACAGCCTGACGGCGGGGCATTTCATGGCGCTGACCTTAATGAAGCGGCTCCAGATGGCGGGCAACAGGCCCATCGCCCTCATCGGCGGCGGCACCACCATGATCGGCGACCCCTCCGGCCGCACGGACATGCGCAAGATGCTGACCCGGGAGGACATCCAGCACAACGCGGAGTGCTTCAAGCGCCAGATGGAGCGGTTCATCGAATTCGGCGAGGGCAAGGCGCAGATGGTCAACAACGCCGACTGGCTCTTAGACCTCAACTATGTGGAGCTTCTGCGGGAGGTGGGGGCCTGCTTCTCCGTCAATAACATGCTCCGGGCCGAGTGCTATAAGCAGAGGATGGAGAAAGGCCTGTCCTTCCTGGAATTCAACTACATGATCATGCAGTCCTACGACTTCTACTACCTGTTCCGGCACTATGGGTGCAACATGCAGTTCGGCGGCAACGACCAGTGGTCCAATATGCTGGGCGGCACCGAGCTCATCCGCCGGAAGCTGGGAAAGGACGCCCACGCCATGACCATCACCCTCCTGACGGACTCCAACGGCAACAAGATGGGCAAGACGGCCGGCAACGCCGTGTGGCTGGATCCCGCAAAGACAAGCCCCTATGATTTCTACCAGTACTGGCGCAACGTGGGCGACGCGGATGTGATCAAGTGCCTGAAAATGCTGACCTTCCTGCCCCTGGAGCAGATCGCCGAGATGGAGACGTGGCGGGACAGCCGGATCAACACGGCAAAGGAGATCCTGGCCTTTGAGCTGACGAAGCTTGTCCACGGCGAGGAGGAGGCCCACAAGGCCCAGCAGAGCGCCCGCGCCCTCTTTGGCGGCGCCGCCGGGGGAGAGACGCCCACGGTGGAGCTGACGGAGGACGAGCTTACGGACGGCGCGGCGGACATCATGACGCTTCTGGTGAAGGCCGGCCTTGTGGCCTCCAAATCCGAGGCCCGCCGGAACATCCAGCAGGGCGGCGTCACCGCTGACGATCGGAAGGTCACGGACATCGGCAAGACCTTCACCGGGGAGGAGCTGCGGGCCGGCGTGGTGCTGCGGCGCGGCAAAAAGAGCTTCATGAAGGTAATTTTAAAATAAATTCAGGAGGTACGACAATGGACGTTATGAAAGCCATCGCCGCCCGGAGCTCCACCAGGGGCTACACGGCGGAAAAGCTCACCGGGGAGGAGCTGGACGCCCTTCTGACGGCGGGCCTGCAGGCCCCCACCGCCACCAACCGGCAGGAGCTTCACTTCACAGTCCTGGACGGGCAAGATCCCCTGCTCTTTGACATCCAGGAGGTCATGGGAGGCCGGGCAAGGCCGGAAAAGAACTTCTGGTACGACGCGCCCACGGTCATCGTCATCAGCGGCGAGGCGGACTTCCGCTGGACGGCGGTGGACGCGGGCATCGCCGTGGAGAACATCGCCCTGGCCGCCGAGAGCCTGGGGCTGGGCAATGTGATTCTGGGGTGCCTCAAGGCCGCCATGGACGGGGAGAACCGGGAGCGGTACGCCAAAGCCCTCCGCTTCCCTGAGGGCTATACCTTCCAGATCGCCGTCGCCGTGGGCCGCAAGGCCGCGGAGAAAGAGCCCCACGGCTTCGACCGGGAAAAACAGGTGACGATCCTTTAAAAAAACGAGACAGGGCTGTGAAAAAGAGCGGAAAGACGCTCGATTTTCACAGCCCTTGTTATGATTGTGAACGGAAAATTTGTTTGAAAAGGTGTACTTTTCCAAACACATCTTTCCTTACATTTATACGTATTTTTTTCTTGCAAAATTAGACGCTGCGTTATATAATGGACGTGTTTTCAAATTCAGATGTTGAGTTTGAAAAAGTACACATTTTCAAACGGGAGGTAATCAAATGAGACGGCAGATATGCAAGCTTCTGGCGATTCTTTTGGCAATCACCATGGTCGCGGCGATGGTTCCGGGAATGGCCTTCGCGGCGGAAATCATCGCAACACCGGGCGGCGGCGAGGCCAGCGGGGAGATGAGCGGCGATACGTTTCTCAAAACTGCCAAAAATGGTAAAATCACCCTCACTGGCGACGTGACGCTGACGGATTCGGCGCAGATGACAAAAAACCAGGAACTGACGATAGATCTGAACGGTCATGTACTGACCAGCCAATTCAAGAATAGCTGGGGCGCTAATAACTCGGTTATATACATTAACCGATATCCGAGTCTTGTAAATGCCGAAAATGTAAAACTCACAATCACTGATTCCGCAGAGAAAAAGGGTATGCTCAAAGGCCCGGACAGATTAGATTCTGTAATAGGAGACGGATATTCTTCCAGCAGCTACGCCACCATATTTGTGGATAGCAATGCCAAGAATGTTACAATTACCATCGACGGCGCTGTTGTGCAAGGCGGAGATGCCTATTCTACAAAAAACGCACAGCCGGCCATCAGTATTCAGCGGGCAAAGGGCGATTGCAAAATCATCCTGCAAAATAACGCTCTTGTATGCGGAGGAAACGGTTACTCTGAGTCCGGAAATCTGAACCCAACGTATACTTCGGGAATGGAACTTGGCCGTGCGATCGACATTGGATGGATGGGCGGAAACTACGGAACCCTTAACATCGAAATCAATAATTCCACCGTTATTGGCGGGGAAAGCAAAACCTCAAAGCAGGCTCAGGCAGGACACGCTATATACGCTTACCAAGCCAGCGGGGTGACCATTACCGCCACACACGCGACGATCACCGGAGGCAGTAGTTCAAAGGGTATTGCCGGAAGCGCTATTGAGTTTTCTTATTCGGCAAACGGAAGCGTTACCATAAAGGACGGCAGTATTTTGACCGGCGGCAACTCCGGCACAACATGGAGCGGACGCGGTATCTGTGCCAATAGCAGTTCCTCGCCAGTCACAATTGAAGTGGAAGATTCCACCATTATTGGAGGAAAAACACCATATCAATATGGTGAGGCCATCCGTGTTCAGAAAAGCTCTGACAGCATCACGCTGAAGAATGTAAAGCTGCTTGCTACAGATAAGGCCTATGGGCTTGTCATTTGCTCCAACACGCCCTCGGAAGAAAACGCCGTCTCTGTCAGTCTCTCCGGTAGAAATGAGATTCTGACCGAACGCGAAGGCGATGAATCATCAGTCGCTTTGCCCCTGGTGTATGCGAATATAACAATTGTCCCGATTGAGGGCAAATCCTTTGTCCTCTCCGGCCCCATCGGCGAGGGCGTCAACATCGTTTCCGGTGAAGACACGACGCCTATCCCCTCCGGCACCACCCTCTATGCCGAGCTTGTGGAGGCCGATTCGGTGGAGGATGACGGCGTTACATACACCGGCGACGGAACGCTTGTAAAAGACAGCGAGGGCGCGCTGACCGTTACAGGCAGCATCGAGGCCGCTTTTGATGCCGTGGGCGAGAGCCTTATCTTTGCCGGGACGGACGGCAATGTGACCTATACGGCAAAGGAAGAAAATGTTTCCGTGGTACTGACCGAGGAGGGCGTGACCGCTGGAGAGGGCTGCCGTCTTATCCCCAACGACGATGGCGGATATGACGTGGTGATTGGCAGATACTCCGTTACCGTAGAGCAGACTGCCGGCGGCGCCGTCACCGTCAACCCGGCCGAGCCCTCTCTGGAGAATACCCCAATGACCCTCACGGTAAAGCCTGATGAGGGATATGATATTGTGGCCGTTACCTCCACGGTCAGAGCTCTGCTCACCGAGCCCGACACCGCCGAGGACGGGACGCAGACCTTTACGTTTGACATGCCCGCCGAGGACGTAATCGTCTATGTGACCTTCGCACTGAAGCAGGAGGACGACGAAGCGCCTCCCACCATCGTTGACAAACCCACGGTGGAAACAGAAATTCCTGACGATGTGTCCGAGCAGCTTCCGGAAGATTTTGATCCGAGCGAAGGACTTGACGTTGACCCCGGCGAGGCTGTCCAGGAGATGGAAAGCGCCGGCATCGAGGCTGCTGAAGCGGTAACTCAGGACGAGCTTGATAAAGCTCTGGAGGAACTTGCCCCCGGCGATAAACAGGTCTATATCCATATTCTGACCACCATCGATACCAAGGTGACAGATTACGAGGAAGATGGAGACAACAAGACCCTGACGCTGGACATCACTCCCCACTACCACGTTATCGCCACCACCGCGAGGAACATGAAGGACATCCATCTGCAGGGGGATGAAAAGAACGCCGTCCAGCTTACCGAAGAAGAGATCACCGTCACCAAGCCCGTCAACATCACCGTGCCTGTCCCCGCCGCGTTTGCCGGTGAGGGTGCCAAGGTCTACATCAAGCACACCAAAGAAGACGGCAAGGTTCACTGGTACACCGGAGAGGTAAAGGATGGCGTCGTGAGCTTCGAGAACCCCGATGGCTTCTCCACCTTTGAGATCCGCACTTCCACGGACGCCCAGGCGAAGATCGGGGAGCGGTATTATGACACCCTCCAGGAGGCCGTGGACACCGTGAAGGAAGGCGAGACGATCACGGTTCTGACCGGCGATCCCCTGACGGCGACGGCCCCGGCGAAGAACATCACCTTCACGGTGGAGAACGGCGACAATGTCACCATCCAGGATAACGGCAATTACCACGTCTCTAAGAGCACTGACGGCAAATACACCGTGACCTACGTTGCGCCTCCCGTGCCCACCACCCCGACCCCGTCCAATCCCGACGAACCCGACACCGACCCGGTCGACGCGTTCGTGGACGTGCCCGCCGGCGCGTGGTACCGCGACGCGCTCAACTACGTGCTTGAGAACACCACCGGCGTCATCAACGGCACCGACGCGACGCACTTCTCGCCCAACGAGAAGCTGACCAGGGCCGCGTTCGCCAAGATCCTCTGGGCCATCGAGGGGAGCAAACCCACCACCGCAGAGAATCCCTTCACCGACGTGAAGTCCGGCGACTGGTTCTACGACGCGGTGATCTGGGCCAACGCCCAGGGCATCATGCTGGGCAAGGGCGAGAACCTTTGCGCCCCCAACGACAACATCACCCGCGAGGAAATGGCCCTGATGATCCAGCGCTGGAAGGCCGGCAAGGCCGCCGGAGAGGTAACCTTCCCCGACGCGAAGGATGTCCACGATTGGGCCGCCGATGCGGTAGCCTGGGCCGCCGAACAGAGCTATATCAAGGGCAAGGACGACGGCAGATTTGCCCCGCTGGACTCCCTGACCCGGGCCGAAATGATCACGGTCGTGGCCCGCACGTTGGGCTTCGAGGGCTGAGAAACAGGCAGAACTATTCGTAAAGCTATCCAAACTGAGCCGCCGGCGGGTGCCGGCGGCTCTCTTCTCTTCACGCGGGACTTTTTTCTTTCGTTTTTACGGAACATTTTCCCCTCCCCGTGGATATTAAGGGTGAATGGCCATTCGGAAAAGAGGTGAGACGGTGACACACCGGGAATTTGCCGGGATCGTAGAGACGTACGGCGATATGGTGTTCCGGGTCGCGTTCAGCGCCCTCAGACGCAGGGAGGACGCGGAGGACGTGACCCAGGAGGTGCTTTTGAAGCTGTGGCGGGCGGACAAGGGCTTCGCGTCTGAGGAGCATATGCGCTTCTGGCTGATCCGCGTCACCGTCAACGAGTGCCGCAAGGCCGCGCGGTGGTACCGGCGCAACGTGCCCGTGGAGGAGCTGCCCGAGAGGGCGGCGCCGCCGGAGAGCCGGGAGCTTTTGGACACGGTGATGGGCCTGCCGGAAAAGCTCCGGGTGGCGGCGTATCTCTTCTACTACGAGGGGTATTCCACCCGCGAGATCGCCCGGCTGGTGTCCGCTCCGGAGGCCACGGTCAGGTCGCGGCTGGCCAGAGCGCGGGAAAAACTGCGGGAACTTTTGAAGGAGGAGGAAAACCTGTGAAAAACAAGGCTTTTATGGAGGCGTTTTCGGATTTAACGCTGTCCGGGGAGGCGCGGGAGCGGATCCTGGACGCGGCCCTGGAGGACGGCGGGAAGGTGGAGGCGAGCCGGAGATCCTTCCGGCCCCTGCGGGCTTCGCTGGCGGCGGCGCTGATTGTCTGCCTGCTGACGGGCGTCTCCCTGGCGGCCAGCCCGGAGCTGCGGGACAGGCTGTGGGGAGATTTCAGCGGGATCAAGCAGGATATGGAGCCCGGCGGGGAGAACATGGCCGTCTACGACGGCGTCGAGGCGTGGATAGACTCCGCGCTTACCGACGGTTACATTACGGTAGTCCATGTGGCGGTGCGGGATACCCGGGGCGACCGGTTGAGCAGTGTCTATAACGACGTTGTGGCAAGCGGGGGTAAGCTGTACTGGACAGAAGGAAACGCCCTTGGCCACTGCATGTTCTACGACAGCGGCGAGGGGGTGGGGATGAGCGCATGCTACGCGCCGGAGATCCTGGGCTTTGACCGGGACACGGGGACGCTGATGCTGGAATACCGGACCTTCAACATGGGGTTCAGCGGCGGCCCGTCGCAGGTGAGCGTCACCATCGACACCGGTGCCTTCGAGACAGAGAGAATCCCCGGCGAGAGATTCCCCATGGAGGACGAGACGGTAATCGAGCAGATCGAGCAGGGGGAGCAGTTTGTCTTTGCCGACGGGTCCGAGTACGCCGTAGACACCACTTATGATTATGAGATCACGCTGGATACCTCCACGTTCACCTCCATGTTCAATAATATCAACAGTAAGACAGGCTGGGTGCTGGTCTCCGATGTGGAGACGCTGCCCCTGAGAGAGGGGACGGTGGGCGACACATCCGTGTTCCTGTCGGATATCGGGATCACCCTCCAGGGCAAGAGCGGCACGGCGGGGCAGATATCCATAACGCTCCGCGACGGCTCGGAACCCACGGCGGCGGAGGACTGGATGGCCGATGAGCAATTGGGAGGCGTCTATGACGAGATTTTTCGAACGGTAAGCTTCGCAAAGCCCATACCGGCGGAGGAGGTGGAGAGCCTCACCGTGGGCGGCGCGGCGGTCAGCTTAAAATAACATGATGCAAATTCAGCCCATCCGGGTTTTGCCGGATGGGCTGAACGGTTTGCGATGGAAAAATCAGAACAGACTTCCGTCCCAGGCCCAGGTGTCCACCGGGTGGAAGGTGATGTAGATGCTGTCGCCGGGGATGGCGAGCTCCTCCTTCAGGATCCTGTTCAGCTCGGCGGCCATCTTGGCACAGCCGGCCCGGGAGGGAGCGCCAAAGGCGGAGACGGAGACGTAAGCGCCTTTCTCCAACTTCTTGCCGGCGAACCACAGGTCGTGTCCGGCCTCGATGTCCACCATCAGGTAGCTCTCCGGCTTCCCGATCAGAGTTACGGCCTTGCCGAAACGGGTTTTGAGGGTCTCTTTCTTGGCTCCGTCCAGGGGCAGGGAGATTTTGGCGTTGATAAAGGGCATGGGAATTACCTCCTTCAAATTTTCGGTTTTATAGCAACGTTACGCCCTGTTCCCAAAGCTCAAAAGGGTAAAGGCGCCGTTTTCAAAGGTCAGCTCCGTCACGGTGGCGTAGTCGTGGGCGAAGGCGGGCCAGCGGGACAGGGGCGTGCCGGTGATCCGGCAGAGAAAGCCGCAGGTGACGGCCTGGTGGGCGGCCACGGCCACGTCCCCGGGGGCGGCGGACAGGATCTCCCGCAGGGCGGTCTCGAACCGGGCCCCCGCCGCGCCGTAGTCCTCCCCGCCGCCGGGGGGAATGGACATGTCGGTCTCCCGCGCCTCCCACGCGCCGGGGAATTTCCGACGGATCTCCTCCGGGGACAGGCCCTCCCACTCGCCGATGTGGGCCTCCCGAAGGCCGGGATGGGTGCGGATCGGGACTTGTCCGCCCGTCATCAGCGCCGCCGTCTCCACGGCCCGTTTCAGGGGGCTGGCCCAGAGGGCGGCCACGGGGCGCGATGCGAAGAAGGGCCGCAGGGCGGCGGCCTGCTCCCTGCCCCTGGCGCTCAGGGGAAGGTCGGTGCCGGAGCCGATGCACCGCCAGATGCTGCCGGGGAAGTCCGGCTCGCCGTGGCGGGCGATGTAAAGCCTTTGCATCCTACCCCTCCCATCCCAGAAGCCGCGCCCCGTTGCCGCCCAGGACGGCGGAGAGCTCGCTGTCGGTGAGGCCGGAGGCGCGAACGGCGCTCAGGGCTTCACTCTGGTCGGACCAGGGGCTGTCCGAGCCGAAAAGCACCCGGTCAACGCCGTGGCGGCGGACGGCCTCCACAAATCCGGCGCTGTCCAGGGGGGTGGCGGGGGAGAGCTCACCGTTCCGCCGCCTCCAGGGGCCCAGAGCCACGGCGGTGTCGATATAGCAGGGTGCGCCCCAGAGAGCCCTGGCCTCGCCCCAGTCGGCGAAGCCGGCCATGTGGGCCAGAATGATCTTCCGATGGGGCACGCGCTCTAAAAGCCGCAGGAGCCGCCGGGGGGCGGCGTAGTCCAGGCCGGGGTAGTTGGGGTCGAAGCCGGCGTGGATGAGGACGATGAGATCCAGGGCGGCGGCCCGTGCCACCAGGCGGATATTGCGCTCGTCGTCGATGGGGACGCCCTGAAAGAGGGGGTGGAGCTTGACGCCGGGGAATCCCCGGGCGGCCAGATCCTCCAGCACCCTTTCCGGATCCTCCGTGTCCGGGTGGATGCCGCCCAGGGAGAGAAGGCCGCGCCCCCGGAAGGCGGCGTTGACAGCCTCGGCGGTCCGGTTGATGTCCCCGGTCTGGCTGGGCTTTGTGACCACCGGGGCCAGAACGGCGGCGTCGACGCCGGCGCGGGCCATGGAGGACAGAAGACCGCCGGCGGCGCCGTCAGAATAGGGCATCATATCCGCCGCGGCGGCCATCCCTGCCACGGCGCGGGGCGCCAGGGCGTCGGGGAAGGTGTGGGTGTGAAAATCAATTATCATGGGGGATCACCTCATACCGCCATTGTACCGCGAAGGAGCCAAAAATGCAATAGGAAAGGGGCCGGCAAAATGCCGGCCCCTTTTAAATGGGAAAATAGGGAAGGAACTTAAGCGCTTTTACTGCAGGGCGTCGTAGCCCTCCTGGCCGGTGCGAACCTTGACCACGTTCTCCACGTCGAAGACAAAGATCTTGCCGTCGCCGATGTTGCCGGTGTAAAGGATCTTCCGGGCGGTGTTGATGACGTCGCTGACGGGCACCTTGGAGACGACGATGTCCACCTGCACCTTGGGCAGAAGCTGGATCTCCACGGGGACGCCGCGGTAATAGCGGCTCTGGCCCTTCTGGATGCCGCAGCCCATGACGTTGGTGACGGTCATGCCGGTGACGCCGATCTCCTCCAGGGCGTTCTTCAGCGGCTCGAAGCGGTTCATGTTCATGATGATCTCCACCTTGCTGATCTTCTCGCCGGGCTTGGAATCGGACTTCCGGCCGTAGGCGGGAACGGCGATCTCGGGAGGCACCGCGCCGCCGGCCGGGGCCACCGCGTCCGTGGGGATGGTGGAGGCGCCCAGGGAGTAGACGCTGAGGTTCTGAGGCGTCACGAAGTCGGCGTAGGCGCTGACCAGGCCGTGCTCGGCGATATCCAGACCCTCGATCTCCTCCTCGGGCTTCACCCGCAGGCCGTTGGTCTTTTCAATGATCTTAAAGACCAGGAACATGGTGACGATGGTCCAGGCCAGGATGCACACCACGCCCAGGCACTGCACGCCAAGCTGACGGAATCCGCCGCCGTAGAAAAGGCCCTTGGTGCCGTATTCCTCATTGCAGGCGAAGAGACCCACGGCGACGGTGCCCCACAGGCCGTGGACGCCGTGGACGGAGAAGGCGCCCACAGGGTCGTCGATCTTCACCTTCTGATCGATGAAGTTCACGGACTCCACCACCAGCACGCCGGACACCGCGCCGATGACGGCGGCGCCGATGGCGTCAACGCTGGCGCACCCGGCGGTGACGGCCACCAGGCCCGCCAGGGAGGCGTTCAGGCACATGGAGACATCGGGCTTGCCCGTGCGCAGCCAGGTGTAGATCATGCACACCACGGTGGCCACGGAGGGGGCGATGGTGGTGGTGCCCAGGATCTGGGCCATCTCCTTAAGGTCGGCGGCGGCCGCCGCGTTGAAGCCGTACCAGGCGAACCAGAGCATGAAGACGCCCAGGGCCGCCAGGGTCATGGAGTGGCCGGGGATGGCGTTGACCTTGGTCTTCCCGTCCTTCTCCTTAGTATATTTGCCGATACGCGGGCCCACTAGAGCCGCGCCGATGAGGGCCGTCCAGCCGCCTACCATGTGGATGACGGCGGAGCCGGCGAAGTCGATAAACCGAAGCTCGGAGAGCCAGCCGCCGCCCCAGGCCCAGCCGGCCTCGATGGGGTAGATCACCAGGGAGATGACGGCGGAGTAGATGCAGTAGGACGAGAACTTGGTGCGCTCGGCCATGGAGCCGGACACGATGGTGGCGGCGGTGGCGCAGAACACCAGCTGGAACACGAAGCTGCGCCAGTCGGCCCCGTCAAAATCGGTGAACAGCTGCCAGTTGGGCTTGCCGATGAGGCCGAAGAACACATGCTCCCCCATCATGATGCCGTAGCCCAAAAGGGAGAACACCACGGTGCCGATGCAGAAGTCCATCAGGTTCTTCATGATGATGTTGCCGGCGTTCTTGGCCCGGGTCAGGCCCGTCTCCACCATGGCGAAGCCGCCCTGCATGAAGAACACCAGGATGGCGCCCACTAAGTACCATACAGACATATCCATTTTTTGTTTCCTCCTGAAAATGTTTTGCCGCCGCCGGCCCCCACCCTTGCGGGCCGGCTAAAAGCGGAACAATATAAAAAGAGCGGCGGGCAGGAAAGCACCGTCGCTCTTCTATACACAATAAGAAGATATATAATTCAGATCAGATTCGTGTAGCCCATCAGGAATTTGTCCACCTCCATGGCCGCGCCGCGCCCCTCGGCGATGGCGTGCACCACTAAGGACTGGCCCCGCCGGGCGTCGCCGGCGGCGAAGATCTTGGGGTCGCGGGTCCTGTACCCCACCGGGGCGGCGATACTGCCGCGGGCGTCGGTGTCCACGCCGAAGGCCTCCGCGATGTAGCTCTCCGCGCCCACAAAGCCCGCCGCGATGAGCAGGAGCTCACAGGGAAGGCGCTCCTCGGAGCCCTCCACCGGCGCCATCACCGTCCGGCCGTTCTCCTGCCGGGGCATCAGGGACACGGTGACGATCTCGTTGACCGCGCCGTTTTCACCGGCCACGATCTCCTTCACCGTCCGCTGATAGAGCCGCGGGTCATGGCCGAACAGGGCAATGGCCTCCTGCTGGCCGTAGTCGGTCTTTTCCACCCGGGGCCACTCCGGCCAGGGGTTGCTGTCCGCGCGCTTCTCCGGGAGCCGGGGCATCATCTCCAGCTGGGTGACGCCGGCGCACCCCTGGCGGATGGCGGTGCCTACGCAGTCGTTGCCCGTGTCGCCGCCGCCGACTACCACCACCTGCTTATCCTTGGCGCTGATCTCGCCGGACTTGCGGCCCGGATCCAGCAGGCTCCTGGTGGCGGCGGTCAAATAGTCCACGGCGAAGTGCACGCCCCGGGCCTCCCGGCCAGGAACCTTCAGATCCCGGGGGTTTTTCGCGCCGCAGCACAGGATCACCGCGTCAAAGACGCTGGTCAATCCCCCCGCCGGCACGTCCCGGCCCACGTCGGCGCCGGTTTTGAACTCCACGCCCTCGTCCCGCATGATCCGGATCCGCCGGTCGATGACGGATTTCTCCAGCTTCATATTGGGGATGCCGTACATCAGCAGACCCCCCACCCGGTCGGCCCGCTCAAAGACGGTGACCGTGTGGCCCCGGCGATTCAGCTGATCCGCCGCGGCCAGGCCCGCCGGGCCGGAGCCCACGATGGCGACGCGCTTGCCTGTGCGCACTGCCGGGGGCTGGGGCCGGACGACGCCGGCCTCGAAGGCTTTTTCCACAACGAAAAGCTCGTTCTCCCGGACGGTCACCGGGTCGCCGTGGAGGCCGCAGGTGCAGGCCGCCTCGCAGAGGGCGGGGCAGACACGGCCCGTGAATTCGGGGAAGTTGTTGGTCTTGCGCAGGCGCTTGTACGCCTCCTCAAAGTTGCCGTGGTAGATAAGGTCGTTCCACTCCGGGGCCATGTTGTGCAGAGGACAGCCGGTGAAGCCGCCGCCCAGGGCGATGCCTGACTGGCAGAAGGGGACGCCGCAGTCCATGCACCTTGCCGCCTGCTTTTGACGCTCCGCCAGCTCCAAGGGCGGGTGGAATTCGTTCCAGTGCCTGACGCGCTGGGCGGGGGACTGGGAGGGATTGACGTGCCGGTCATATTCAAGAAATCCGGTAGGTTTTCCCATTACCGTGCGCCCCCTCTCGTGATCAGGTAAAAGGCCTCCTCGGCGGCCTCCTCGTGGCTCATGCCGCGCTCCTCAAACTGACTGATGGCCCGGAGCATCCGGTCGTAGTCCCGGGGCATGATCTTCTTAAAGAGCCCTACGTTCTCGCTGAAGCTGTCCAGGATCTCCCTGGCCCGCCGGGATCCGGTGGCCCGCAGGTGCTCCTCGATAAGGCCCCGGAGCTCCTCGATGTCGTGCTTTTCCGTGACCGGCTCCAGCTCCACCATGGATTTGTTCACCCGCTTGTAGAGATCCCGTTTACTGTCCCACACATAGGCGATGCCGCCGGACATGCCCGCCGCGAAGTTCTTGCCCGTGGGGCCCAGAACTACCACGCGGCCGCCGGTCATGTACTCACAGCCGTGGTCGCCCACGCCCTCCACCACGGCGTAAGCGCCGGAGTTGCGGACGGCGAAGCGCTCTCCGGCAAGGCCGGCGATAAACGCCTTGCCCGCCGTGGCGCCGTAGAGGGCCACGTTGCCGATGATGATGTTCTCACAGGCTTTGTATTTGACGCCCTCCGGGGGCTTCACCGTCAGCTTGCCGCCGGAGAGGCCCTTGCCGAAGTAGTCGTTGGAGTCTCCGGTCAGGTTCAGCGTCAGGCCCCGGGGGATGAAGGCCCCGAAGGACTGGCCGCCGGCGCCCCGGCAATCCACCGTGAAGGCGTCCTCCGGCAGGGTGTTTTTGTAGAGCCGCGTGATCTCAGAGCCCAGGATCGTGCCGAAGGCCCGGTCGGTGTTGCCCACCTCTACGCTGACCCGGCCCGTTTTCTTCTCCAGATCCAGGGCCGGCAGGAGCGTGCTGAGATCCAACGTTTTTTCCAGCTGAAAGTCGTAAACGGACTCCGGCTCGAAGTGCTGGGGGACGGAATAGGCGCCGCCCAGGACGGCGGACATATCCACGCTGGCCGCCCGGTGGGTCACCTGCTTTTCCCGGAATTTCAGAAGATCCGTGCGGCCCACCAGCTCATCCACCGTGCGCACGCCCAGGCGCGCCATGATCTCCCGCAGCTCCTGGGCCACGAAACGCATGAAATTCATGACGTATTCGGGCTTGCCGCAAAAACGCTTTCGCAGCTCGGGATTCTGGGTGGCCACGCCCATGGGGCAGGTGTCCAGATTGCAGACGCGCATCATCACGCACCCTAAGGTGACCAGGGGCGCTGTGGCGAAGCCGAATTCCTCCGCCCCCAGCATACAGGCGATGGCCACGTCCCGGCCGGTCATCAGCTTGCCGTCGGCCTCGATGCGGACGCGGCGGCGCAGGCCGTTTTGCACCAGAGTCTGGTGTGTCTCGGCAACGCCCAGCTCCCAGGGCAGGCCGGCGTCGTGGATGCTTGTCTTGGGGGCCGCGCCGGTGCCGCCGTCGTAGCCGGAGATCAGCACCGTCTGGGCGCCCGCCTTGGCCACGCCGGCGGCAATGGTGCCCACGCCCGCCTCGCTCACCAGCTTCACGGCGATGTCCGCGGAGCGGTTGGCGGATTTCAGGTCGTAAATGAGCTGCGCCAGATCCTCGATGGAGTAGATATCGTGGTGGGGCGGGGGAGAGATCAGGGTCACGCCGGGGGTGGAATAGCGGGTCTTGGCGATCCAGGGGTAGACCTTCCCGCCGGGGAGAAGGCCGCCCTCGCCGGGCTTGGCCCCCTGGGCCATTTTGATCTGGATCTCCCGGGCGGACACCAGATATTCGCTGGTGACGCCGAAGCGCCCGGAGGCCACCTGCTTGATGGCGGAGCCGCGGATCGTCCCCAGACGCTCGGGCAGCTCCCCGCCCTCGCCGGAGTTGGACTTGCCGTGGAGGGTGTTCATGGCGACGGCCAGACACTCGTGGGCCTCCTGGGAGATGGAGCCGTAGGACATGGCGCCGGTCTTGAAGCGGCGGACGATGTCCTCCACGCTCTCCACCTCGTCGATGTCGATGCCCTGTTCCGGGTAGTCAAAGCGCAGAAGGCCCCGCAGGGTGTGGGGGACGGCGTCGGAATCCACCAGCGCGGAATATTTTTTGAAAAGCTGGTAATCGCCCTCCCGGGTGGCCCTCTGAAGGGTCAGGATGGTGAGGGGATTGTACATGTGATCCTCTTTGTCCTCGCCGGAGCGCAGCTGATGGGCGCCGGTGGAATCCAGGGTGGGATCCACCCCCAGCCCCAGGGGATCAAAGGCGTGGGAGTGGCGGTATTCCACGCCCTCGCCGATCTCCGTAAGGCCGATACCGCCCACCCGGGAGACGGTGTTGGTGAAATATTTGTCGATGACGTCCTGCCGGATGCCCACGGCCTCAAAGATCTGGGCCGACTGGTAGGACTGGATGGTGGAGATGCCCATTTTGGAGGCGATCTTCACGATGCCGTGCAGGACAGCGGCGTTGTAGTCGTCCACGGCGGCGTAGAAGTCCTTGTCCAGCATGGATTTTTCAATGAGCTCGGCGATACATTCGTGGGCCAGATACGGGTAGACGGCCCGGGCGCCGTAGCCTAAGAGGGTGGCGAAATGGTGGACGTCCCGGGGCTCGCCGGACTCCAGGATCACGGACACGGCGGTGCGCTTTTTCGTTCGAATCAGGTACTGCTCCATGGCGGAGACGGCCAGGAGCGAGGGGATGGCCACGTGGTTTTCGTCCACGCCCCGGTCGGAGAGGATAATGATGTTGGCGCCGCCCCGCCAGGCCCTGTCGCAGGCGATGTACAGCCGCTCCACGGCCCGTTCCAGGGGGGTGTTTTTGTAGTAGAGGATGGAGACGGTCTCCACCTTGAAGCCGGGCCTGGACATGGAGCGGATCTTCAGCATGTCAACGCCGGAGAGGATGGGGTTGTGGATCTCCAGCACCCGGCAGTTCTCCGGCTTATCTTCTAGAAGGTTCCCGTCGGAGCCCACGTAGACGGTGGTGTCGGTGACGATCTCCTCCCGGATGGCGTCGATAGGGGGATTGGTGACCTGGGCGAAGAGCTGCTTGAAGTAGTTATAGAGGGGCTGGTGCTTCTCACTGAGCACCGCCAGGGGGATATCCGTGCCCATGGAGGCCGTCTGCTCGCTGCCGGTGCGGGCCATGGGGAGGATGATGCTCCGCACGTCCTCGTAGGTGTAGCCGAAGGCCTTGTAGAGCCGGTCCCGCTGATCTTGGGAGTGGATGGGGACCTTCCTGTTGGGGATGGGCAGATCCCGGAGCTTCAGCAGATTGGCATCCAGCCACTCGCCGTAGGGCTTGGAGGCGGCGTAACGGGCCTTCAGCTCCTCGTCGGTGACGATGCGCTTCTCCAGGGTGTCCGCCAGGAGCATACGCCCCGGCTGGAGCCGCCCCTTTTCCCGGATACGGCTCTCGTCCACGTCAGCCACGCCCACCTCGGAGGAGAGGATCAGCGTGTCGTCGTCGGTGACGTAATAGCGGGCCGGCCGCAGGCCGTTGCGGTCAAGGACCGCGCCCACCCGGTCGCCGTCGGAGAACAGCACCGCCGCCGGGCCGTCCCAGGGCTCCATCATGGTGGCGTAGTAGTGGTACATATCCTGCTTCTCGCTCTCCCCGGCGTCCGTGTGACGCCAGGGCTCGGGCAGGAGGAGCATCACGGCCATGGGCAGATCCATGCCGCTCATCATCAGAAACTCCAGGGTGTTGTCCAGCATCGCCGAATCGGAGCCGGAGGGGTTCACCACGGGCAGGATGCGATCCATGTACGGCTCCAGGATCTCCGAGTGCATCGTCTCCTCCCGGGCCACCATGCGGTCGATGTTGCCCCGGATGGTGTTGATCTCGCCGTTGTGCAAAATGAGCCGGTTGGGGTGCGCCCGCTCCCAACTGGGGTTGGTGTTGGTGGAAAAGCGGGAGTGCACCAGGGCGATGGCGGACTTGTAGTCCGGGCTTTGGAGGTCGGGGTAAAATTTCCTGAGCTGATGCACCAGGAACATGCCCTTGTAGACCACGGTGCGGCTGGAGAGACTCAGCACATAGGTGTTGTCGTTGGACTGCTCAAACTCCCGGCGGATAACGTAGAGGAGCCGGTCAAAGGGCAGGCCGCGCTCCACGCTGTCCGGTTTTTTGATGAAGCACTGGGCGATATAGGGCATACAGTCCAGGGCCTTTTTGCCCAGAATGGAGGGATCCACCGGCACGTCGCGCCAGCCCAAAAGCTCCAGCCCCTCCTTGGCGGCGATGATCTCCAGCATCCGCTTGGCCTGGGAGCGCCTGACGATGTCCCGGGGGAAGAAGAACATCCCCACGCCGTAGTCCCGCTCGCCGGGGAGCTCGATGCCGATCTTGGCGGCGGCCTTTTTGAAGAAGCTGTGGCTCACCTGGAGCATGATGCCCACGCCGTCGCCTGTCTCGCCGGTGGCGTCCTTTCCGGCCCGGTGCTCCAGACGCTCCACGATCTTCAGCGCGTCGTCCACCGTCTTGTGGGACTTCACGCCCCGCAGATTCACAATGGCGCCGATGCCGCAGGCGTCGTGCTCAAAGCGCGGATCGTAAAGGCCGGTATTTTGTCTGTTGTTATCTGTCATATCCCATCACGTCCTTGTTGTGGGGTAGGAATTTTTCAAATTAAAGCTCCAAAATCTGCCGCGCGGTTTCGGAAAGCTTCGTGCCCGTCTCCATACTGCGCTTTTGCAGGTATTTGTGGGCCTGGGCCTCGGTAAAGCCCCGGGACTCCATCAGAAGCTCCTTGGCCTTGGCGATGACGTGCCGCTCCTCCTCGCTGCGCTGGGGGATCTGGCCGCGGGAGGCGATCTCGTCCAGCTGGATGAGGATATTGACGCTCCCCCGCAGCTCGGCGGCGGAGATAGGGATCTGGAGCTTGAAGATATCCGGGTCGCTGAGAAGCTCCAGCTGGGACTGCTTGGCCAGAACCAGGAATTTGGCCTGGCCGCGCAGGTCGTGGGCCAGATGCTCCGCCGGCATATCCGCCAGCTTGTGGCCGCAGATGACCACCCCGGAGCCCATGGTTTTGACGGCTCTCAGCACCTCCGCGCCCGACCGGCACCGGAAGCGCACCGTCACGCCGGATCTCTCCAGCATATCCGCGATCTTGTCGCGGGATTCGTCCTTCTCAAAGGCGACGACTGTGCGGATCATGGGATCTCACCCCCAAATTCAAGGGCGGGCGTTACGCCCGCCCCAAAATCAAGAATCAACTGTTTTTCGCGGGGCTTTGCCTTGCGAAAAACCCCTTTGGCCTTGAAAGGCCGTTCCGGCCTTTCAAGCCGGTTTTAATAGGTAACGATGTACTTGTCGATTTCCCAGTCGGAGACGTAGGTGCGGTAGGCGTCCCATTCCTTGCGCTTGCCCTGGATGTACTGCTCCACCACGTGCTCGCCCAGCGTCTGGCAGATAAGCTCATCCTTCTCCATCTCGTCAATGGCCTCGCTGAGGTTGCCGGGCAGGGAGTGGATGCCGTGGGCGTGGCGGGTCTTGCGATCCATGGCGAAGATGTTCTCGGTGATCTCCGCCGGGGGCGTCATGCCCTTCTCGATGCCGTCGAGACCGGCGGCCAGGCAGCAGGCCAGCTCCAGATAGGGGTTGCAGGACGGATCGGGGCACCTGAGCTCCACACGGGTGGACTGACCGCGGGCGGCGGGGATGCGGATGAGGGCGGAGCGGTTGGAGGCGGACCAGGCCAGATAGCAAGGGGCCTCGTAGCCGGGCACCAGGCGCTTGTAGGAGTTGACCAGGGGGTTGGTGATGGCGGCCATGCCGCGCACGTGGGCCAGCAGGCCCGCGATGAAGCTGTAGGCCTCCTTGGACAGGCCGCGGGCGTCGTTGGGATCGTAGAACACGTTCTTGCCGTCCTTGAAGAGGGACATGTTGGTGTGCATACCGGAGCCGTTGATGCCGAAGACCGGCTTGGGCATGAAGGTGGCGTGGAGGCCGTTCTTCTGGGCCACGGTCTTCACCGCCAGCTTGAAGGTCATGATCTTGTCGGCGGCGCTGAGGGCCTCGTCGTATTTGAAGTCGATCTCGTGCTGGCCGGCGGCCACCTCGTGGTGGCTGGCCTCGATCTCAAAGCCCATGGCCTCCAGATTGAGGCAGATCTCGCGCCGGGTGCCCTCGCCGTGATCCAGAGGGCCTAAGTCGAAGTAACCGGCCTCGTCGCCCGTCTTGGTGGTGGGACGGCCCTCGTCGTCGGTCTCAAAGAGGAAAAACTCGCACTCGGGGCCCACGTTGAAGCTGTAGCCCATATCGGCGGCCCGCTTCAGAGCCTTTTTCAGAACACCGCGGGGGTCGCCCACAAAGGGGGTGCCGTCGGGGTTGTAGACATCGCAGATGAGCCGCGCCACCTTGCCGTACTGGGGCCGCCAGGGCAGGACGGTGAAGCTGTCCAGATCCGGGTACAGGTACTGGTCGGACTCGTGGATGCGGGTGAAGCCCTCGATGGAGCTTCCGTCGATCATGATCTGGTTGTTGACCGCCTTCTGGATCTGGCTCCTGGTGATGGCCACGTTCTTGAGCTGGCCGAAGATGTCCGTAAACTGCATACGGATGAACTCCACGTCCTGCTCCTCCACTAAACGGATGATATCTTCCTTGGTGTACTTACTCATGGGAAAGCTCCTTTCGGCTTTATATTGAGATACGGTGTTGGGATTATATCATACATTCACGAAAAGGGCAATGGCTTCCTTCCGGAAAAGCACCATCGCCCTTACACGCGCTATTATATGGCCGCAAATGCCGGATGTCAACCGTCAAAATTGCAAATTTCGTCTTTTTGGAGAGTTATACATAGTGGATTTGCAATCCGGCAGCCTCGTTCGTGCAAATTATTCAATAGGCAAAACCGTCTGCACAAAAAATAACGGGGGCGTGCGCCCCCGTTATGACAGCTTGACAAAAGCCCGGATCAAAGATCGCTTTCGACGGCCTCTTACACGCAGCCCTGGGCCTTCATGGCCTCGGCGACTTTGAGGAAGCCCGCGATGTTGGCGCCGGCCATGTAGTTGCCGGGCATGCCGTACTCACGGGCCGCGCTGTCGCAGGCGGCGAAGATGTTCTTCATGATGTCGTGGAGCTTGCCGTCCACCTCCTCGAAGGTCCAGCTCAGACGGGCGCTGTTCTGGCACATCTCAAGGCCGGAGGTGGCCACGCCGCCGGCGTTGGCGGCCTTGGCGGGGCCGTAGAGCATGTTATTGGCGAAATAGACCTCGATGGCCTCGGGGGTGGAGGGCATGTTGGCGCCCTCGGACACGCAGTAGCAGCCGTTCTTGGCCAGGGTCTCGGCGGAAGCCTTGTCGATCTCGTTCTGGGTGGCGCAGGGCAGGGCGATATCGCAGGGGATGGTCCAGATGCCGCCGCAGCCCTCGTGATACTCGGAGCCGGGATGAGTGGCGGCGTACTCCTTGATGCGCTTGCGCTCCACCTCCTTCAGCTGCTTGACGGCGGCGAAGTCCACGCCGTTGGGATCGTAGATGTAGCCGTTGGAGTCGGACATGGCCACCACCTTGGCGCCCAGCTGAGTGGCCTTCTGCAGGGCGTAGATCGCCACGTTGCCGGAGCCGGAGATCACCACGGTCTGGCCCTCAAAGGACTTGCCGTTGGCTCTCAGCATTTCGTCGGTGAAGTAGCACAGGCCGTAGCCGGTGGCCTCGGTGCGGGCCAGAGAGCCGCCGTAGGGGATGCCCTTGCCGGTGAGGATGCCGGACCACTCGCCGGTGAGCTTCTTGTACTGGCCGAACATGTAGCCGATCTCCCGGGCGCCGGTGCCGATGTCGCCGGCGGGGACGTCGATGTCCTTGCCGATGTGGCGGTAAAGCTCATTGATGAAGCTCTGGCAGAAGCGCATGACCTCGTTGTCTGACTTGCCCTTGGGGTCGAAGTCGGAGCCGCCCTTGGCGCCGCCCATGGGCAGGGTGGTCAGGCTGTTCTTGAAGATCTGCTCAAAGCCCAGGAACTTGATGATGCCGATATAGACGGAGGGGTGGAGACGGATGCCGCCCTTGTAGGGGCCGATAGCGTCGTTGAACTGGATGCGGTAGCCACGGTTGACCTGGATCTTGCCCTGATCGTCCACCCAGGGGACGCGGAAGATGATCTGCCGGTCGGGCTCCACGATGCGCTCTACCACGTTGGCTTCCACCAGGTCGGGGCGCTTGTCGATGACGGGCTCCAGCGTCTCCAGAACCTCGGTGACGGCCTGGATGAACTCGGGCTCGGCGGGGTTGCGCTTTTTGACAGTCTCAAGGACGCCGATAAGGTACGCGTTCTTCATGTATGAAACCTCCATAAAAATAAATTTCATCAGAAAATAAAGAAAATAAGAAAAAAGAAACAAAAAAGAACGGCCGGACACATCGCGGACAAAAGCCCGCGACGCCCTTGCCGTTATCGGCTATCATTTTACCGGTTTAAAACGGTGTTGTCAATGGTCAAACCAGATAAATTTGAATTTTTGCATGATTCATCTTGCAAAAAATAGACGAAAGGCGCGCTTTTTCGTCTCAAGGCTGCCGCGCGCGGACAAAATCTGTGCTATAATATCCGCAGAGTTGGAATTATATTTGATTTTTTAAGAAAAATCGAAACCTTCCGGGAAAAACCGTGACTATAGGGGTGAGGGGCTCATGCTAATGTCTATTATAATCGGATATTAGTATTATGCCCCTGGCGCGCCACAAAGAGAAAAAAGGAGGCGGTTTACATGGAGGACGCGGAGATCGTGGAGCTGTATTTCCGGCGGGATCAGCATGCCCTGGAGGAGACGGCGGTCAAATACGGAACCTATCTCCACAGGATATCCATGAACGTGCTGGGGAACTGGGAGGACGCCGGGGAGTGCGTCAACGATACCTACCTGGGGGCCTGGAACGCCATGCCGCCCACAAGACCGGCGTCGCTCCGCGCCTTTCTGGGGAAGATCGTCCGGCGTTTAAGCCTGAACCGCCTGCGGGAGCGCCTGACGGAGCGGCGGGGCGGCGGGGAGACGGCCCTGGCCATCGAGGAGCTGGGGGAGCTCCTGCCCGCGGACCGGGACACCCAGCAGGAGGCGGAGGCCCGGGAGCTGACGCGGACGCTGAACGGCTTCCTCAAGGGACTTCCGGCCCGGGAGCGGGATCTGTTCATGCGCCGGTACTGGTATTTCGACGCCCTGGCCGAGATCGCCGGAGCGACGGGCAAGACCGAGGCGGCGGTGAAGTCCCAGCTCCACAGGACAAGGGAAAAGCTGCGCGACTATCTTGACGAGGAGGGATGGTTATGAAAAACGACGCGCTGATTTACGCGCTGAACGATGTGGATAACAATTATATTCTGCCGGCGGAGAGCCGGAGGCCCCGGCGGAGGGGCCGTAGGATAGGGATCGCCGCCCTGGCGGCGGCCCTGCTTTTGGCGGTGGGCATCGGCGGCTTTGCCGCGTGGCAGAAGCACCGGAGCGTCATACAGCCGGACGAACCCGTGCGCGTCCCCGCCGGGGTGGAGAGGCTGGCATCGTCCGAATATCCCCAGCGGGTGCGGTATTCCAAGAGCACCTACGACGAATGGGCCCGGCAAAAGTGGGAGCTCCGGCTGACCGCGGAGGAGACAGGCGCCTTCCGGCACTATCTGGAGGCGGCCATTCCCGCGTTTTTGGGGGACAGAGCCGGGAAGAACGCGGTCTGCTCGCCTATGGATGTGTATATCGGCCTTGCCATGCTGACGGAGACCGCGGGCGGCGAGACCCGCCAACAGCTTCTGGCGCTTTTGGGGATGGACAGCGTGGAGCAGGTGCGGGAGCTGACGAAGCGGGCCTGGAACGCCCTCTATGTGAACGACGGGGTGTCCAGGCTGGAGCTTGGCACCTCCCTGTGGCTCCGGGAGGGGATGACATTCGACCGGGGCATCCTCAATACCCTGGCGAAGGACTATTACGCCTCGGCCTTTTCGGGAAAAATGGGCAGTGAGGAGCTCGACGAGGCCTTCCAAAACTGGCTCAACGCCAACACCGGGAAGCTGCTGACCCAGGAGATCGGAAATCTCCGGCTGACCCCGGACACGGCCATGGCCCTGGTGTCCACGGTGTATTTCCGGGACAAGTGGTCCTTTGACAAGTCCCTCACCGCGAAGGGGACGTTCCACGCCCCCGGCGGCGACACCGAGGCGGACTTCATGCGCCAGACCTACGACGGCGTCTACTGCTGGGGGGACAGGTACGGCGCGGTGCTCCGCAGCTTTGAAAATACCCAGATGCTCCTGATGCTCCCCGACGAGGGCGTGACGCCGGAGGAGCTTTTGCGTGACCCCCAGGCCCTGGCGATGCTGTGCGGGGAGTGGGACAACGCCCGTTCCGGGGGGTACGAGATCGCGCTGACCCTCCCCCGGTTCGACGTACGCAGCGACGGGCTTTTGAACGACGCCCTGAAGACCCTGGGGGTGACGGACGCCTTTGACATGTACGCCGCCGACTTCTCCCCCTTAAACGCCGTCCGCGGGGACGGTACCCCCGCCCAGATCTACCTCTCCAAGGCGCTCCACGGGGCCCGGGTGAAGGTGGACGAGGAGGGCTGTGAGGGCGCGGCCTACGCGGTGTTCGAGATGGGCGACGGCGCCGCCCCTCTCCCGGAGACGGAAAAGATCGTCCTCACCTTCGACCGTCCCTTCCTCTTTGCCGTATTGCAGGACGGCCTGCCTGTCTTTACGGGCATCGTCAACGAGCCCTGATCCAACGAGATCCAACCTTTCCCGGCGGCTTGTCCGCCGGGAATTTTTTGCGCAAAAAAGGGGCGGCCCTTGCGAGCCGCCAAAAAAGGGTTGTGGGATAAAGATATGAGCGTATCCTCTCCGATGGGATGGTCGAAGCCGGGATATGCTGTACCTAAAGAGTACCACGGATGGGACAAATTGTAAATAGGAAGTTTTGGGGAACGGGCACTACTTTTGTTGAATTTTGCCGCAGACGGATGGACTTGCCAAAAGTCCCGCACTATGATAAAATGACTCATTGTGAGAATACTCTTCCTGTAGATGAAAGAGAGCGGGAGGAATAAGGTATGCGTATAAAAGCCCTTTTGGCGCTTTTGCTGGCGCTGGCACTGTTGACGGCCTGCCACGCGCCGGAAAAGCCGCCGGAGACAGTTACGGAGGACACCGCGTACACGGAGGACACGGCGCCGGACACCCTGCCCGATACAGCGCCGGACACAACGCCCGATACCGTCCCCGACACGGCCCCGGATACCACCCCGGACGCTGCGCCGGAGCCGGAGCTGACGCTGACCGGCGACAGGGTGGTGGTGGACGGATTGCGGCTGGCCGTCTGGGAGGCGGAGGGACAGAAATATGTCGCCAAAAGCGCCGCACGGCGGGCCTTTGGCCGGGAGCTGGAGGGGGAGACGCTGACCGCCCGGGGCGCGGAGTACCTGCCCTGGCCCCGGATCGTGGAGGAGCTTGACTGCCCCACGCTCACCGACCCTGAGGACGGGACGGTGTATTATTCGCCGGAGCAGGCGTATGAGCTCCCGGAGGACGTGAACGTGTCCGTGCTGATGTACCACGCGGTTTCCGACAAGCCCTGGGGCCTGGTGACGCTGTTCGTCTCGCCGGCGTCCTTTGAGGAACAGCTCAAGTACCTGACGGAGAACGGCTTCGACCCCATCTGGTTCTCGGATCTGTCCCATGTCGAGGACTACGACAAGCCGGTGATCCTGACCTTCGACGACGGGTACGACAACAATTTCACCGTGGCGCTGCCGCTGCTGCAAAAGTACGGCGTCAAGGCCACGATCTTCGTGATCACGGACTACATCGGACAAAAGCGCTATATGACGGCGGAGCAGGTGGCAGAGGCGGCGGCCTCGGGGCTCGTCTCCATCCAGAGCCACACCGCCACCCACCCGGATCTGCGTAGTCTCAGTGAGGAGCAGCTGGCCGGGGAGTTTGACCGATCCCGGCTGGAGATCGCCCGGATCACGGGGCGGATCCCCACGGTGTTGGCCTACCCCTCGGGGCGGAACAACCGGCTTACACGTAAGGTGGCGGCGTCCTATTATAAGCTGGGCGTCAGGATGGACGGGGGGCTGTGGAACACCTCGTCGGATCCGTATCTGGTGAGCCGGTTCTATGTCTCCAGGGATCACACGCTGGGGGATTTCAAGAAAAAGGTCGCCAAAGCAGGCTCATAATGAGACAGGAAAGAGGGGATCGCCCGTGCCCAAGACGGTGATCGGAATACTGGCCCACGTGGACGCGGGGAAGACCACGCTGTCCGAGGCGCTTTTGTACTGCGCCGGGGATATACGAAGGCTCGGGCGGGTGGATCACGGGGACGCCTTTCTGGACACCTTCGCCCTGGAGCGCCAGCGCGGCATCACCATCTTTTCCAAGGAGGCGCGGTTGAGCCTGGGAAGCATGTCCGCCACACTGCTGGATACGCCGGGGCATGTGGATTTTTCCGCCGAGACGGAGCGCACCCTGGACGTTCTGGATTGCGCCATCCTGGTGATCTCCGCCCCGGAGGGGGTGCAGAGCCACACCCGCACGCTGTGGAAGCTTTTGCGGGACAGGGATATCCCCACCCTTTTGTTTATCAACAAGATGGATCTGCCCGGCGCGGACCGGGCCGGCATCCTGGCGGAGCTGACCGGGCGGCTGGGGGACGGCTTTTTCGTCCCCGGTAAGGTGGATCCCGAGGCGCTGGCCCTGTGCGACGAGGCGCTTTTGGAGGAGCATCTGGAGCGGGGGGAGCTCTCCGAGGCCGCCCTGGACGGGGCCTTCCGGCGCGGACACGTCTACCCCTGCTTTTTTGGCGCGGCGCTGAAATTAGAGGGCGTGGAGGCGTTTTTGGCGGGCCTGGAGCGCTTTGCCCCCGCCGCCCCCGCGCAGGCGCAGTTTGCCGCCCGGGTCTTCAAGATCTCCCGGGACGAGGACGGCAAGCGCCTGACGCATATGAAGATCACCGGCGGGACTCTGCGCGTCCGGGACACGGTGACGGGGCCCGATTGGGAGGAGAAGGTCACCCAGCTTCGCTTCTACTCCGGGGCCAAATTCACCCCCGCCGACGAGGCCCAGCCGGGGGATATCGTGGCCGTCACGGGCCTGTCCGCCACCTTCGCCGGTCAGGGTCTGGGCGCGGAGGGGGACGGCCGGACGCCGGCGCTGGAGCCGGTGATGAGCTGCGCCGTCTATCTCCCCGCGGGGTGCGACGTCCACAGGACCGTGGCCCAGCTGCGGGAGCTGGAGGAGGAAAACCCGGAGCTGAAGCTTGTCTGGGAGCCCCGCACCCAGTCCCTGCACGCCCAGATCATGGGCCAGGTGCAGCTGGAGATCATCCGCCAGCTGGTGCACGACCGCTTCGGCTTTGAGATCGCCTTCGGCCCGGGGAGCATCCTCTACCGGGAGACTATCGCCGGCAAGGTGGAGGGCGTGGGCCACTACGAGCCCCTCCGGCACTATGCCGAGGTGCATCTCATCCTGGAGCCGGGGGAACGGGGCAGCGGCGTGGAGATCCGCTCTGCCGTCCCGGAGGACGCCCTGGCCGGGAGCTGGCAGAGGCTCATCCTCACCCACCTCCACGAGAAACAGCACCTGGGCGTCCTCACCGGCTCGCCTGTCACGGATATCAGGATCACCCTCTCCGCCGGGCGGGCGCACATCAAGCACACCGAGGGCGGGGACTTCCGGGAGGCCACCTACCGGGCCGTCCGTCAGGGGCTCATGAGCGCCAAAAGCGTGCTCCTGGAGCCCTGGTACGACTTCCGTATGGAGCTGCCCCAGGTCAATGTGGGCCGCGCCATGACGGATCTTCAGCGCATGGGCGCCCGGTTCGAGCAGTCCGGGGATCAAGGCGGCATGGCCGTCCTCACCGGCTCCGGCCCCGTGGCGAAGCTGCGGGAGTACCCCGCCGAGGTGGCGGCGTATACCAGGGGCCGGGGGCGCGTCAGCTTCGTCTTTCACGGCTATGAGCCCTGCGCCCAGCAGGACGCGGTGGTGGAGGCCATAGGCTACGACCCTCTGGCGGATCTGGACAACTCCCCCCACAGCGTCTTCTGCTCCCACGGCGCGGGGGTGCTGGTGCCCTGGGATCAGGTCCCGGCGCGGATGCACCTGCCCAGCACCCTGCTTCCGCCCAAGCCCCCCGACCCCATCCGGGAGGCGGCGGCCCGGTATGTGAAGCTGGCGGCCTCGGACAAGGAGCTGATGGACATCTTCCAGCGCACCTACGGCCCCATCGGCCGGGGGGAGGAGGCCCTGCGGCCCGCCCCCAGGGAGCCGCGCCGGGAGCCGCCCCCTCCCAAAAGAAAGCCCCTCCCCCAGAAGGACGGGCTGGAATTTGTGCTGGTGGACGGCTACAACATCATCTTCGCCTGGGAGGATCTGAAAAAGCTGGCCGCCCAGAGCCTGGACGCGGCCCGGGAGCGGCTCATCGAGCGCCTGCGCAACTACCAGGGCTTCCGCCAATGCGCCGTCATCGTGGTGTTCGACGCCTACAAGGTGAAAAACAACCCCGGCAAGGTGGATCACCTGGGCGGGGTCAGCGTGGTCTACACCAAAGAGGCGGAGACGGCGGACATGTACATCGAGCGGGCCACCTACGACCTGTCCAAACGCCACCATGTGCGCGTGGCCACCTCCGACGGCATGGAGCAGATGATCATCCTGGGCAACGGCGCCCTGCGCGTCCCCGCCTCCGCCTTTGAGGTGGAGGTCAAGGAGGTGGAGCGGGCCATCCGGGATTATCTGCGGGAATATAACCGCGGTATGGAACAGCCGTGACGCACAAGGTTCAGCAGTCAAAAAAAGCACGGGAGAACCCCGTGCTTTTCGCGTATCTGTTCTGTTTTCAACGGCGTGCTTTTCAAAATCCACGCGCGCTGACGCCGTGCGCCTTCTATCGACCGTTCAATAAAAGCCGGCAGCTTCCTTTTGCCCAAAGGCGTTTATTCCGTCTCCGTGCTCTTTCGCATGGAGGCCAGACCCTCGGTGTACTCGTCCTCGGCGTGGACGATGAGCTTAGCGAAGGGGAGGAAATATTCCCCGCACTCCGTCAGCTCCACGCGCCTGGTGGAGCGGTTGAAAAGCGTTACACCCAGCTCCTCCTCCAGCTCCTTGATGTGCCGCGACAGCGTCGGCTGGGAGAGGAAAAGCCGCTCAGAGGCGGAATTGAAATTTTTAAGCTCCGACAAGGTCAGAAACTCTCGCATACTTTGAATTTTCAAGTGGCCCATCCCTTTTTCTATCTTAAATGTTAGCATGGCTAACTAACTTTCCCGGATTCCAGAAAAAGTATACCACGAAAAACCATTTTGCGCAATAATTCATACGAAAGACAAATTAATTTTCCAAAGAAAGTATCAATCGTCAAGAAATGACATAATAAAAACGTTTGTCCGCCGCGAAGAGGCAAATGTACCCGCAGGGGCGTTGGAGGAAACGCGTCAAAAAATGCGTCGGGCCGCCCCGAAAAGGCGGCCCTTACGGCGTTGGGAGAATGGTTTTGCGGAAATTCGCAGCCAGCCATACGTAGGGGCCAGAGACTCGCTCGGCCCGTGTACCGTTGATTGACAGCCCGACGGTTGACAGGGAGGCGGCCCTTACTGCGCTTTGTGATGGCCCAGGTGGAAGACGGCCACGGGGCTGTTGGGCCGGCGGGCGCTGGTGCGCCCCTCGGGCTGGATCTCCCCGGCGGCGGTGAGGGCCTTCTTGGTGAGGGCCGGGCCGATCAGCTCATAGACCAGCACGGAGAAGAGCACCACGTTGCGCACCACCGCGCCGTCGGACAGCTGCGTGGCGGTCATTGCCATGCCCAGGGCCACGCCGGCCTGGGGCAGGAGGGTGATGCCGATGTATTTGGTGATGTTGGGCGCGCATTTGGTCATGGCGCAGCTGCTGTAAGCGCCCGCGTATTTGCCCAGGGAGCGGAAGAGGATGTACACCACGCCGATGAGGAGCACCGTGGGCTGGGCGAGGATGCGCATATCCAGCTCCGCGCCGGAGAGGACGAAGAACAGCACAAAGACCGGCGCCGTCCAGTCGTCGATACGGCCCATCAGCTCCTGGGAGAAGTCGCAGACGTTGCAGAACACCGTACCGGCCATCATGCACACTAAAAGGAGGCTGAAGCCGATGTGGACGCCGCCCACCTCAAATTCCGCCATGGAGACGCCCACCGAGGCCAGCACGCAGGTGATGGACAGGGACAGACGCTTGGAGCGGGAGTGAAAGTACTTCTCAAACCGGTGGAGGAGCCAGCCGGCCAGAGCGCCCAGCAGGAGCGACAGGACGATCTCAATGACGGGCTCCAGCAGGATGGTTTTCAGGCTGATGACGCCCTTCTCGATGGCCGTGGCCACCCCGAAGGAGGCGGAGAACAGCATCAGGCCCACCGCGTCGTCGATGGCCACCACCAGCAGAAGGAGCTTTGTCAGAGGGCCGTTGGCCTTGTACTGGCGCACCACCATCAGCGTGGCCGCCGGGGCCGTGGCCGCGGCGATGGAGCCTAAGGTGATAGCCGAGGGGATGGAGATGAGCTTGGGGGAGATAAAGTGCAGGGCGATGAGGCCCGCGTCCACCAGAACCGTGGTGATCACCGCCTGGAGAATGCCCACGGTGATGGCCTGACGGCCCATGTGCTTGAGCTGCTCTAAGCGGAACTCGTTGCCGATGGTAAAGGCGATGAAGCCCAGGGCCACCTGGGAGATGAGGTTCAGGCCCTCCACCTCCTCCAGGGACACAAAGCCCAGGCCCTTGATATGGAGAGCGCCCACGCAGAAGGGCCCCAGCAGCACGCCGGCCACCAGATACGCCGTCACCGCCGGGAGCTTCAGCACCTTGGCAAGCCGGGACATCAGAAGTCCCGCCAACAGCGCCAGGGACATCTCGATCAGAATAACCATTGAAAAGACCTCCCGTTCATTTTGGGAAATCAATTTTACACCCCGGGCGGGGAAAAAACAATCTCCAAAGTATCCGGGCTTGGGGCGAGGTTTGTCAAAAAATTGTACATTTTGCGCCTATTGCTTTACGGACCGGAAGATATTATAATGTACACGGGAAGAAACGCGCAAAAAAAGGGGAGAATCCTATGAAAAAAACAGCGGCCTTTCTTCTGGCTCTGGCCCTGACGCTGGCCCTGGCCGCCTGCGGCGGCGGGGAGGATCCGGCAAAGGACACGTCCAAGCCGTCGGATACCTCAGCCGGCTCCGCGACGGACACCGCAGACGATACCTCAGCTGACACCGCGTCGGATACCTCGACAGATACCTCAGCTGATACCGCGACCGACACCTCAACGGATACCTCGGCCGACACCACGACCGATACCGCGGAGGACAGACCCGATCCCATCCTCTTCAAGACCCTCAACTACATCGGCGACACGGACAGGATCGCGCTCTCCGCCCGCGAGGCGGCGCGGCTGGCCGGCGTGCTGGAGGAGGAGACGATGTATGTCACCCGGGAGGTGGAATTTCAGCAGAGGTACGATCCCACCTACCTCCTGGGCGTCAGCGCCTTCGCGGCGCTGTTCGACACCGGAAACGGCGTCCCCGCCATGCTCTTTGTGGGCGGCGGCAAGCCCCCGGAGGGCTGGGCCGGCCCCTTCGAGTTGGAGGCGCCCTATGTGGCGGAAATATGGTCGTTCGTGGACGGCGAGCTTGTGTGCAAGCCCTGGGATACCGTTCGGATCTACGAGGGATATCTCCTGCTGGGCGGCTATTACCCCGACGGCACCGGCTATGACGCCAGGGTCTACCCGGTCCACGACGGCGTCATCGACAGCGTCCCCTCCACTTGCGCCGCCGCGGACATGCTGTACGACTCCACCTACGAGGTGGACGGCGTACGCGTTGGCGAGGCCGCCTTCAACGCCTGGGTGAAGACCTGGGCGGGGGACTCCCCCGTGGGCTTCAGCCACGGCAGCGACGTCTCCGCCCGGTGCTGGGGGATGGACGACGCCGAAGCCGTCCTGCGGGTACTGAAGCTCTGGGCCGGACTGGACGGCACGGTGCGTTCCCGGGGCGCGGCGCCCTATACCGTGCAGGATCTTTCCATCGTGGAGACCTTGGACACCGACTTTGGAAATCGGAACATGCGGACGTTCTGTCAGATCGTCCACTTCGACACGGAGCTGCCTGGCTACAGCTATGCGGAGGGCCGCGCCGCCGCCGCCCTGGAGAAGGAGCACCTCAACATGGACGGAGCCTCCTCCGGCGACCCGGGCGAGTATGAATATTACGACGAGATCACCACGTCCGTCACCTATGACGACGGAAAGCTTTTGAGCTTCATGTCCTGCTATGAGTATTTCGGCGGCGGCGTCACGGATCACGGAACCGATGGCCGCGTCTACGACCTGACGCGCGGGAAGCGTCTCACCCTGGGCGACCTGGTGTCCGGCCAGGAGTATGAGATTCGCGAGGCCGTGCGCCAAAAGCTCATAGAAACCGGCTGGGACAACGACTTCTACGGCAGTGAGCTGGACAGGATGTCCCTGGAGGACTTCGACTTCTATCTGTCCCCCTCCGGGAACGTCATGGTGTGCTTCGATAAATACGAGATCGCCGACGGCGCCTCCGGTGAATTTGAGGTGGAGCTGCCCCGTGCATAACTATTTAAAAAGCCCGCCTTTCAGGCGGGCTTTTGCTTTGTCAAAAAATAAATCTAAAAAATAATTAAAAATATAAAAATAATACTTGACAAACAGTTAGATGTATGGTATAATACACCCATAAACAATTCAAGATACTTTTATATCGTCCCGCTCATATTTCCCCCCTTTGTCTCATACCCTTTTGCGGGGTGATGAACATGCTTGACAAGCTGAAAAAATTCTACGGTTCTCTCACGGGAAAGCAAAAGAGGGGGCTTTTGTCCCTGTCGCTGGTGCTGGCGCTGACGGCGGCGCTGTTGGCCCTGTCCGCCCCGGCGGCGGTGACGGCGGCCAATACCCGCCAGCTGCCCATTTACAGTGTGGAGCGGGATCAGAAGATGGTGGCCCTGAGCTTTGACGCGGCCTGGGGCAACGAGGACACCCAGACCCTCATCGACATCCTGGGCAAATACAACGTGAAGGCCACGTTTTTCGTGGTGGGCCAGTGGGTGGACAAATACCCGGAGTCGGTGAAGGCCCTGGCGGACGCCGGCCACGAGGTGATGAACCACTCCAACGACCACGCCCACTTCAACACCCTCACCGCCGACAAAATCGCGGAGAATATCAACGCCTGTGCCGACAAGATAGAGGCCGTCACCGGCGTGCGGCCCACTCTGTTCCGGCCCCCCTACGGGGAGTACGACGACCACGTCATCGCCGCCGTCCGCGCCTTGGGCATCGAGCCCATCCAGTGGGACGTGGACTCCCTGGACTGGAAGGAGATCTCCGCCTCGGAGATCTACAAGCGGGTGACGAGCCGCGTAAAGCCCGGCTCCATCGTGCTTTTTCACAACGCCGCCCTCCATACCCCGGATGCTCTGGAGGACATCGTCAAATACCTGATCGCCCAGGGGTACCAGATCGTCCCCATCTCCCGGCTGATCCTGCCCGCGCCCTACACCATCGACCACACGGGCCGCCAGTTCGCCGCCGGGTGACCGCCGCGTCTCCCTCCGGTTTCCCTCTTGCCCTGTCGGGCGTAATGTGGTAGAATAGCTTAAAAATCCGCAACCGGAGGGAGAAAAATGCGTATATATGAAGATCCCCGCAGGACAAGCGACAAAAGGCTCCCCGCCAGGAGCTGGTACATCCCCGGCGGGATCAGCGAAACGATCGATCTGAACGGCCTTTGGCGGTTCAAATACTTCCCCGAGGACGAGCTGGCGGAGGGGCCCATCACGGAGTGGGACACCATCCCCGTGCCCTCCTGCTGGCAGCTCCAGGGGTACGAGAACCCCAATTATACCAACGTCAACTACCCCTACCCCGTGGACATGCCCTATGTGCCGGACGCCAACCCCTGCGGCGTCTATGAGCGGGAGTTCGACCTGGACAGGCTCTGGGGACGGGTCTACTATGTGCTGGAGGGCGTCAGCTCCTGCGCCTTCGTGACGGTGAACGGCCGTTACGCCGGCTTCACCCAGGGCAGCCGCCTGCGGGCGGAATTTGACGTGACGGATCTTGTCCGGGCGGGACAAAACACCCTGCGGGTCTACGTGCTCAAGTGGTGCTGCGGGAGCTACCTGGAGGATCAGGACGCCTTCCGCTACAACGGCATCTTCCGGGACACGTATCTCCTTCAGCGGCCGGAGGGGCATATTTGGGACGTGGAGACGATCCCCAACGCCAAATCAGTCCGCGTGAAGCTGGCGGGCGTGGCTCACGCGCGGATCCTGGACGGGGACAGGCTGCTTTTGGAGACGGATTTTGAAAACGAGCTTACCTACACGCCGGAAAACCCGGTGCTGTGGAACGCGGAAAAGCCCCATCTCTACACGGTGGAGCTGGAGCGGGCCGGGGAGATCATCACGCTGAAGACGGGCCTGCGGGAGGTGTCCGTCTCGGACAAATATGAGCTTCTCATTAACGGCGTGCCGGTGAAGCTCCGGGGCGTCAACCACCACGACACCAGCAAATACCGGGGCTGGTGCCAGACCCTGGAGGAGCTGCGGCAGGATCTGACGCTCATGAAATCCCTGAACATCAACTGCGTGCGCACCTCCCATTACCCGCCCCACCCGGCCTTCGTGTCCCTGTGCGACGAGCTTGGCCTTTACGTGGTGCTGGAGACGGACATCGAGACGCACGGCTTTACCCACCGCCGGAGCGAACCGGCCCCGGGCTACGACCACGCGCCGGGGGAGTGGCCCTGCACCAATAAGGACTGGGAGGGCGAATTCCTCTCCCGGATGGAGCGGGCGCTGGAGCTCCACAAGAATGCTCCCTCGGTGATCTTCTGGTCCCTGGGCAACGAGAGCGACTTCGGGGACAACCACCGGGCCATGCTCCGGTATCTGCGGGAGCGGGATCCCTCACGCCTTTCCCACTACGAGCAGGCCAGCGCCCAGGGCGACTTCGAGGCCACGGACGTGGTCAGCTGGATGTACCCCTCCTGTGAGCGCCTGGAGGCGGCGGCGCTGGATCCGGAGATCAAAAAGCCGGTATATCTGTGCGAATACGCCCACGCCATGGGCAACGGCCCCGGCGACGTGTGGGCGTACAACGAGCTGTTTGACCGATACCCCAAGCTGTGCGGCGGGTGCGTCTGGGAGTGGGCCGACCACGTGGCCGTCCGGGACGGCGTCCAGCGCTACGGCGGGGATTTCCCCGGCGAGCTGACCCACGACGCCAACTTCTGCTGTGACGGCATGGTCTTCGCCGACAGGAGCTTCAAGGCCGGCACCCTGGAGATCAGGGCCGCCTACCAGCCCATGGCCACGCGCCTGGAGGGCGGAAAGCTGACGGTGCGCAACCGTCTGGATTTTACGAATCTCAACGAGTATACGCTTACCCTGGAGACGGAGCGGGACGGCGAGATCGTGGACAGCCGCGCTCTTCGCCTTGACCTGCCGCCCCACGAAAGCCGGGAGATCGCCGTTCCCGCCCTTGTCCCCTCCTGCCGGTACGGCGCCCACCTGCGCTGCCGGCTGACGAGGGACGGCGTGGAGTGGGCCGCCACGGAGCACGAGCTGCCCGTTCCCCGGGCGGCCCGGACAGTCCCCGCGCCCCTGGCGGTCACGGAGGACAGGCGCTTTGTCTACGCCAAGGGGGAGGACTTTGCCTACACCCTCTCCAAGCTCCACGGCAGTCTTGTCAGCGCCGTGACAGAGGGCGTGGAGCGGCTGGCCGCCCCCACCGTCCTGGGGGTGTTCCGCGCCCCCACCGACAACGACAGGAACATCAAATACCACTGGGCGGACGCCTGGAACGGGGAAAACTGGAACAAGGCGTTCACGAAGATCTACGGCTGCGCCGTGGAGGGGAACACTGTCATCTTCCGGGGCTCCCTGGCCGGGGTATCCCGGTCGCCGTCGCTGTTTTTTGAGACGCGCTGGGCGTTTTTCGCCGGCGGCGCGGTGGAGGTGAGGGCGGACTTCCGCGTGCGGGAGGGCGCCTTCTTCCTGCCCCGGCTGGGCTTTGAGTGGACGCTCACCGGCGACGGGGCCTTCTCCTATTACGGCAAAGGGCCGGGGGAGAACTACGAGGACATGTGCCACGGCGCCCTGACGGGCTTCTACGAGAGCACCGCTCAGAGGGAATATGTGCCCTACGTCCGGCCCCAGGAGCACGGCAATCACACGCGGGTGCGGCGTCTCACCGTAAACGGCCTCGCCTTCGAGGCGGAGGACATGGAGACCTGCGTCTCGGAGTATACCGCGGCGGATCTCTACGCCGCCGCCCACACCGACGAGCTCCGCAAGGACGGCTTCGTCCATCTGCGCACGGACTACCGTGTCAGCGGCCTGGGCTCCAATTCCTGCGGCCCGGAGCTGGATCCCAGGTACAGATTAGACGAAAAAGAGATGTCCTTCACCTTCACCCTCCGTCCCGCCAGGGACTGACCGTGTCTTGCGCCGGTCGGAGCCGTCACCGCAGCAGGGACAGCGCGGAGCGCAGGGGGGCGTCGAGGCCCCGGCGGAGATCGTCGACGGTTTCCTCCACGGGAATATCCGGCAGGATGCCGCGCCCGATGAACTCCGTGCCGTCTAAAAGCTTATAGCCCACGGAGCAGACGCGGCCCGTGCCGCCTCCGGGGACGGGCTGGAGCAGGGGCGTGCCGCTGGAGCCGTAGGTGGGCGTGCCGATAAGCTGTGCCCGGCCGTTGGATCTGAACATCGCCGTCAGATCCTCCGCCGCCGAGACGGTGCCGCGGGAGGTGAGCAGGACGCAGGGGCCGGCAAAGGCGCTTTTGTGATCCGGCGCGCCGAAGGAGTCTGTGTAGTGTTGGAAGCCCTGCATACGCCAGAGCGCCATAGCGCCGGAGACGTCCTCCTCCCCGACAAGGGCGCGTATCTCCTCCTGGCTCATTTGGGCGAACTGGCTGGCGGAGGCGAGATCCACGCCCACCATGGTTCGGGTGCGCTTTTGACAGCCGTGGAACTGGCCGTCCATGAAAAGCTCCGCGATCCCGGCACCGTACATGGTCATCCCGCCCACGTTCTCCCGCAGATCCAGAATCACGGCCCGGACGTTTTGATCCCGAAGAGCGGCCCCGATGCTCCGGTCGGCCCCGGGCCGCAGAAGATCGTCAACTTTCGCGTACAATATCCCGCCGCCGTAGAGCCGCAGATCGGGCGCTCCGGCGGCGATTTGTTCGTAGTCCTCCCCGGCGTCCGGCAGGGGGGCGGGGAGCAGGGGCGCGTCCCCCTGGCGCGGAGCGAAGCGGTAAACGCCCCGATCCGTCTCCAGCTCGTGCTCCCCGCCGGGCAGCAGCAACGGCAGGAGCGCCGAGAGCCCGGAGGGGGAGATGTAGCCGTCCACGCAATAGGTATAGCGGGCCGCCTCGCGGAGAACCTCCCCCATATCCCGCCCGCCGATCTTGCGGACAAGCCCTAAAAGCAGACCCTCGCCGCCCTTTTCAACGGAGCGGACATAGTAGCCCTGGGCGCAGTACCCCAGGGTGAAGGGCAGCTTGCCCCGCTCCCGCCGCCAGGCGGCCGGAGGCGTGAAGCCCGTGTGCCCGTCGCCCAGGAGGTTCATGAACTCCATGAGGGTGAGCCAGACCTCCTGGGCGCTCTCCGAGGCCATGACCTTATCGAGATAGATCCGGTACTGCCCGTCCCAGTCCAGCTCCAGCCGGTCAAAATAGGGAAACACCTCGCACGCGCGCCGCCAGAGCAGGGACAGCGCGGCGATTTTTTCATTGAGCGTCATAAAATCCCCTCCTTTACGCCCATTATACCCCCGCGACGGGGGGCGTGCAAGACTTGAAAGAAAATGGATTTTGTGCTATAATATTCATAAGACAATGAAAAACGCCGATTCGCTGTCTGTGTCCATGACTTTTTCGCGGCTTTGCGTTACAATACGGGCATAACGCGGAAGGGGGCTGTCATGTGGATCAGGAAAAGGTAGGGAAATTCATCGCCCAGCTGCGCCGGGAGCAGGGCATGACCCAGGAGAAGCTGGGGGAGCGGCTGGGCGTCACCAACAAGACCGTGTCCCGGTGGGAGACGGGCAGGTACATGCCGGACGTGGACAAGCTTCTGGAGCTTTCGGGGCTTTTGGGCGTCAGCGTCAACGAGCTTCTGTCCGGTGAGAGGCTGGAGACGCCGGAGCGGGCGGCGGAAAAGGCGGAGGAGAACCTGATTTCCGCCCTGTCCCAATCGGACACCTTCGGCCTCTCCGACAGGATCGCCTATTTCAAACACAAGTGGCTTTCCGAGCATAAATTCGACATCGGCCTCGCCGTTATCCTGTACCTGGCCGCCGTCACGGCCGCTCTCATTTGGGTGGGGCCGGCGGTGATGGCGGTCATTCTGCTGGGGGTGGGCCTGTACGGCCTCATGCGCAACAGGATGATGGCCTATGTGGAGAAAAGGGCCTTCAAAAAATGAAGATACACCTTGACCCGCAGGGGCTATAAGGTGTCCGCCTTAACGGCGGAGGGGGACTTTCTTTTCTCCTTTTAAAAACGACCACACAGGGGCGCCGGCCCGTACGCCTGTAAGGCGGAAACCTTATTCCCCCGCCGGGGCAAGGCGGCCTCAGATCACCTCGTTTTTCATAGCCTCGATGGGATTATCCCGCTTGATACCGGCCATGGAGTACATCATGGAGAGAAACACCACCAGGAACACACTGCCCACGGCCACGGCCACGGCGGTCCAGGGCAGGTAGAAGGAGGTGTCCATGCCCTCCATCACCCCCCGGTAGATGAGGTAGGTGACGCCGAAGGCGGCGGGGATGCCGTATAAAAGGGACTTGGCCCCGTACAGCAGGCACTCGAAGTTCATCATCCGGTTAAAGCCCCGGTTGGTCATGCCGACGGAGCGGAGCATGGCGAACTCCCGGCGGCGCAGGAGGATGTTGGTGGAGATGGTGTTGAACACGTTCAGCGCCGCGATCAGGGAGATGAGGGTGATGAAGCCCGTGGAGATGACCCGCACCACGGTGATCAGGCTGCGCTGGTTGACGGTCTCCTGGTAGAGGTCGGTAACGCTCCCGTTCAGGAAGGTATAGCCCGCGTTATTGAGAGCGTCGGTGATGTCCGTAAGGCCCCGCTGGTGGTCGGAGACGGTGAAGTACATCATCGTCTCGTCCCAGCGGGATCTGCCCTTCTCCAGCCGCTGGGCCTCCGCCAGGGGCATAAGGATGGTGACGGAGTTGCGCTCGCTGGTTCCGTTGAGGCCCAGGGGCAGCTCCTCGGTGACAAGGCCCACCTCATAGGTCTCGGTGGTGATGTATGCCTCCTCGGCGGCGGTCTGCTCCTCCGGCGTCATGGCCTGGTAGCCGGCGCTCTCCCAGAGCTCCAAAATCGCCAGCTCGTCGCTGAAGCGCAGATCCAGCGTCCCGATATCCGCCCGGATCATTTCAAAGCGCTCAAAGCGCTGGGTGTCCCGGTTGAAGCCCTCCACCGTGGAGCAGAGGACAATCTTGGGATGGTCGCCCATGTATTCCTCTTCGGACAAGCCCATTTTTTGAAGATACGCCCGGTAGACGGAGTCCTCCACCCCCATGATTTCCACGTGAACGTATAAGGTGTCCTCCGTCTCGTCCCGCATCATCACGTCCCAGGTGCGCTCCGGCACCTGATCCCGGGTGAGCAGACAGCCGCTGGAATTCATGACCACCTTGAAGCCCGAAGCGCCGGTGACGCAGGGCACCTGGGAGACGGTTCGCATAAGATCGGGCAGGTCGGCGCTTTTGATGCCGGTCTCGCCGGGCTCCACCGTACTGCGCAGATTGTAAAGGCAGATGTCGTAATCGTAGTCATTGAAGACGCCGGACACCGTGTCCGTCAGATACCGGCAGAAGGAGCTGGCGGAGATGAACAGCACCACGGACATGAAGAGGCTCACCACCGTGGCCCGGTAGCCCTTGCGGTTGCGCTTGAAGTGCTTGCCGGCGATGGCCCCCTCCAGGCCGAAGAGCTTGTAGGTGAGGGGGGAGGTCTTGACCTCCCGGGGCTTGATATGCACGTCCTGGGACTCCCGGATGGCCTCCACGGCGGAGACGCGCATGGCCCGCCGGGAGGGGATCCAGGCGGAGATCAGCACCGTCACCAGGTCGATGACCGCCGCGGCGATGAGCGCGAAGGGCGTCAGGCGCAGGGTGAAGACCGGCGCGCCCAGGGTGTCGTTGACGGTGTCGGAGAGGAGCCGCCCCAGGGCCGCGCCGATGAAGTGGAAGGTGACGGCCATCCCCAGGATCCCGGAGAGGATCCCCAGGGGGATGCCCACGGCACTGACAGCAAAGGCCTCGGTGAACACCATGGAGCGCAGCTGCTTTTTGGTGGCGCCCACGGACCGGAGGAGGCCGAACTGCTTTGTCCGCTGGGCCACGGAGATGGAGAAGGCGTTGTAGATGAGGCTGACGGAGCCGAACATGATGAGGCCGATGAGGATGGCGGCGAAGGAGTAGAGGACGGTGTTGAAGGTGCTGTACCGGGAGACGCCCAGGGTCATCAGCAAGTCCCGGTTGTCCACGGAGCCAAACCGGGTCCGGTAGTCCAGCTGCATTTGATAGGTGTCCCGGGGCTTGTTCAGCAAAAGCCAGCCGTTTTGCAGGGCGGCGCTGTCCTCGTCCCAGAGGGTGAGGCCCACGATATCCGCGCCGGAGTTCCGGTCAAAACGGGTGTTTTCCAGATACCCCACCACGGTGAAGGTGCGGGTCTCCCGGACGCGGACCGTCTCATCCTCCAGGTGGGGCCCGTCCCCGAAGCCAATGACCTGGTCCCCCACGGTTCGTTCCCCCAGCTCCAGGGTGACGGTATCGCCCAGGGCGGTCTCCTGATCGCCCAACTTGACCTGGGAGAGGACGATCTCATGGGAATTTTCCGGAAGCCGCCCCTGGGAGAGGGTGACGGGCATCCGCTCCAGAAAAGCCGGATCCGCGCCGAGAATGGCGCAGAGGGAGTGGCTGTCCGTCGTCTGGCCGCCCGGATCCCCGGAGGTGGCGCCGGCCGGGACGCTCGCGCCGTCCCAGCTTTCGGGCACCAGGGCCCAGTCGACCTGCGCCCAGGCGGCGGACTCGGTTCGGGCGTCGGCTTCCAGATCCTCCCGGCCTTCCGCGTCCACGTTGAAGAAGACCACGTGCCAGCTCCCGTTCAGGGCCGTCATGGTTCCCTGGAGATACCGCTGGAAGCTGACCACGCTGGTGGTGACGGCGGTGATCATGGCCGCCGACAGGAGGATGCCGGCCACGGTGACTATGGTGCGGATGCGGTTTTTGACAAGGGTTTTTAAGGTGACCTTGGAAAAGATACTCATGGCCGCAGCACCTCGTCCCGGACGATCCGGCCGTCCTCGATGGCGATGATCCTGTCGGCCTGGAGGGCGATGCTCTCGTCGTGGGTGATGACGATGAGAGTCTGGCCGTATTTTTTGTTGCTGTAGCGCAGAAGATCCACGATCTCCTGGCTGGCCTTGGAGTCCAGGTTGCCCGTGGGCTCGTCGGCCAGCACCACCGCCGGGGCGTTCATCAGCGCACGGCCGATGGAGACACGCTGCTGCTGGCCGCCGGAGAGCTGGTTGGGCAGGTGCTTCTCCCGGCCCACCAGGCCCAGCACGTCCAAAAGCTCCTTCAGGCGCTCCTCGTTGACCTTGCGCCCGTCCATCAGCACCGGGAGGGTGATGTTCTCCCGCACGTCCAGCACCGGGATCAGGTTGTAAAACTGGTAGACAAGGCCCACCTCCCGGCGGCGAAAAACCGCCAGCTGCTCCTCGCTCTTGGCGTAGACGTCCTGGCCGTCCATGTAGACCTTGCCGGAGGTGGGGGTATCCACTCCGCCCAGAATGTGCAGAAGGGTGGATTTGCCGGAGCCGGAGGGGCCGATGATGGCTAAAAACTGTCCCTTTTCCACCGAGAAGGACACCCCGTCCAGGGCGCGCACCAGGTTTTCCCCGGAGCCGTAGGTTTTCGTGAGATTTTCAACGCGCAGTATTTCCATGCGTGCGCCTCCTTTTGTCCTTATATAGGGACAGTATACCATGTCAAGGTGACGGGAGAGTGACTTTTTGGTGACAAAATCGTTATAAAAGGGAAAGCCTCACCCCGGTGAGGCTCACACTGTTCCCTTATAAAACCTTACGGTGAATCGCGCGCCGCCGGCGTGGGCGTTCTCCGCCTTGACGGTGGCGTTGGAGCTTTGAAGGATGGTTCTGGCCAGGGCCAGACCGATGCCGGCGGACTGGGCGCCTGCGTCGCGGCCCCGGTAAAAGCGCTCGAAGAGATGGGGCAGATCCTCCGGGGCGATGCCGGGGCCGGTGTCGGAGATCACCAGCTCCACGTAGATGGCTGTCTCCGCCGCCGTCACCGTGACGCGCCCGCCGGGCGGGGTGTGCTCCAGACAGTTTTTCAGGATATTCCCCACGGCCTCGGCGCACCAGGCCAAGTCCGCCGTGATCTCCTGGACCCCCACGTTCTCCCGGCAGAGGGCCACGTCCCGCACCTCCAGGGCGATGAGCAGGGGCTGGGCGGCGGCGTCCACCAGCTCCCGGGCGGTGAATACGGCGGGGGTCAGCTCCACCGTTCCGGCGTCCAGGCGGCTGAGCTTCAAAAGGGCCGTCACCAGCCACTCCAGGCGGCTCAGCTGGCGCTGGAGATCCCTTGCCAGCTCCCGCCGGCGCTCCTCGGAAAGGGTGGGCTCCGCCAGCATGGCGGCGGCCAGGTTCATGCTGGTCAGGGGCGTTTTCAGCTGGTGAGAGATGTCCGCCAGAGAGCCGGCCAGGAAGACCCTGTCCGCTTTGAGGGACTCGGACTGGGAGCGCAGGGCCACCAGCAGCTTGGAAAGCTCCGACTGGAGGACGGACAGCTCCCCCTCGGAGAAGCGGTCCAGGGCGAAGCTCTCCTGGCCGTGGACGATGCGGTCCAGCTCGTCGGCCAGGGCGGCCATCTGCCGGTAATGCAGGAGGGAGAGGCAGACGTAGAGAACGTACAGCGCCAGGGCCGTTATCAGCGCCGCCGCGCCGGCGGCGCGGCTCACGGCAAGGTTAAGTCCGCCAAGGGCGGCTCCCAGCGCCAGAAAGAGCAGGCTCTCCCGCCGGAAGGCGGCGTTTCTCAGAAGACGCTTCACAGCTTGTACCCCAATCCGCGCACGGTCTTGATGATCCTGGGCTCCGCCGGGTCGTCCTCAATCTTGTCCCGCAGGCGCTTGATATACACCGTCAGGGTGTTGTCGTTGACGAAATCCCCGCCCACGTCCCAGATCTCGTCCAGGAGCTTGGCCCGGGACAGCACCTGGCCCCGGTTGTTGAGAAAGACCAGCAGGAGCTTGTATTCCAGGGCGGACAGGTAGACCTCCCGCCCGTTTTTCGTCACCTGGGCCTTCACCGTATCCACCCGCAGGCCCTCCACCTCCACTACGCTGGACGCCCTGCCGGCGCGGCGCAGGACGGAGCGGATGCGGCTGGCCAGCTCCCGGGGGCGGAAGGGCTTGGCGATGTAGTCGTCGGCCCCCAGGTCGAAGCCCGTCACCACGGAGAATTCATCCCCGGAGGCGGTGAGAAAGATGATGGGCGTGCCGAAGCGCTGTTTGATGGCCGAGCACAGGGCAAAGCCGTTGCCGTCGGGCAGGCCCACGTCCAGAAGCGCCAGGTCGAAGCTCTCGTCCACGGTCTCCAGCGCCGCCGCGGCGCCCGGGACGGCCACCGCGTCAAAGCCCTCGTCCCGCAGAAAGTCCGTGAGATTCCTGGCGATGGCGCTGTCGTCCTCCACGATCAAAATGCGCGTCATTAGATCACCTCGCTATCTTATATTTCCATTGTATCACAAAATGGCGGCGAAGGGAAAGGGGAAAGGGAAAAATTAAGAAAAAGCCGCGATTTGGGAAGCTTTTTTGCCTGTTGAGAAAATCGCGTGGATGTGGTATACTTTGAGAAATCATTCTATTGACCGGGGAGCTTGCGATGTTTGAGAAGCTGGCACAGATCGAGGAAAAGTACAGATCCGCCAAGGCGCGGCTGGAGTCGCCGGAGGTGTACTCCGACCCGGCGCTCTACGCCCAGACGGCCCGGGAGGTGAAGGAGCTGACGCCGGTGGCTGAGGGCTACCGGCGCTGGAGGGGCTTTCAGGCCGCCCTGGACGAGGCCAGGGAGCTGCTCTCCGACCCGGAGCTGGGCGAGATGGCCCGGGAGGAGCTGGAGGCGGCCCGGGCGGGGCTGGAGGAGAGCGAGCGGGAGCTGAAGCTCCTGCTGCTGCCCCGTGATCCCAACGACCGGCGGAACGTGATCATGGAGATCCGGGGCGGCGTGGGCGGCGAGGAATCGGCGCTGTTTGCCGCCGACCTCTACCGGATGTACGCCGCTTACGCCTCGATGCGGGGCTGGCGGATCGAGATCGCCTGCCTGAGCGAGACGGAGCTGGGGGGCATTAAGGAAGTAAGCTTCCTCATCGAGGGGGAGGGAGCCTGGTCGCGGCTGAAATTCGAGTCCGGCGTCCACCGGGTTCAGCGGGTGCCCGTCACCGAGTCCAACGGGCGCATCCAGACCAGCGCCGCCACCGTGGCTGTCCTGCCGGAGCTGGAGGAGGTGGAGTTCCGCATCGACCCCGCCGACCTGCAGATCGACACCTTCCGCTCCACCGGCGCGGGGGGCCAGAAGGTGAACAAGACCGAGTCCGCCATCCGCATCACCCACCTGCCCACGGGCACGGTGGTGGAGTGCCAGGACGAGCGCAGTCAGTACAAGAACAAGGATCGGGCCATGAAGATCCTGGCCTCGCGGCTGGCGGACGCGGAGCGGCGCAAACGGGACGCCGCCGTGGCCGCGGAGCGGAAAAGCCAGGTGGGCAGCGGCGACCGCTCCGAGCGCATCCGCACCTATAACTTCCCCCAGGGCCGGGTGACGGATCACAGGCTCTCCGGGGAGAATAAGAATTTTGCCATCGACAGCGTCATGGGCGGGGGCCTTGACCCCATCATCGACGCGCTGATCACAGCCGACCAGGCGGAGAAGCTGGCGGCGGGCGTCTGAGGGCGGGGTGGAGAAAAATGGTCACACGGTTTTTAGAGCCCGCCCAGGTCGCCAAGGCCGCCGGGATCCTCCGGGACGGCGGCGTGGCCGCCGTGCCCACGGAGACGGTGTACGGTCTGGCGGCCAACGCCCTGTCCGGGGAGTGCGTGGAGAAGATCTTCGCCGCCAAGGGGCGGCCTGAGAATAAGCCCGTCAGCATCTTCGTCACCGGTATGGAGATGGCGGAGCGGTTCTGCCGGGACATTCCCGGCGGGGCCTACCGGCTGGCGGAGGCCTTCTGGCCGGGGCCGCTGACGGTGATCCTGCGCCGCCGGGAGAACGTGCCGGACGCGGTCACCGCCGGGGGCCGGGGCGTGGGCGTGCGCGTCCCGGATCATGAGACGGCCCTGACGCTTTTGCGTCTCACCGATCTGCCCCTCACCGGCACGTCGGCCAATCTCAGCGGGCAGGCGCCCGCCCGCACCGGGGCGGAGGCCTTTGAGATCTTCGATGGCCGCATCGACTGCGTGGTGGACGGCATGGCCCCCGGCGGCGTGCCCTCCACGGTGGTGGATCTGACGGGGGAGCGGGCGAAAATATTGCGTTTCGGGTCGATTTCCGCGGAAGCCCTTGAAAAAGTATTGGGAGAAGTGGTAGAATGTTGACCGTTGGCATTACGGGCCCCACCGGCGCGGGCAAGACCACGTTCCTCCGGGCGGTGGAAGCCCTGGGCGGCGCGGTCTTTGACTGCGACGCCGTCTACAGGGAGCTTCTGGAGACAAGCGTGCCCCTGCTGGCGGCCATCGGAGAGCGGTTCCCCGGCGCGGTGCGGGAGGGACGGCTGGACAGGGAGGCCCTGGCCGGGCGGGTGTTCACGGATCCTGCGTCCCTGGACGAGCTTTCCGCCATCACTCACCCCTACGTTTTCCGGGAGGTGGAGTGGCGGCTGGAGGCGGCGCGCGGGGCCGGCTGCCGGCTGGCGGCGGTGGACGCCATCGGGCTTTTTGAGTCGGGCCTTTCGCGGCTGTGCGACAGGACGGTGCTGGTGACGGCGCCGGCGGAGACGCGGGCGGCCAGGATCATGGTCCGGGACGGCATCGGCCGGGAGGCGGCCCTCAGGCGCATCGGCGCGCAGAAGGACGACGCGTATTTCCGGGAAAGATGCGACTGTGAGCTTATCAATACATTCCCCGACGGCGGGGCGTTCTTTGACCGCTGCCGGGAATTTATAGGAGGACTATATGAGCGAGCTTAAGGACAGACTTTTTTATAAGAAGAAGCACGTCCACGACACCGTGGACGAGGCGGAGCGGGAGGCCAGCGAGCTGTATTGCAGAAAATACATGTATTTCCTGCAAAAGGCCAAGACCGAGCGGCTGGCGGTGGCCGAGGCCATCCGGCTGGCGGAGGGGTTCGGCTTCCATGCCTTTGACCGCAGCGCCCCCCTGAAGGCCGGGGACAAGCTCTACCGCAGTGTGGAGGGCAAGATGCTCCTGCTGGCCGTGGTGGGCACGGACTCCCTGGAGAAGGGCGTCAACCTCTGCGCCGCCCACATCGATTCGCCGCGCCTGGACTTGAAGCAGGTACCACTCTATGAAGATCACGAGATCGCCTATTTCAAGACCCATTACTACGGCGGCATCCGCAAGTACCAGTGGGTGACCATCCCCCTGGAGCTCCACGGCGTGGTGGCGCTGACCAGCGGCGAGACGGTCACCGTCAACATCGGCGCGGATCCCGGCGACCCCATCTTCTATGTGTCCGATCTCCTGCCCCACCTGGCGGCCAAGCAGTCGGAACAGCCCCTGGCCAAGGCCATCCCGGCGGAGAAGCTGAACATCATCATGGGCTCCCTGCCCCTGCAAGGGGAGGGGGAAGGCGAGCGGGTGAAGCTGGGCGTTATGAAGCTCCTCAACGAGAAATACGGCATCACCGAGGAGGATTTCCTCTCCGCCGAGATCGAGGCCGTGCCGGCCTTCCCCGTGCGGGAGGCGGGCCTTGACCGCTCCCTCATCGCCGGCTACGGCCAGGACGACCGGGTCTGCGCCTTCGCCGAGCTCCAGGCCATCTATGAGACGAGAGATCCCGTCCGCACCGCCGTCTGCATCTTGGCGGACAAGGAGGAGATCGGCTCCGTGGGCGTCACCGGCATGGTGAGCCAGGCCTTTGAGACGTTCATGGACGACCTGTGCGCCAAGCAGGGCGTGAAGCTGGCCCACTGCTTTGAAAATTCCCTGTGCGTCTCCGCCGACGTGACGGCGGCCTTCGATCCCACCTGGCCGGAGGTGTCGGAGCTGCGCAATACCTCCAGGCTCAACTACGGCGTAGCCATCGCCAAGTACACGGGCCGGGGCGGCAAGTCCGGCTCCAACGACGCCTCCGCCGAGACCATGGGCCTCATACGCAGGATCTTTTCCGAGAACAGCGTCGCCTGGCAATATGCCGAGCTGGGCCGGGTGGACGAGGGCGGCGGCGGCACCGTGGCCTGCTATATGGGCAACCGGAACATCGCCACCGTGGATGCCGGCACTCCCGTGCTGGCCATGCACTCCCCCTATGAGCTGACCGCCAAGTACGACTGCTACATGACCTACAAGGCCATGAAGGCGGTTTACGCATGCCGGACAAAGGCCTGACGGCCCCATCCGGCAAAAAAAGCTGACAGTTTTCTGATCGCCTCACATACACTCCCCGTATGGGGGGTGTATTTTTGGTTGCGTTGATCTCTCAGATCCCCGTTAGGGGGAGAAGGTGCGATGTGAGCTATAAGCTTCTCCGGCCCCTGGGGCTTACCTGCGTCTGGGCGGAGCTGAGGCTGGGCGACCGGGCCTCCGGGCGGCAGGCGGGGCGGTGCCTTCGCGCCTGCGCCGGGGAGCTGGCGGCCCGAAGGGCGTTGACGGCGGTGTTTCAGGAGGGGCTTGCCTGCCGGGATGTCTTTCTTGACCGGGGCTTCCGGGAGGCCGGGTGCGGGGCGCTCCTGGCGGCTAAGGCGGGGGAGATCGTTACGCTGGCCGCCAAGAACCGCCAGAGGGCGTACCTGACCGCCCGCAGGGCGGATCGCGGGAGCCTGGAGACGGCGCGGAGGCTCTGTGAGAGCTTCCGCTACCTGACGCTGGACGTGCCGGCGGAGAGCTTCGAACAGTTTGAGGACGTGTGCGGGGCCGCCGGCGTCACGCCGGAGCCATCCGCCCTCTGCCCGTCGCCGCCGGACGCGGCGGTGTTCCTGTGCGGGCCGGTGGAGACGGTTTTTCTGCCGGGGAAATGCGTCAAGCTGACCCTGGACGGGGCGGGGGAGACGGTAAAGGGGGGCCGGGAGATCGGCCGGATCTCCTTTACGCTTCCCGAGGCGCGGCGCTTTGACCTGCCCTTTCCCGCCGCGCCCCTGCTCTCCGCCGCCCTGGAGGCCGGGACGGTGACGCCGGGGGAGGTGACCGTCGCCGCGGCGGCGGTTAGATAAATCCGGCAAATCCCGGGCAATCTCTTGACAAAACGGGCAATAATCTCTATAATATTTCAGATATCAGATAAAAAACCTATCCAAAAGGAGTGTTTATACATGGCAGATTCCAACAGGTACAGAATGAGCCGGCAGAGACTTGAGGAGATCAAGCAGGAGCTCAACTACATGCAGACCGTCCGGGAAAAGGAAGTGGCCGAGCAGATCAAGGAGGCACGCTCCTTCGGCGACCTCTCCGAGAACTCCGAGTACGACGAGGCCAAGACGGAGCAGGGCAAGCTCTACTCCCGCATCGCCGAGTTCCAGGACCTGATCGAGCACGCCGTCATCGTGGAGGACAGCGAGGACAGCGACAAGGTGGGCATCGGCAGCATCGTCACCGTCCGTGACGTGCAAAGCGGCGCGACCTATAAATACAAGCTGGTGGGCTCCCAGGAGGCCAACCCCATGGAGGGGAAGATCTCCGACGATTCCCCCTTCGGCCGCGCCCTGTACGGACATTCCCACGGCGAGACGGTGGACGTGGACGCCCCCGCCGGCATCATCCAGTACGAGATTCTTGTCATAGAGAAATAAGGAGACAGACAGATGGCAAACTATACGCCTGAGCCGGCGGAGCAGGATCTCTCCGAGATCCTGCAGGTTCGCCGGGACAAGCTGGCCGCCCTGCAGGCGGAGGGCCGGGATCCCTTTACCGTCACCAGATTTCAGCGCACCGCCTACACCGGAGAGGTCAAGGCGGACTTTGAAAAATTTGAAAACCGGCATGTGGCTATGGCGGGGCGCGTCATGGCCAAACGCGGCATGGGCAAGGCCATCTTCGCCGACATCCAGGACAGCCAGGGCCGCATCCAGATCTACATCCGCGCCGACGCCGTGACGGCCGAGGAGTTTGCCGACTTCCGCAAGGTGGACGTGGGCGATATCGTGGGGGTGGAGGGCTATGTCTTCCGCACCAAAATGGGGGAGATCTCCGTCCACTGCGAAAAGACACAGCTTCTGTCCAAGTCCCTGCGGCCGCTTCCTGAGAAGTTCCACGGCCTGACGGACAAGGAGGTTCGCTACCGTCAGCGGTATGTGGATCTCATCGTCAACCCCGAGGTCAAGCGCACCTTTGAGCTGCGCTCTAAGTTCATCAAGTTCATCCGGGACTACATGGACGGCCGGGGCTATATCGAGGTGGAGACGCCCGTTCTCAATACGCTGGCCGGCGGCGCGGCGGCGCGTCCCTTCGTCACCCACCACAACACCCTGGATATCGACATGTACATGCGCATCGCCACGGAGCTGCCCCTGAAGCGGCTCATCGTGGGCGGTATGGAGCGGGTCTATGAGATCGGCCGCATCTTCCGCAACGAGGGTATGGACACCAAGCACAACCCGGAATTCACCACCATCGAGCTGTACGAGGCCTACGCCAACCTCTTTGACATGATGGATATCGCCGAGGGCATCCTGTCCGGCGCGGCCATGAAGCTTTTGGGCGGCTACCACGTCACCTGGCAGGGGGAGGACATCGACCTGACCCCCGGCTGGCGGAGGCTGACCATGGTGGACGCGGTGCGGGAGTATGTGGGCGTGGACTTCGGCGTCGTCGCCGACGACGGGGAGGCCGTGGCGCTGGCCCATTCCGTGGGCGTGGAGCTGGCGGACACCGCCGATAAGACATGGGGCAATGCCCTGTACGCCTGCTTTGACCAGAAGGTGGAGGAGAAGCTCGTCCAGCCCACCTTCATCACCATGTACCCGGTGGAGGTCTCGCCTCTGACCAAGCGCAGCCCCGCCGATCCCCGGCTCACTGAGCGGTTCGAGCTGTTCATTTGCCGCAGTGAGATGGCCAACGCCTACTCCGAGCTCAACGACCCCATCGACCAGCGCTCGCGCTTCATGAAGCAGCTGGAGCTGCGCGACCGGGGCGACGACGAGACGGAGATGCTGGACGAGGATTTCCTCACCGCCCTGGAGTACGGTATGCCTCCCACGGGCGGCATGGGCATGGGCGTCGACCGCTGCGCCATGCTCCTCACCGGGTCGGACTCCATAAGGGACGTGATCCTGTTCCCGACAATGAAGCCCTTGGACTGATTTGAAATCCGAAACCCCTTGCGCCCCAACGGGTTTCAGATTTATCTCCACCACAGGCGCCCATAATTTACGCCCAATTTACGCCCAAATCCCAAAAATCATGCAACCCGCCCGCTGAAAGGTCCAAAAAAGACCCCTTCCAGCGGGCGGGTGTTTTACTTGTTAGAATTACCTTAAATGGGGAAATAACAAGAACACCCCCAGGTTTGCTCATATACAGATTCATTAAAAAAAGCAAAAAACCGGGATGGGCAGTATAAAGCTTTTGCCCATCCCGGTTCCTTATACCAGTTCCTCCTGGAAATATATAAATTCCTCAATATCCTCCAACGCATACCCGTCGGCCAGGAGCTTGTCGATGCAGGCCTCGTCGTAGCCGTAGTAGGCGGCGACGGTTTTGAGGCTTTGGATGTACTCGGCCTCCTCGCTGGTGAGGCTTGCACGGCGCGAGGTCGGCGCATGAGGACACCAGTGCCAGTAGATCCAATCGTCGTCCTGCATTTTGAAGGTCGAGACGCTCTGCTTGCCGTGGCGGTCGATCATCAGGATCTCACCGTCCCTGGGCATGATGGTTTCGTGCTCCCAGTTTTCAATATTGAGGGATCTGAGAGCCGAGGTCAGAATCCCCTCCGTTGACGCGTACAGGTACACGCCGAGACGCTTGTAATGGAAAATGACGAGGGGATTGTCGCCCTTAACGAAGTAAAATTGGCCGTTCTGGTCGAGGATCGTGAAGGTAAAGTGACCCATCAGAGATTCCGCCATCTCTCCGATGCTGTGCATGGAGAGCTCGCCTTGCCGCTCTATGAGCTGTACGGCAACGTAGCTGTCCGTCTCGATGCTTGTTTTCGGAAGATCGTACTCCTTTTGCAATTCCCTGTCGTTGATCAGAACGCCGTTGTGTGCCAGAGCAAACCTGACTCCGCCGGCCTTTCCGGGGAACGGGTGGTTGTTCTGATTGCGCTTGGGGCTCCCCTGAGTGGTCATGCGTGTGTGGCCCATGATGTACCTGGCGTCGGGCGGGATGCGAAACCTCATCCGATGGGCCGGCTTGGGTGCCTTCTGAATGCACAGCCTGTCCCTCTGGAAAAAGGCAATCCCCGTGGCGTCCGTGCCCCTGACCTCCGCCGCAGTACCCAGCGTCTTGACCAGCAGGAGCCTCTGTACGGCGTTCAGATTGCCCTTGTAGTCCAGCACTCCGAAGATAGCGCACATACCTCACACCTCCTCTGAGACGGCCACAGGCTCATTCACATAGAGCCGCCGCTCTTTGAGATACTGGATCAGCTCAGGAGTCTCCTTCTCACTGAGGGAGGAAACAAACTCCGACCAGGTGACGGCTTTCACTTCCTCATCGGACAATGAAACAGCCACGTCGCAAAGCCTCTCAACGAGCTGCAACGTGGCTATCAGTGTGTTGTATTTGAGCGTTCCCCGGAAGATTCGGAACTCGATTGTCTCCGACGGCGTCAGATTGACGCAGGTGTAACGGTCCCGGTTGGACTTGGCGCTTCTGAGCACATCCTTCGGGTCATCCTTGCGCCCGTACCTCGCCGCCCAACGTTCGAGCTGCTTCTGCGTTCTCCGGCTGAACCGAAGGAGCTCGTGCCAGAAGTTTTCGACTAAGAACAGAATCCTCGCTATGGCGTCCTCCTGCTCCATCTCCATGTCGCCGAGGCTTGAGCGATTGACGTGAACGTGGAGCCCGCAGGTGCCGCTCTGGTGGGAGACGTACCCCATGGAGACGGCCTCGCGCAATATCTCCCGCCAGGGCATCTCCTTGGTGTGGTACTCCAGCGTCATGGGATGGGTCACGATCTCCATGCCGTCGTCCAGGCTCCCGTCGTGCTTGATGTAGATGTGCTCGTGGAGGCGGTTGCCGATCTCCATGAGCTGATTGGCGTTGTCGTCCGACTCGCCGCCGCTGTCGATCTCAAGCTCCACGCCCAGATAGCGGTTCCCTCGGCCGTAGAAGATGGGATCGGGCTTATAGTAGTAGTTGCGGACGCCGGGCTCGTGCTCAACGTGGTTGAAGCACTCGTCGCAGTAGCCCTCATCGTCGTCCTCGTCCAGGTAGTGGAGGTCGTCCACATGGGTCAACCGTCCGCACCGGCGGCAATGGTCGTAGTGGTTTTCCTCGCAGTCGCTGCAAAGGGTGATGTTCTCGTCGCCGCAGTCATCATCGTTCCAGATCCGCTCACCGCAGCAGATACACAGCCGCGTTCTGGACGAAAGACAGTCCTGGCAGAGCTCCAGGTCATCAAAGACGGTCCGCTCTTCGATGGGATGCTCCTCCCCGCAGGCGTAGCAGATGAACGTCTCATTCATTCCGCTCACCTCCCGAAGGCGCGGTGACAGGAGAAAGGAATTTTGAAAGAATGTACATGGTGTAAACCTCCTAAATAATATTGATAGGAGGATATTACATCTCTCAGTTTTTGAACTAATCGGGTAGGAGGCCCCTGACGGGGCCGACCTCCCACACCACCGTGCGTACGGTTCCGTACACGGCGGTTCAATCGCATAAGTGCAGGGACTCGTACCTGTCGGATAGGCTGTAATATCCGGCTCGTGCGAGTCTCTCGTTTGTAATGGTGTGTGTAAGTATGCCGCTTCCGGCTACTACCCAATATCCTTTTCGGGTGTTTCCATTACGATAGGCCACCCATTCCGGCATACCCAGCTTTCTCAGGTTCTTGACTCTCGCGCTCGGTTTCTTCCATTGCTTCCAGATGTACATCCGGAGTCTTCGCCGAAGCCAGCCGTCCCATTCCTGCATTATCGTCTTCATGCTTGCTATTCCGAAGTAGCCAAGCCATCCGCGGATGAATACCTTTAGGTCCTCCATCACCTTTCGGACGTTTCTGCCCTGACTGCGGGAAGTCAGTTCTTTCAGCTTCTGCTTCGCTTTCTTCAAGGACTTTGCATGGACGCGGATGTAGACTCCCTTCCGTCCCTTCCCTAATGCAAAGCCCAGAAACCTAAAATTTCGGATGCTGTACACACTGACGACCTTGCTTTTCTCCGTGTTCAGTTTCAGCTTAAGCTTTCCTTCCAGGAAGCGTTTGCTGGTCTCCAGAAGCCGCTCTCCGGCTCGCTTGCTCTTTGCCAGAATCACTATGTCATCCGCGTATCGTATGACCTTGACCCCTCTCCTCGCCATCTCCTGGTCGTATTTGTTCAGGTAGATGTTGGCCAGGAGCGGACTCAGCGGGCCTCCCTGCGGACTTCCTTCTTCTGTTTTCACCAGCAAGCCCTCCACCATGACCCCACTTTTGAGGTACTTCTTTATGAGGCCTGTCACTCGTTTGTCCTTGACCTCTTCCCGTACCATGTTCATGAGCAGTTCGTGGTTGAGCGTATCGAAGTATTTCGACAGGTCTATCTCCACCGCTGTGGTATATCCCTGTTCTGCGTACTCCTTTACCTTTTGGATCGCCTGTTGTGCGCTTCTGTTCGGTCGGTAGCCGTAGCTTCCGTCTGTGAACAGCGGTTCAAAGATTGGGTTCAGCTGTTGCGCGATCGCCTGCTGGATGACTCGGTCTTTGACGGTCGGTATTCCCAGTTGTCTGACCCCGCCATCCGGTTTTGGAATCTCCTTTCGGCGCACTGGCTGGGGCTTATACTTCCCCGCCCGTATGCTGTCCAGAAATTCCGTCCTATGTTGCTGGAGCCAAGGCAGCGCTTCCTCCACGGTCATCCCGTCGATTCCCGGCGCTCCCTTGTTGGCCTTTACCCGCTTGTACGCTCTGTTCAGATTGTCTCTGCTCAGGATTCGTTCAAGCAGGTCTGCACCGTCCGCTTCTCTGCCTTCCTGAGTCCCGGCACTCCGCGCTCCTGCATACTCTTCGTGTTCCGCACTATCCCTTTGCAGGCAGCCTTCTTCTTGGAAGTATTCTGCTCTCTTCATGCCAGCCTCCTTTCAGCCTTCTTCGGACTTACGATTGTTCGGCCCTTCCCGGTTGCCCGGTACTATGGCCTCTGCTGACTTCTCGCAGTTCGTTGTTACTACGCTTTTTTTTTCGAATATGTCTACTCAAAGCGCCTGCGAGACCTCCCCGGGTAAGAACGAAATCTTTCCCCTCATCCACCCGCCGCATTTACGCATACCGTTTCCGTGTGGCTTTTGGACTTTGGCTTGCATAGGAGTCTTATCCACGGCATACGCCTTATATGCGGTTTCTGTTCGTCGGGCCAAGGGTTTGCCTCCGGCTTCCTTCAGACTCCGCCTCTCGACGGACGCCCTTGCCTTTGGCTATGCGCTTCCCGCCACCGGGCGCGCTCGGGTCTTCCACCCGTTAGATTCCGCCCATGCCGGGCGCACTACAGCAAAAAAGCACCTGTTTCAAAGTGAAAACAGGTGCTTTTTGTGAATTTATGAATTACTTATACGCAGAACGCCGCGTACAGCGGAACGGTCTTCTTCCCATCCTCAAACCAAAAATTCCTTGTTGAGAGCTTGATGGCGTATGCCGGCTTGAAGGTGTCTATTTATCCAAGTTAGGTATATAGCTGTCGTGAAATATCAAGAAATAAACTGATGAGCTTGTAATTATTGTGAATTTTTGTTATACTGTGTCTTATATGAAGTTATAAAGTCATTTTCAGATTGAGACTGAACACTATGTAGGAGGGCCGGAGAATGTCAACCAGTGATATTTTGAATTTGATTGCCTTGATTGTTGTACCTATTGCCGCTGTAGTCATTGGTCAATGGCTCCAAAACCGCGCTGAAAAGCGCAAAGACAAAATGCAGATTTTTAAAATTCTGATGACATCACGAATTTACGGTTGGACAGTTGATAGTGTTCATGCGCTGAATGTGATCGACATTGTCTTTGCAGACGACAAGGCTGTGCGTATGGCGTGGAAAGACTTGAATGACAAATATCATGTGTCTGATCCTGACCAACAGCACTTGAGGAAAATAGAGACCGCACAGTATAAACTTCTCGAAGCGATTGCCAATTCTTTGGGTTATAAGGATAAAGTTACTTGGGAAACCATTCAAAATCCGTATATTCCTGACGGAATGTCCTATCAGCTTCAAGCTCAAAAGGAATCTCAAAAGGCATATTCTGACATACTCGCGGGTATGAGCCAGATGATGCCGCAAAAGAAACAAAAGAATGAGGAACGGAACGATGGCGGCAATCAATGATCTGATCAGTCAAATTGAAAATGCTGAACTGCGGGAGCGGATCCAGAAGGAGCTGGACAAGCTGGCACGGCAGAAAAAATTTGGGCTTGTATTTGAGGAGCATCTCCCGGAATGTACGCCGCTGTATGACGTGCCTGTCCGGAAGGGGGCGAAGGTTGCCTTCAAAAGCGGCCCTGTAAGCGAAATTTACGAGGTCTTGAACATAAAGGACGGAAGGGCCGTTTGCCTGAAAAAAGGCGAGACAGACGCAGTTGAGGCCGATGTGGGGAATCTGATCCCCGTCGCGGAGTTTGGGGAGCCCATCTACCCGTATCTCCAGCCTCTGGATTCCGTCTGCAACGCCCCGGACAGCGGCCTTTGGCACACGCTCATCGAGGCGGAAAATTACCACGCCCTGCAGCTGCTGGAATACCTCTACGCCGGAAAGGTGGACTGCATCTACATAGACCCTCCCTATAACACGGGGGCCCGCGACTGGAAATACAACAATGACTATGTGGACGGCTCTGACCAGTACCGACACAGCAAGTGGCTCTCCATGATGCAGAAGCGGCTGGAGATTGCCAAGAAGCTGTTGAACCCGGAGGATTCGGTGCTAATCGTGACAATCGATGAAAAGGAGTATCTGCATCTGGGGTGCCTGCTGGAGGAGATGTTCCCAGAGGCCGGTATGCAGATGATTAGTACGATTATTAACCCAAAGGGCGTTTCCAATCAAAAGGGGTTTAGTAGAGCAGATGAATATATTTTCTTTGTTACGCAAGGCTCTGCATCGCCGAGTAAACTTATGCTAGGAAACGAGTGGTCCCCTTCTGCAATAAAAGCTCGAATCTCTAACCCGACGCAGAACAACGAGGAAATAGAACCCGGTTGGACATCAATGATGAGAAGGGGATCGCATTCCTCTCGTGTTGAACGCCCTGGACTTTATTATGCTATCTATGCTGACCCTGAACTGCATAAAATAGTTAAAATTGGCAATGTGTTACAATCAGATATAGATCGAGATCAAGAAATTGAGGGTTTAGTACAGATATTGCCAATTAGGTCTAACGGAGCACAAGGATGCTGGCAGGTTGGTCCAACGGAATTACAGAATCGAATCAAGCAAGGCAGAGTACGCTTGGGCAAGAAAACAGCATATGGTTTTGTGGTAAATTATCTGCCAGATGGCGAGTACCAAAAAATCATTGATGGCGATTTCGTTATTGAAGGGCGATTAAAGGACGGTTCGATATTGGCGCATAGAGTTGAAACTGAAAACAGGTGGATTGCCCCTACTCAATGGAAAATTTCTTCTCATGATGCATCAGCATATGGTTCTTCGCTATTAGCAAATATATTATTGGGAAAGAAATTTGCTTTCCCGAAATCCTTATACGCAGTCCATGATACACTTCGCTTTTTCGTCGCCAACAAGCCCAACGCCCTCATCGTCGATTTCTTCGCCGGCTCCGGCACCACTCTGCACGCAGTTAATCTGCTCAATGCTGAGGACGGAGGCAGCCGGCGGTGCATCATGGTCACAAACAACGAGGTCTCCGATGCCGAGAGCAAGGAGCTGACGACAAGAGGTTATCATCCCGGCGACGAGGAATGGGAAAGGCTCGGCATCGCACGATATGTAACTTGGCCCCGCACTGTCTGCTCCATCGAGGGGCACGACATAAACGGGCAGCCGCTCAAAGGAAATTATCTCGGCAGTGACATTCCTATGGCCGATGGCTTCAAGGCCAACGCGGCATTCTTCAAGCTGGGCTTTCTCGATAAGAACTCTGTGGCCTTGGGGCGGCAGTTCCGGGAGATGCTCCCGACGCTCTGGATGAAGGCCGGGGCCGTGGGCAGATGCCCAGTGCTTGACGGGGAGGATATCCCTGGATTTCTTGTTTTCCCTGAAAATAAGTTTGCCGTGCTTACTGACGAAACAGGATTTGAGGAGTTTCAATCTGAGCTGACTAAGTACCCGGATATAGACACGGCCTATCTCATCACCGACTATGAGCCGGGTTATTGCGCTATGGCGAAGGCGCTGAATTTAAAGCACACCTATCAGCTTTATCGGGACTATCTCGATAACTTTAGAATCAACACAAGGAGGGGCCGTGCGTGAAGGTAGAGCTTTTTCCGTTTCAAAGGAGGGCAACAGCCGAACTCCGAGCCAAGGTGGCGGAGGCGCTGGGCAGTTATCACCGAACCCACACCCCGCAGGTGGTGTCCCTCCAGGCACCCACCGGCTCCGGGAAGACCATCATTATGGCGTCTCTCATAGAGGACATCTATTACGGCACCGATCAGTTTGCGGAACAACCGGAGGCAATCTTCGTCTGGCTGTCGGATTCTCCTGCTCTGAACGAGCAGTCCAAGCAGAAAATCGATTTAAAAGCAGATAAGATTCGCTTTGGTCAGTGCGTCACCATTGACAGCGAGGCCTTCCGGCTTGACGTGCTGGAGGACGGGCATATCTATTTTCTCAATACACAGAAGCTCGGAAAATCCGGGAATCTGAGCCGGCCCAGCCAATTCAGGGATTTCACCATCTGGGACACTCTGGAGAAAACAGCTAGGGAGAAGTCCGACCATCTTTACTTCATCATCGACGAAGCCCACCGCGGTATGCAGGGCCGTGAAGCCGGTAAAGCCACCTCCATCATGCAGCGGTTCATCAAGGGAAGTCCGAAGCTGGGCCTCTCCCCCATGCCTGTGGTGATTGGTGTCAGCGCCACATCTGCCAGGTTCAATGCCCTGGTGGGTGATACAACTTCCACTTTGCAAAAATGTGTGATTACAGCAAACGAGGTCCGTGCCTCCGGCCTTCTCAAGGATCGAATCGTCATCACATACCCGGACGATCCAGAGAAAAACAACGAGATGGCCGTTTTGCAGGCCGCCGCGGACGAGTGGAAGAAAAAGTGCGAACACTGGTATCAATATTCCTATGAACAGCACTACGCCCAGGTGAATCCGGTCTTTGTGATACAGGTTCTGGTCGGCAGCGGCAAAAAGCTCTCCGACACAGATCTCGACGAAGTGATTGCAGCGGTAGAGGAACGCACAGGGATCCGATTCACGGAACACGAGGTAGTACATACTTTTGGCTCTACTGGCACCATCACGATAAACGGGCTGCCGGTACACCATGTGGACCCGTCTGAAATCACCGATGACAGGCGGATCCGCCTGGTGCTGTTCAAGGAGAATCTGTCTACGGGCTGGGATTGCCCCCGGGCGGAGGCCATGATGTCCTTCCGCCACGCCGAGGACGCAACGTACATCGCCCAGCTTCTGGGCCGGATGGTGCGGACTCCATTACAGTGCCATATCCTTGTGGATGATTATCTCAATGACGTGAGGCTCTATCTCCCCCACTTCAACGTGGGCACAGTCAAGCAGGTGGTGGACGAGCTGCAGAGCACCGAGGGCGGGGAGATTCCCACGTTCATCGACGGCGAATCCTTGGAACAGCAGGTCTATGTGCCCTGGTCCGTGTTCTCGCGCAGCCGGCAACACGCTGAAAACGATCCGGACCAACTGACAATATCCGAGCTGACGCCCACGGATTCCGGCACAGCTACCGAATCGGAGCAGGCGCAGAATTCTCCGAGAGTAGTCCACCCTCAGCAGGAGCCGACGCCCACGATGCCTCTTGTAAAGCCGGTAGTTCCCTCGCAAGAGGAACAGAAACCCCAGAAAATCCAACAGCTCACCATCAGCCAGTGGGAGATTGACCGGGAGGGAATCACGCGATTCATCAATGACCAGGGCCTTTTGACCTATGTAGTTCGGAATGTCAAAATCAACAGCTATCTGAAATCACTTTTGGACTTGGCGGGGCTCCTCACGCAGACAAGTATCTATCGCAGCGCCAACGCTGAAATTGAGGCGGATGTGGTTGCCATGATCCGCCGGTACGTTGAAGACTTACATAAGAGTGGTCAATACGATGAACTTGCTGGCAAAGTGATGTCCTTCAAGTTGTCCGTGCGGATTTTTGACGTATTTGACGTATTTGGTGAGGCGCTGGACAACGGGCGCGCCCAGGACTTCATCACTGCCTCGGAGAGTGACATTGACCGGCAGCTCCGGGCAGCCAATGCCAGATTGGGTTCTTACGGGTTTCCGTATAAGTATGGTCGGAAATATGAAAATCCAGAGGACCCGTCGGAATACAAAATCGACTGCATCTTATTTGCCGCGAATGACGATTGCATTGCGGAACTGAACCAGTATGCAAAGGATAAGTTCCATGCGCTGAATGACCAGTACAGGAAATATGTGGTCAACAAGTCAGAGCGGTACAGAAAGCAGTACAGTGACATTATCGCAGACGGAGATATTGTCAGCAAACACAACTTCACTCTGCCGGAGACGGTCAGCGTCAAGTTAGAAGAGGGTGGGAAGGACTATTTCGACCACCTGTTTGCCGATGATCACGGCGTCTCGAAGATAAAGCTCAACAGCTGGGAGGAGGGCGTCCTGGAGGAGGAAAAGCGGGCCGGTGATTTTGTGTGCTGGCTGAGAAATCCGCCTCGGGGCACCTGGTCCCTGTGCATCCCCTATGAGATTGGCGGCGAGATGAAGCCCATGTATCCGGATTTTATTGTTATTCGCAGAGACCCTGTGTTGGAGTATGTGGTTGATATTCTGGAGCCCCACGGCAATCAGTACGCCGACAATCTGGCAAAGGCGAAGGGCATGGCCAGATACGCCGAGGCCGAGCCCCGCATCGGCCGCGTCGAGCTTATTCATCAGTCCAAAGACCCCGCCGGCAACAACCGCTTCCGCCGCCTCGACTTCTCGAAAGGAGCAATCCGTGATAAAGTCCTCAAAGCCCAGACGGATGATGAGTTGAATCATATCTTCGAGACGGATGGGTATTTTGCGTAAAACTTATGCCACAGATGTTTGGTAATTGCAGAATTGTATGATTTCAAAAATCATTAATCAATATCACGCACAAGTTCATATCTATTTGGTTTAGCACAACAGAAAATTGTGACAGCTCCTTAATCAGAGCAGTTCAAAGCAAAACCTTAGATTCTTGGACGCAATTTAGTGAAAACTGTCATTGGCAATCAGTAAAAAGAGAACAGAATGGATTGAGTAAACAGCATAGATAAACTTGGAAATTCAGTATGCTAATTGCCTTAATGAAAATGGAAGACCTTTTTAGAGGAAAAAAGGTATAAAACCATTATCTTAAAAAAGGGAGTTCTAAAATGGGAATAATTAAAAAAGATATTATTGATATTTTCCTTGCAAAATACCCAGAGCAAAAAGAAATGCTTAAACCATTTTTAAATGGTTTCGACGTTACATACGCCGATATATACCACATTAATAATACCACATTATTTGGATATATGTTGAAACCCGAAGATTTTATGAAGGACGCTTTTGGCTTGAAACAAGAAATACTTCTGGCATATTCTCCATATGATAGTTTTGAACCGCGTGCATTACAAGCTACCAATATGCTCTTCAATATGTTTCCTTACATGAACCGAATTGACACACTAAACTGTTTCATTGTATCCAAAGATAGCGGTGTACTAAGTTATGCAGGCATTACTTCCTTTGGTAGCGAAGAATCACGTTCTGTTGTTCCATTTGTTTATGATGAATTAATCTTGAACTCATCTGATAATTGGTATATAAGAAATGTTCTTAGAAAAAACTTCTTTGATGTTGATCTTTTTGGCTATACACTTCCATTACGCGATGAGGCTTCTTTTTTCGGAAGGCAGCAGATTGCAGCTCGATATATTGATGCAATTAAACGTTGTGAGAATAGAGGTGTATTTGGACTCAGGAAAACAGGGAAGACCTCGTTTCTGTTTAAGATAGATCGCATTATCAGAGAACAGCACTTAGGCTTTGTTTTTTTCTATGATTGTAAATCCCCGTCATATCGTAGGCTTCATTGGAACGAGTTACTTGGTGAAATATGTAATAATATAGCCAAAAGGTTGGGAATTCGCTTTAGGGAAGAATATACTGAAAAAAATATAATAAAAAGTTTTCGTTATGTCATAAAAGCTGCATCTGATCTACACAAAAGGATCATATTAATGTTCGATGAAATTGAATACATTTCGTTCAAATCTCCGTTGGATGAGCATTGGAAAACCGAATTTATTGATTTCTGGCAAACAATTTGGTCAGTGCAAAGTTTACACCGCAATTTTGTCTTTATTATCTCCGGGGTAAACCCTAGCTCAATTGAAATAGATATGGTCAATGGTGTCCAAAACCCTTTGTTTGGAATAGTTCAATCTGAGTACTTACATGGACTTACCGAGGAAGAAGCTAGAACTATGATACGAACATTGGGACGTCGAATGGGCCTAAAATTCGAATTTGATGCAATTAAACTTCTGTTTGATCAATTTAATGGGCACCCAATGTTATTGCGACTTGCCTGTAGTTTTATAAATCGGCAATACAGTTTTGATTCAAGACCTCTCACGGTTAATGTTGATAATATTAAAAGAATCCAACCTGAATTGGACATAGAATTAGCATATTATTTTCATCACGTTGTCTCCGAAATACAGAAGTTTTATCCCGAAGAATATGAAATGTTTGAACTATTGGCTTCTGGACAAACATCTGATTTTATGGAACTTTCAACAATTGCAGAGTTCACTAAACATTTATACGACTATGGTCTTGTTGCCCGAGAAAATTCAAAACTTCCATATGTAAAAATGCCTGTTGCAGGAAGATATGTCGCTACAGAGTTGGCGAAAAAAGAAAACAGGACCTCTCTGTATCGTATTATTAACCAATCTGAACGAACCAATTGGGTTACTCAGAGGATAAAATCTATTATAAGAGATCTTCGACAATTAGAAAAAGCAATAAACTGTCATAGTGGCCCTAAGTTATTTGGAGAGAACTCGTTTCCTGAAGCAGAAAGATTTGCCGAACTTACCCCGGTAAAATCTGAAACAGATTTTGAGAACTTTTTCAATGTATGTAACAAATGCTTTGTTGAATCAATTGATAATTATGGTAAATCAATTGGCAAACAAAAATATTTTTTTACAGAAATCAAAAACGCCTATCCAACATTGTTTGAAGTCTTGCACAGAATCAGAGTTTATAGACATTCTGGAGATCATCTGGCTTTAGTTCCAGATGTAGCTCGAAAATATAATGAGTATTGGAAAGAAGATACATCAGGGTTTTCACTTCCGGAAGAGCAAAGATTTATTGTTCAGCAACGCCTGCTTGAGAGTTTCCTCACTTCATTGCAAATCGAAATAGACTCATTAACATAAGTCCAAATGCTCTTTGACTTATTGGCACATTGTTCTATTAGCATTTTATTATCCGAATGCAAATGTTACGGTATTCGTTTATTTTTGTTCTGTTGCTAAGAACTCATAACGACCATAATGACAATAAAACAAGGACGGAATTACTCGTTTTGAGCAATTCCGTCCATATTTTATCCTTGATATCTAATATACTCCACCACCGCCGATTTTGGGATTTTCCACCTATTCCCGATCCTGAAGGCGGCGATTTCTTTGGTGTGGAGGAGAGTGAGAAGGCTGTTTTTGCCTATTTTTAAGAGATTCCTGCACTCCCTGAAGGTCAGTATTTCAGGTACACGTTCGAGCATGATTCATACCTCCCGTAAGGTTATTTTGGTTTATATCAATGTTCCCTGGTTTATATGTTCCCGGAACTTTTCCATGCGGATAACCTGATGTTTTATATAGACATTATATCCTTATCAAACTTTTAAAGTCTAATGGTGTGAAGTCAAGAATGCAATAAGAGAAAATTTGCGAAAGAAGTACCCCACAAGAGTAGTAACC
>CANQBA010000002.1 GCA_947589545.1 uncultured Oscillospiraceae bacterium | reverse complement strand
AGCATGATGCCCTGAGCGTTGGCCCAGATCACCGCGTCGTAGAACCAGTCGCCGGACTTCACGTCGGTGAAGGGATTGTCGGCGGTGACGGGCTTGCTCCCCTCGATAGCCCAGAGGATCTTGGCGAACGCGGCCCTGGTCAGCTTCTCGTTGGGGGAGAAATGCGTCGCGTCCGTGCCGTTGATGACGTCGGTGGTGTTCTCAAGCACGTAGTTGAGCGCGTCGCGGTACCACGCGCCGGCTGGCACGTCCACGAACGCGTCGACCGGATCGGTGTCGGGCTTATCGGGCGTGTCGGGCTTGGACGGGGTCGGGGTGGTGGGCACGGGAGGCGCAACGTAGGTCACGGTGTATTTGCCGTCAGTGCTCTTGGAGACGTGGTAATTGCCGTTATCCTGGATGGTGACATTGTCGCCGTTCTCCACCGTGAAGGTGATGTTCTTCGCCGGGGCCGTCGCCGTCATGGGATCGCCGGTCAGAACCGTGATCGTCTCGCCTTCCTTCACGGCGTCCACGGCCTCCTGGAGGGTGTTATAGTACTTGGTTTCATCCCCGACAGTGATGCTCGCCTGGGCAGTCGTAGTGTTGCGGATCTCAAAGGTGGAGAAGCCGTCGGGGTTGGTGAAGGTCACCGCGCCGTCCTTCACAGTGCCGGTGTACCAGTAGACCTTGCCGCCGTCCTTTTCATGCTTGATATAGACCGGCTCGTCTTCCCCGGCAAGATCGGCGGGGATAGGCACGGTGATGTTGACGGGCTTGGTGACGTCAAGGTCTCCCTCCGTCAGCTGAACCGCGTTATTTTTGTTGCCTGCCAGCACAATATCTTTCTTGTCCTGGGCGGTGGTGGCGATGACGTGGTAGCGCGGCGTGATGTCCAGCACCATGACGCCCGCCTCGCGATCGTATGCCTCAACCTCCGTTTCGAAGGTGGTGAGGACGTGGATATAGACCTCGGTGCCGTCGCCGCCCTTCAGAGCTTCCACGGCGCTGTCCAGTTTATCCTTGTCAACGCCCTCGGCGGCTTTCAGGGCCGCGTCCTCCATGTCCTTGGCGGTCTCGTCGTAGGGGGTAACGTTCATGTCCGCCAGGTCTTCGGCCTGAAGGCTGTCGTCAATTTTGTCGTTGCCCTCCGGGATGCTGGGCGCCGCCGTCACCGGCTCGTCCACAATGGTAGTGGCGTCGTCGCTGAGGCTTTCCTTGAGCTTGAACGCCGCATGGATAACGGAGTCGTAACCGACAGAATAGGTATATGTGCCGTCCTCGTTTTCGGTCGTCTCCACGCTTTCGTCGCTGTTTCCGCTTGTATACATGGCGGAAAGCAGCTCATACTCCTCGTCCGGGGTGACGGTGAAAGTGACCTTGACTTGTTTGGGATTCTCCGAATCTACCTCAACGCTCTTGACCTCAACCGTACCGCCGCTGGTCTGATCAATAGTGACGATGGGGAGTTCACGGGTCACAGTGATCGTGTAGGTGGCATCTTGATTTTCGCGGATAGCACCGCCAAGACCAGCTCCCGGCGGTATAGTAATTTTAAGGTAGCGGGACACAACGGTAATGGTGGTTTCGCCGAAGTTCAACTCAACCGTTTGGGGTCTTATACTTTTAGCGGTTTTATCACCGTGTATACCACCCTTTTGTATGCTGCCCGCGCTAACTTCATTCACCAAGAAACTGTAAGTCACATCTGCATTGAAAAGATCGGTATTGCTGTCCATATCCGGCGTCACCACCGTTTTATTCACCGCGGCGGGTACCGTGATCGCGCCGGTTAGGGCCGATGTGTCGAAAATATACTCAAAAGCCGGTTCAGCTCCGCTCACATTGGCAACTTTAATCGATGCCAGCGGGGGACCGTTAAGTGCCATAATGTCAAACTGACCCAGACCGTGTCCGCTGGTGAAGGTGGTGTTGTCTTCGGTGATTTTGGCGGCGTAAATGTATGGCTCCGTGCCGTCCGCACCGGCAGGGGTGTGGCGAATATCCACGAAGTTATTGCCCGTCGCAAGGTCTCCCAGAGGCACAGTTAGCGTAACGGGCCAATCCAGCGCCAGCTCGACATGATCCTTGAGAATAGTTCCGTCTTCTGAGGACTCCGCGTCAGTATTCGCCACGGCGGTGTATTGCGGCGTCAGCCGGAGCGACAGGGTCGTATCGGTGGCGCTCAGCTGCTCCACCCGGAGAATGGGGGTGATGTGTACATAGATGGTGTTGCCCTCCGACGGCGTATCAGCCAGCGACGTTACGTCGTCGTAGCTTATTTCCTTAATGGCCGTATCCAGGAACGTTTTTTTGAAATCACCCTTGCTGAACGGGTTCTCAATTGCTCGGAGCGTTTCGGAAACACTGCCGGCAAATTCGGTTTTGGCCTCCTGATAGACCGCCACCAGCTTGAAGATCTCAGAGCCGGAGGCCACAAGGTTTTCACCGTTAGCGGGGTAGGCCGTCAAATCCTCCACGGGCAATTCGTTCTCACCATCAAAAGTGACCGTGGACTTGGTGTTGTCGAAAGCAATCGTTCCCTCGGGGTAGTTTGAGCCGATGATGCGCAGATTGAAATTATCCTCTCCGTTGACGGAGGACTTGGTCACGCTGTTCTTGTCCACACTTGAGCTTTTGATCGTATTTGTGGCGGTGTGCTCGCCATCTGCGGCGGCATAGGCGACCCCCATGAGGGTTCCGATCCCTTCACCTTTATCACACTCGAATTGAATGTCGGATACAGCGACACTGTCCAGCGTTATGCTATAGTCGTGGGAGGAAATGTTGGAACGCCAGTACATACCGCCGATCACGCCGCCTACACTCCTAAAAAGTGTCTCCGACGCTTGATCTGTCTCATTTTTCTTAAAAAGAACATCTTTAACGGAACAGTTGGAGAGTTCAAGCTTCCCATAATGGAAGCTCCCGATCAACCCGCCGGCGTCGAGAAGGGTGATTCTGGGACTCGTAGCGTGCGAACTTATCCCCTCGATCGTCAAACCCTCGACGTCACAATCTTTCAACTTCGTCTCATCAACACCGCTGGAGTAGTTCACAAAGCCGATGATCCCACCGACCTCCGTACCCACCCCAAAGAAGCCGGAGATAAGGGTGACGTTTTTGACATCGTCATTTGTATATGTACGGGAACCCTCGCCCGACTGTCCGACGATTCCGCCCACCTTCCAGTGGGTACTCTTGACGACGGAGTTGGTGACGGTGCAATTGTTAATTTGCGCGTAGCCCTGACCGCAGATGCCGCCAACATACTGTTCACCCGACACACTTACATGATCCACGGTGCAACCACTCACGCTTCCGGTAAAGGCATAGCCGATCAAGCCGCCGGTGAAGTCGCGGGTAGCAACCATGCTATTGGAGACATGGCATTTCTCTACTTGGGTGTTCGTTGTGTTTCCTGCAAGCGTTCCGTCATATCCGCTGTAGGTGTTACTCCTTTTGAGCACGACATCGCCCAGAGTCACATTTTTAAGCGTAGCGTCCTCTGTTTTGCCAAACAGCCCAAAATATTTAATGTTGGTTTGGGTGGTTGTCAAACTGCACCTGACGCCGGTTATTTTTATACCGGTTTCTTCGCCATTTTCATTGCCGCCGTCAAAGGTGCCCTTAAAGGGGTGAGTATCGGTGCCGATAGGCGTCCAGAGATGGGCTTTCAGGTCGACAGAATCCGTCAACGTGACGGTTTTGCCGGAATAGTTATCCGTGCCGCTGTTGACCTGCTTCGCCAGCCACGCCAGACCCTCGGCGCTGCTGATGGTGATTTTGTTATCTTCATCCTCCGAATAGCCATTTGGCGCCTCCTGTACGGCATCCTCCCACTTATCCGTGGGCATAGCGCCGGTAAATTCATACCCCTGCGACGCGGCGGAGCCGCCCTCCTCCGCCAGGGCCATGCCCGGAACCAGCGCCGCGACCATGGCTATGGCCAGCAGGATCGCCAGAAGCTTGCAAATTTGCCGTTTCATTTCGTTACCTCCTGTTTGAAAAAGTGTACTTTTTCAAACTTAAAATTCGCAGAAAAAATCTGTATTTTTTTCTTGCAAAAGCGTGCCAAATGCGATATAATAAAACCGTTTTAAAATCCCGCTTGGGATTTTGGAAAAGTACACCTTTTCAAACAAATTTTCCGTTCACAATCATAACAGGGGCTGTGAAAATCGAGCGTCTTTCCGCTCTTTTTCACAGCCCCTTTTTACGCGAATCGGTCTTTCTTATTTCAGCAGCGCCTGGACGCCCAGGATCAGCCCGTAGAGGATGGGCTGATGGAGGACGTAGATGAGCAGGCTTTTCCGGCCGATCTGGGGAAGGATGGGGCAGGTGAAGGTGTAAAACCGCTCCGGGAGCTTATGCTCCACCACATAGAGGCCCGCCCAGGTACCCAGCAGGAACACGAACACCCAGGGGAAAATGGGGAACCAGTCGGCGGTATAGAAGCCCTTCTCAAACCAGCCGAAGGGGAAGAGCCACCGGGCGGCGGGGCCGATGGAGGTGTGGGCCACCAGCCACGCGGTAAAGACGGTCATGCCGATATAGATCACCGGCGCGGCCTTGCGGGGGATGGCGTCCCACGCCCTGTGGGTCAGGGCGAAGAACACCATGGAAAAGCCCAGCAGATGCAGGACGCCGAAGCGGATGGGGTCGTCGATGAAGGGCAGGCTGGACACCACGGTGATGCCCATGGCGATGGCATAGCAGATGATGCCCCGGCGCAGGTTGCTGTGGGAGAACCGGCAGCACAGCCCCGCCAGGAAGATGAACAGCCCCGCGAAGATGTAGTGCAGTACGTCGAAGACAGGGTTTGAAAAGATCCACATGGGCGCGCCGCACAGGTTCACAAGATCGATGAGAAAATGGTGGATCACCATCAGCACCAGCGCCAGCCCCCGGGCGGCGTCGATGGCGTCGATGCGCTTTTTCTTCTCCATGGGCCTTATACGTTGAAGCGGAACAGGGTCACGTCGCCGTCGCGCATGACGTAATCCTTGCCCTCGGACCGAACCAGGCCCTTCTCCTTGGCGGCGGCCATGGAGCCGCAGGTCTTCAGATCCTCGAAGGCCACGATCTCCGCCCGGATGAAGCCCCGCTCAAAGTCGGAGTGGATCTTCCCCGCCGCCTGGGGGGCCTTGGTCCCCCGGGTGATGGTCCAGGCCCGGCACTCGTCGGCCCCGGCGGTGAGAAAGCTTATAAGGCCCAGCAGGGCGTAGGAGCACTTGATGAGCCGGTCAAGGCCGGATTCGGAGAGGCCCAGATCCTCTAAGAACATGGCCCGCTCCTCCTCCGAAAGCTCCGTCAGCTCCTGCTCGGTCTTGGCGCAGATGGGCAGAACCTGGGCCCCCTCATCGTCGGCCCGGGACTTGACGGCCCTGTAGTAGGCGCTTCCGTCCAAATCGGCGATGCCCGCCTCGTCCATGTTGGCCGCGTAGATCACCGGCTTTAAGGACAGCAGATCCGAGGAGGCCAGCAGCGCCGCGTCCTCGTCGCCGCTGACCGGGAAGCTCCGGGCGGATTTGCCGGCGTCCAGATGCTCGCGCAGAGCCTCGAAAAGCTCCGCCTCGCGCTTGAATTTCTTGTCCCCGCCCTTGGCGGCCTTCTGGGCCTTGTCCAGCCTCCGGGTCACCAGCTCCAGATCGGCCATAATGAGCTCCAGGTCGATGATGTCGATGTCCCGCAGAGGATCGGCGCCGCCCTCCACATGGATGACGTTTTCGTCGTCAAAGCACCGCACCACATGGACGATGGCGTCGGTGCGGCGGATATTCTCCAGGAATTTGTTGCCCAGGCCCTCCCCTCTGGAGGCCCCCCGCACAAGGCCGGCGATGTCCACGAACTCGATGACGGCGGGGGTATATTTCTTGGGCTTGTACATGTCCGCCAGAAAATCCAGCCGTGCGTCCGGCACGGCCACGGTGCCTACGTTGGGCTCGATGGTGCAGAAGGGGTAGTTGGCCGCCTCGGCCCCGGCGTTGGTGATGGCGTTGAAAAGAGTGGACTTGCCCACGTTGGGCAGCCCGATTATCCCTAATTTCATGCTGACTCTCCTGAAAAATATATTTTATATAAAATAGGTATTCATTCAAAGCGGTCCCTGGCGTACATCACCGGCAGCAGCTCCCGGAGCCGGTAGCTGACGTACCGCCCGTCGGCCCGGGCGCAGAGAAGCTCCATCTCCGGGGAGAACTCGGAAAACGCCTGGCGGCAGACGCCGCAGGGGGTGCAGTAGTCGGCGCTCTCGGCGGAGTACACCGCCAGACGCCGGAAGCTCCGCTTCCCCATGGACACCGCCTGGCACAGCGCCGCCCGTTCGGCGCAGATGGACGTTCCCAGGGCCGCGTTTTCCACGTTACAGCCCGTGACCACCGTCCCGTCGGCGCACTCCAGCGCCGCGCCGAAGGTGCGGTTGGAGTAGGGCGCGTAGGATCTTTTTGCCGCCTCAACGGCCCTGTTGATAAGCTCTCTGTCCGTCATGGCAATCCCTCTCTCTATCTATCCAAAGTATTACCGGTTGCCCAGATCGACGCTCCAGCCAAGGACATTGCGGTAGAGGTTGGACTGGCTGGGATCCACCCCCTCCACCACGCCCACGTGGGTCAGCACGGAGCGCTGCTTGTAGCCGATGGGCACGATGCAGGCGTCCTCGGCGATATGGAGATCCAGCGCCAGGGCCGCCGCCGCCCGCGTCTCCTCGTCGGGGGCCGCCAGGAAATCCCGCACCAGCGGCCTATACGCGGCTCCGTCGGCGCCGCTGTAGTTGAGCTTGCCGTAGAACAGGACGCCCAGGTCGAAATCCGCCTTCAGCCGCACCTCCGCCAGATACATCTCATAATCGCCCCGCTGGAGCGCCCGCTGGTAGCTGTCGAAGGGCATACTCACCAGCACCGCGTTGATGCCCATGTTCCGCATATCCGTGACGATCCGCTGGGCGGCCTCCACCTTGCCGGATGTCTCGTAGTTGACCACCAGCCGCAGAACCATGGGGTCGCCGAGGTAGTCCAGCGCCCCGTCCCCGTCCCTGTCCTCAAGGCCCGCGCCCAGGGCAAGGCGGTTGAAATTCTGACGGGAGTAGCCGTAACCGGCCTCCTGCCGGTCGCTGACCAGCCCCAGAACGGGGCTGAGGGCGAAAACAGAGCGCCGCGCGGCGTTTTCATAAATATCCGAGCAGATGGCGTCCAGATTCACAAGCCGCATCAGCGCCTGACGCACATATACGTCTTTGGTGGGGCCGCTCTTGCAGTTAAAGCCCAGATACACCATGTCCGTGGTGTCGTAATACCGCGTCTCGTGGACCATGTGGATATTCAGCTTGTCGTTGCCCGTGGGGTCGTAGCCCACAAAATCGATGGAGCGGTCGGCGAAGGCGTCGGCCATATCCCCCGAGGCCACCTCCTTCAGATAGATGACCTTCATGGAGCCGGGCCGGTAGTCCCGGTGGGCTGTAAAGGCCTCCAGGCGGCCGCCGCTGTACAAATAGGGCCCTGTGCCCACGGGGCCGGAGAACGCCGGGCTCGCGGGTTCCGCGGCGGTGTCCTCCGTGGTGTCGTCCGTATCGTCCTCCACAGGGGCGGCGGAGCGGGTGGCGGCAGGTTCCTTGATGATGGGCACGTCCAGCAGGGACGAGAGCATGTAATTGGCGTTTTTCAGCTTGATCTGCGCCGTCAGCTCCCCTGTCTCACTGACAGAGGCGATGTCGTCCAGGCGGGCGGAAAACTTGCCGGACGCGCGGGCGGTATTCAGGGAGTAGACCACGTCCCGGGCCGTCAGGAGCGTACCGTCGTGGAAGGCCACGCCGCCCCGCACCGTCAGGTCATAGGTCACCCCGTCCTCCGTCTCCAGGCTCTCGCAGAGCACCGGCTCCGGCGTCAGCGTGGAGGACAGGGAGAAAAGCCCCTCGTAGAGCAGGCCGAAAAGCTGCTCGTTGTAATAATCGGTGCCGCTTAAAGGGTCGAACGACCCTTTGGGGTTGTAGTTGACGGAAAAGACGCTGTCCGCCCTGGTATAGCCGTCGCCGCTGGGGAGCGTCTCGGCCGCGGAGGTGTCCCCTCCGGCGGCGGTATCCGCGCCCGTGTCCTCCGTGGGCCGGTTTTGCCCGAAGGGCAGTACCATCTCCCCACAGCCGGTCAGCAGCAGGAGCAGGGCCAGCGCCAGGGCGGTCAATCGAATATGTCTGAGCCTCACGGCTTTACCTCCGTTTTTTCTCTATGCTGAAGGGCCGTCACGAGAGGGCGATCACCGCCGCCTGGACGCCGCGCCGGCCGTTGGTGGCCCGGTGCGACCAGTATTTATCCGGCCTGCACATGGTGCACTCCCCCGAGACGGCGATATGTTCGGGGCACACCCCCCGGCGCGTCAACAGCGCCCGGTTGACGCCCTTGAGATCCACAAAATATTTGTCTCCGTCCCCGCCGGGGCCGTCGATGTATGCCCGCCCCTCTTGTCCCAGGACGGCCGTCACCGCCTCCGGCACCTCGGGGCCCGTCTCAAAACAGCACCGGGAGATGCACGGCCCTATGGCGGCCCGGATGTCTCCGGGGTCACAGCCCAGCTTCTCCATGGCCTCCACCGCCCTCCCGGCGATGTCCGCCACAGTCCCCCGCCACCCGGCGTGCACAGCGGCGGCCACGCGCCTTTCCGGGTCGCACAGCAGGAGGGGCACACAGTCGGCGGTGAAGACGATCAGGCCCAGCCCCGGCTCGTCGGTGACGAGCCCGTCGCAGGCGTACGGGAGCGGATCGAAGGGCTCCCGGGCGTCCCGGCCCGTGACGTATCTCACCGTGGCCTCGTGGATCTGCCTTGTGAAGCAGAGCCTTTCGATCCCCAGCGCCGCCTTGAGCCGGCGGTAATTCTCCCGCACCGCCTCCGGCTCGTCGCCCCGGTTCTCCCCCAGATCGAGGGAGGCGTAGATCCCGCCGCTCACCCCGCCGAACCGGGTGGTGAAGCCGTGGGGGAAGGGGATATGGGGCGCGGTCATCAGCGGAAGACCGTTTAAATTCGTTTCGATAAGATCCATACAGCTAAAACTCAAAGATCCTCTCCGCACGCATCCCCTTGGCATTTGAAAGCCGCTTCGCGGCCTTCATGCCGGTTTAATCGGGGTGATATTCCTTGCAGGTGCACTTTTTCCATTTCAGGCCGCTGCCGCAGGGGCAGGGGTCGTTGCGGCCGATCTTGACCACCTTCACGGGCTTTTTCTTCACATCCGACCCGCCGGCGTTGGCCCCGGCCACGGCGTTTTTCGCAACGCTTTTGCGCTCGATGGGCTGTTCCTTCGCCAGACGCACGGCGAACATCCGCCGCACGACCTCCTCCTGGATGCCGTTGATCATGGCGTCAAACATCTCTCCGCCCTCGCGCTTATACTCGTCCACGGGGTTGACCTGGGCGTAGGCCCTGAGGCGGATCCCCTGGCGCAGCTCGCTCATGGCGTCGATGTGATCCATCCAGTACTCGTCCACCACCCGCAGAAGGATGACGCGCTCCACCTCCCGCATAATGGGCTGATCGGTCCCGGGGGCCTTGCCCGCCTCCGCCTCGCGCCGGTCGTAGACCTTCTCTGCTATCTCCGTAAGCCGGTCGGTGATCTCCTCCGGCGTCATCCGCTCCAGGCCGGTCTCCGTAAGGGCGCGGACATCCTGGGGCGTCACCGCCAGGGCCAGGAAGGTGCTCTTGACCATGTTCACAAGCTTCTCTTCCGTCATGGCGGCGGGCTCCGGCTTGTGCCGGCCGTTCTCCGGCTCCGCCTCCGGAGCCATAGCCGTGGCCACGTTGGAGGCGATGACCTCCCGAATCCAGCCCCGGATATTGGCGCTGACGTCCTCGCCGTCCAGCACCCTCCGGCGCTGCTCGTAGATGATGCCGCGCTGGGTGTTCATCACGTCGTCGTACTCCAGCACGTGCTTTCTGGACTGGAAGTTCTGGCTCTCCACCTTCTTCTGGGCATTCTCGATGGCCCCGGAGAGGATACGCTGGTCGATGGGTGTGTCCTCGTCGATCTTCAGCGTCTCCATCAGCCCCTCGATCCGCTCGCCGCCGAACAGCCGCATCAGGTCGTCGGAGAGGGCGATGTAAAACCGCGTCTCGCCCGGGTCGCCCTGACGGCCGGACCGGCCGCGCAGCTGGTTGTCGATGCGCCGCGCCTCGTGGCGCTCGGTGCCCAGGACGAAAAGGCCCCCGGCGGCGCGCACCTTTTCGGCCTCCGCGTCGGTGACCGCCTTATACTTCTTCAAAAGCTCCCCGTATTTCTCCCGGGCCGCCAGGATGTCGGCGTTGTCCGTCTCGGCAAAGCCCACAGCCTCGGAGATGATCTCATCGGGGATACCCTCCCGGCGCAGATCGGCCCGGGCCATGAATTCCGCGTTGCCGCCCAGGACGATATCCGTGCCGCGCCCGGCCATGTTGGTGGAGATGGTCACGGCCCCCAGCTTGCCGGCCTGGGCGATGATCTCCGCCTCCTTTTCGTGGTTCTTGGCGTTCAGCACGTTATGCCTGATGCCCTGCTTGGAGAGCAGCTTGGACAGATATTCGCTCTTCTCGATGGACACCGTGCCCACCAGCACTGGCTGGCCCTTCTCGTGGCAGGCGGCGATCTGCCGGATAACGGCCCGGTTTTTCCCGGCGTCGTTTTTATACACCGCGTCCGGGTTGTCGATACGGGCCAGGGGCCGGTTGGTGGGGATCTCCACAATGTCGATGTTGTAGATGGCCCCGAATTCCTCCTCCTCGGTAAGCGCCGTGCCGGTCATGCCGGAGAGCTTGTCGTAGAGGCGGAAGAAATTCTGGAAGGTAATGGTAGCCAGGGTCTTGTTCTCGCTCTGGACGTCCACATGCTCCTTGGCCTCGATGGCCTGGTGCAGGCCCTCGGAATAGCGCCGTCCGAACATGAGGCGGCCGGTGAACTCGTCCACGATGATGATCTCACCGTCCCGCACCACGTAGTCCACGTCCCGCTTCATGATGCCGTGGGCCTTCAGCGCCTGATTGATGTGGTGGGAGAGGGTGGCGTTTTCGATGTCGGCGTAATTTTCCAGGCCGAAGGTCTGCTCCGCCTTGGCTACGCCGCTGCCCGTCAGGGTGGCGGTGCGGGCCTTCTCGTCCACGATGTAGTCCGCGTCCTCGTCGGTGGTGTCCGCCTTCTCGTCCACGCTGGCGTAAACCTTTTTCCGGAGCCGCGCCACGAAGTCGTCTGCCCTGCGGTAAAGATCCGTGGATTCGTCGCCCTGGCCGGAGATGATGAGGGGCGTGCGGGCCTCGTCGATGAGGATGGAGTCCACCTCGTCCACGATGGCAAAGGCGTGGCCCCGCTGGACCATCTGGCTTTTGTAGAGGGCCATATTGTCCCGCAGATAGTCAAAGCCCAGCTCGTTGTTGGTGCAGTAGGTGATGTCCGCGTCGTAGGCGGCCTTCCGCTGGGCGTTTGTGAGCCCGTGGACGATGAGCCCCACGGACAGGCCCAGGAACCGGTAGACCTTCCCCATCCACTCCGAGTCGCGGCGCGCCAGGTAGTCGTTGACGGTGACGATGTGTACGCCGCGTCCGGCAATGGCGTTGAGGTACGCCGGCAGAGTGGCCACCAGGGTCTTGCCCTCGCCGGTCTTCATCTCGGCGATGCGCCCCTGATGCAGGACAATGCCGCCGATGAGCTGCACCTGAAAATGGCGCATCCCCAGCACCCGGTCCGACGCCTCCCGGCAGACGGCGAAGGCCTCCGGCAGGAGCTCCTCCAGCGTCTCCCCGGCGGCGTAACGCGCCTTGAATTCCTCCGTCTTGGCCCGCAGCTCACTGTCGGAGAGCCGCTTCATAGGCTCCTCCAGAGCCTCCGTTTTTTCCACCAGCGGCATGAGCTTCTTGATCTCACGGTCGCTTCTTGTTCCGAACAGCTTGGTGATCAGTCCCATTGCAGTATACCTTTCGCAGATTGCAGATTAATTGTATCGGTATATTATAGCATATTCTCCTTTTAAAATAAAGAAGAATTGTGACCTTGCGCCGTATTTACAAAATGTTCACATTTCCCCGCCGCCCATCCTGTATAATTTTCATCATTCCACCGAAAAAGCCTTTATACAAAGGGGATCTCTTATGAAAAACAGGAAACTTCTCTGCCTTCTGCTGGCCCTGGCGCTGGTTTTCGCCCTGGCCTCCTGCCAGCGCGGCGCTTTCAGCGACAAGCTCAACGACAAGGTCAACGGGGCCGACACCTCCGGCGGCGCCTCGGACGACACCTCCGGCGACAGCGCCGGCGACACCTCGGACAGCGCCGCCCTCCCCGACTACACCGCCCTGTCCAACGGCCTTGATGAAAACGGCTTCTACGCGGGCGTCCGGGCGCTGGATTTTGTGACGCTCCCGGCCTTTGAGGACGTGGAGCTCCCGGAATTCCCCCAGATCTACGACCGTGGCATCGCTGACGGGGACTTTGTGAACATCGACTACGTGGGAAGCGTGGACGGCGTGGAATTTGAAGGCGGCAGTACCGGCGGCCAGGGCAGCGATATCGTGGTGGGCTACACCAGCTTCATCGACGACTTCATCGAACAGCTCAAGGGCCACAAGCCCGGCGAAAACTTTGACATCGAGGTCACCTTCCCCGACCCCTACCAGAGCGAGGATCTGGCGGGCAAGGACGCGGTGTTCAACATCACCGTCAACTACATCTGGGACATCGCCGAGGACGCGGCAAAGGCCATCGGCTTTGAGAGCCGCGACCATATGGCCCAGTACATCGCCTACAACTACGTAAGCGTGGAGGAGGTCACCAGCGAGACGGAGATCCCCGTCTTTCTCAGCGCCGCCCAGTGCGGCGACATCCCCCAGGCCGTCACCGACGCCGTCCGGGCCGCCATGAAGACCCAGATCGAGCTCCAGGCCAGCCAGTACGGCCTGGATGCCGACACCTTTGTCCAGTACATGGTGGGCGCCTCCACCCTTGACGAGTACCTGGACGTCCAGGCCCCCTTCCACGCCCAGCAGGACATGATCTTCCAGGCCGTGGCCGAGCGGGAGGGCATCACCGCCACCGACGAGGACATCACCGAAAACGAATACGAATCCTATGTGGACGTCTACGGCAAGCCCTACGTGCTCTACTCCCTGCTCCAGAACAAGGTCATGGATCTTATCACCGAGCGCCTCCTGGACGCGTAAAGCCTCCAAATACTCTAAAATCGCCGCCCGGAACCGGGCGGCGATATAGACTGTCGAAAAAGCCCTGACGGGCTTTTCCCGACAAGGGGGAACGTGTGGGTAATTTTCTCTGAATTTTGCGAAATTCAGAGAAAACCGCCCTGCTGTCGCCCTACATGCACCCCGAAGGGGCACACTTGGGCGACAAAAGGGATTTTTCCCGACGCGCATGTCGCCGGGAAAAATATTGAATTTGAGTTTTTTGACAAGTTGTATCGCCGCCCGGTTCCGGGCGGCGATAATTTTATGGCTTTATGCGGCTTTTATTTGCCAAGGCCCATAGCCCAGTCGGAGTAGAGGGCGGTCTTTTTCCGGGCCTCCTCCATATTCTCGCCCCGGCAGAGGACATAGACCTTTACCTTGGGCTCGGTGCCGGAGGGCCGGACGATGAGGACGGTGCCGTCGGCCAGCACGAAGGACAGCACGTTGGAGCCGGACAGCTCCATCTTGGCCGCCGCGCCGGTCTCCGCGTCCTTTTCGGAGCCGTCGGCGTAGTCCCGGTAGAGGCGGATCTTCTGGCCGGCGATCTGGGCGGGAGGATCGTTCCTGAGGCCGTCCATCAGGGCCTTCATCTTCTTCTGACCGTCAAGACCCGGCATCACCAGGTTCAGGGTCTTCTCCAGATACGCGCCGTACTTCTCATAGAGGGCGTCCAGAGCGTCCACCAGGGCGATGCCCTGGGAGGCGTACCAGGCCGCCATCTCGCAGATCATCAGGGACGCGGTGACGGCGTCCTTGTCCCGGACGTAGTCGCCGAACATGTAGCCGTAGGACTCCTCAAAGGAGAAGATGACCTTCCCCTGACCGGACTCCTCCAGGGCGTTCTTTTTCTCGGCCAGGAACTTAAAGCCGGTGAAGGTGTCGTAGAACTGCAGGCCGTTCTTCTCCGCCACGGCGCGGGCCATCTCGGAGGAGACGATGGACTTGAGGGCCGCGGGGTTTTCAGGCATGGTGCCGGCCCGGCGCTTGGCGCCGATGATGTAGTCTAAGAGCAGGACGCCCGTCTGGTTGCCGGTGAAGGGGATGAACTTGCCGTCGTGATCCCGCACCATGATGCCCACGCGGTCGGCGTCCGGGTCGGAGCCCAGGATGAAGTCCGCGCCCACCTTGTCGGCCAGCTCGACGCACAGATAGAAGCCCTCGGGGTTTTCGGGGTTGGGGGACTTGACGGTGGGGAAATCGCCGTCCTTGATCATCTGCTGGGGCTCGCAGTAGACCTTCTTAAGGCCCATACGGCGAAGCGCCTCGGGGATCAGCTTCATGCCGGTGCCGTGGAAGGGGGTGTAGACCATCTTGAAGCTGTCGGCCACACTGGCGATGAGGGCGGGGTCGTTCTGCTGGGCCATGACGTTGGCTAAAAACGCCTCGTCCGTCTCGTGGCCCATGAGGACGATCTTCCCCTCCCGGAGGGCGGCGTCAAAGTCCATGGTCTTGACGCAGTCAAAGACGTCCAGCTTCGCCATTTTGGCGGCCACCTCATCGGCGTGCTTGGGGGGCAGCTGGGCGCCGTCCTCCCAGTAGACCTTGTAGCCGTTATATTCCTTGGGGTTGTGGGAGGCGGTGACGTTGATGCCGGCGATGCACTTATACTCCCGGATGGCGAAAGAAAGCTCCGGGGTGGGGCGCATGTCGTCAAAGAGCCGCACGAAGATGCCGTTGGCGGCGCAGACCCGGGCGGCCTCCCGGGCAAAGGTCTCGGAGTTGTTGCGGCAGTCGTAGCAGACGGCCACGCCGCGTTTGGCGGCCTCGGGGCCCTCGGCCAGGATCACCTCGGCGAAGGCCTGGGTGGTGTGGCGGATGACATGGACGTTCATGCGGTTGAGGCCCACAGCCATGGTGCCGCGCAGACCGGCGGTGCCGAACTCCAGCTGGGCCACAAAGCGGGACTCGATCTCCTTCTCGTCCCCGGCAATGGCCTGAAGCTCCGCCTTCTCCTGGGCGGACAGGGCGGGAGAATTCAACCATTTCTCGTAGGATTCACGGTAGCTCATTTTGATTTTCCTCCTCATATATGATTTCATTTTCAGATTCGTTTTCAGCGGGCTTTATAATATTTTTCGCGTCCTCCAGCATACTCTCGGGGACGAAAATATCCATCCCGAAGCCGGACTGGCCCAGAATGACCTTGCCCAGGGCCCCGTCCAGGGGGTACCGGCTCACGCTGGGCACGCCGTAGGCCCACAGCATATTGCGCCGCAGCGCCAGCTCCGTCTCGCTGCCGAAGACCCGCTCCAAAAAGGCGGGCGTCTCCGGTTGACCGGAGGCCGTCACCGGCCAGTTCCCGGTGACGCCGGAGGTGAATTTGAAGCTCCATTCCCCGCTCATTTGTGATATTTCCCTCCGTTCAGGATACGAAACGCCCGGTAGATCTGCTCCAGCACCATCACCCTGGCCAGGTGGTGGGGAAAGGTCATGGGCGACATGGACAGCCTCACCCGGGCCAGCTCCTTGACGCTTTGATGTAGGCCGTCGGAGCCGCCGATGATAAAGCAAAGCTTCGCGCTTTTCAGGCTCAGCTCCTCCAAAAGCCCCGCCAGCCCCGGGGAGGAGTACTCCCGGCCCTCCACGCACAGGGCGATCACCGCCGCCCCCTTGGGGACGGCTTTTTTGATGGCCTCCGCCTCCTTCAAAAGGCAGGCGTCCACCTCCGCCGGAGAGGGCGCGTCGCTTTTCCGCTCCTCCGCAAGCTCCGTCACCGTGATACGGCAATAGGCCCCCAGGCGCTTTATGTACTCCCCGCAGGCGTCCTTATAGAACCTTTCCTTGAGCCTGCCCACACAAATCAGCGTGATATCCACCATGATGTCTATAAAAGTCAGGGGGCATTTTATGCCCCCGAATCGGTCATTATCCTATTTTGACGATCTCCGCGTCGTCCGTCTCCGGGATCTCCACGCTCTCGATGTCCGCGCCCACGGCCCTGAGCTTCTCCACCAGATCCTCGTAGCCGCGCTCGATGTAGTTGACGCCCTCGATCTCGGTGGTGCCCTGGGCGCACAGGCCCGCGATGACCATGGCCGCCCCGGCCCGCAGATCCCAGGCCTTCACGTTGGCGCCGGTGAGCTCGCCCACCCCCTCGATGATGGCCTTACGGCCGTCAACGGTGATGCTGGCGCCCATTTTCATCAGCTCGTCCACGTATTTGTACCGGGTGTCCCACACGCCCTCCGTGATGACGGAGGTGCCACGGGCCAGGCACAGCACCGTGGCCATCTGGGGCTGCATGTCCGTGGGGAAGCCGGGATAGGGCAGGGTCTTCAGGTTGATGCGCCGCAGGGAGCCGGAGCGGGAGACGAGCATCTCGTCCTCGCCCTCCTCCACGTGGACGCCCATCTCCTCCAGCTTGCCGGTGATGCAGTCCATGTGCTTGGGGATGACGTTTTTGATGAGCAGGCTGCCGCCCGCCCCCGCCACGGCGGCCATATAGGTGCCGGCTTCGATCTGGTCGGGGATCAGGGCGTAGCTGCCGCCGTTGAGACGGTCAACGCCCCGGATCTTGATGACGTTGGTGCCGGCCCCGCGGATGTCCGCGCCCATGGCGTTGAGGAAGTTGGCCACGTCCACGATGTGGGGCTCCCGGGCCACGTTCTCGATGCGGGTGACGCCCCTGGCGAACACGGCGGCCAGCATGATGTTGATGGTGGCCCCCACGCTTGCCACGTCCAGATAGATGTCCGCCCCGTGGAGACGCCCGTCCCGGGCGGTGGCGGAGACGAGGCCGTTTTTGACCTCCACCTCCGCGCCCATGGCGATAAAGCCCTTGACGTGCTGGTCAATGGGCCGGACGGAACCGAAATTACAGCCGCCGGGCATGGCCACCTTGGCCTTCCCGAACCGGCCCAGAAGCGCGCCGATCAGGTAGTAGCTGGCGCGGATCTTTGTCATGATGTCAAAATCCGCCTTGAACGTGCGCACGCCCGAACAGTCGATGTCCATGGTGTGGCGGTCCACCGTCCTGACCCTGGCGCCCAGACGCCGGAGGATGTTCAGGAGCATGGTCACGTCGGAGATCTGGGGAATATTTTCAATGCGGCAGACCCCGTCCACCAGCATGGCGGCGGGGATAATGGCCACGGCGGCGTTTTTGGCCCCGCTGATCTCAACGGTGCCGTAAAGGGGCCTCCCACCTTTGATAACATATTTTGTCAAAGGCTCACCTTCCTGTGTGCTTACTTGAAGAGCGCGCGGCATCTCCGAGCTCAGTATGCCCGCGCCGGCGGCAGAATACAAATGTCTGATTAAAATCCCGCGGTCAAAAATCTTAAGAACTCATGTAAATAAGATTATAACATCTGTTTCAAAATTTTGCAACATCTTTTCGGCAATTCAGTATAAAATTGGTCGACATAATCCGTGGACATCCGGCCGCCCGGGCCGTGGTGTCCGTGAAAAACATAAATTACCATAATTTGCCGATCCTCCGATATCCCCCTCGAGACGGATCTTCTGGAATTTCTCCCCCATTTTTTCTTCTTCACCCGATTGACGAAAGGAGGAAAAAGCGGTATAGTATTTGTATCTGTATCCGGGGGCCCGGCCCCCGATTGCCAAGGAGGTTTTCATTTTGAGCGAAGAATGTACCCACGACTGCGCCACCTGCGCGGCCAACTGCGCCAGCCGGGAAAAGAAAAACGAGGATCCCAAGGCGGGAAATCCCGCGTCCAGCGTCAAAAAGGTCATCGCCGTCGTCTCCGGCAAGGGCGGCGTAGGCAAATCCATGGTAACGGGCCTGCTGGCCTGCGCCCAGCGGAAAAAGGGCGCCGCCGTCGCCGTCATGGACGCGGATATCACCGGCCCCTCCATCCCCAAGGTGTTCGGCGTCCGGGAGCGGGCCATGGGCGTGGAGGAGGGCATCGTCCCCGCCGAGACGCGCACCGGCATTAAGCTGATGAGCATGAATCTCCTTCTGGACGACCCCACGGATCCCGTGGTGTGGCGCGGCCCCATCATCGGCGGCGTGGTCCAGCAGTTCTGGAAGGAGGTCTGGTGGGGCGACGTGGACTACATGTTCGTGGATATGCCCCCCGGAACGGGCGACGTGCCCCTGACCGTGTTCCAGTCCCTGCCCGTGGACGGCATCGTCATCGTCACCTCCCCCCAGGAGCTTGTCAGCGTCATCGTGGAAAAGGCCGTGAAGATGGCGGAGCTGATGAGCATCCCCGTCTTGGGCATTGTGGAGAATATGTCCTACTTCGTCTGCCCCGACTGCGGCAAAAAGCATTTCATTTTCGGCGAGAGCCGGCTGGAGGAGCTGGCGGCCGCCCACAGGATCCCCGTCACCGCCCGCCTGCCCATCGACCCGGCCATCCCCCAGGCCGCCGACGCCGGGGACATCGAGGGCGTGGACACCAACATGCTCGACGGGATCCTGGCCGCCGTGGAGAAAGCGTAAGCCCCTCAAAACGGCAACACCTCTCCAGACCCCGGAGATTTTCCTTCTCCCGTGCCCTTATCATGCATTATACCACAGGCCGAAGCATTTGTCAAGCATTATTTTGAAACTTTTTAAATTATTTTTTAGTGAGGAAATAAGGAGGTCATTTCTATGTGCAGCAACATCCCCGAAGTAAAGCTGGGCATCGTGGCGGTGAGCCGCGACTGCTTCCCCATCGCCCTGTCCACCCAGCGGCGGAAGAACATCGTGGCCGCTTATCCCGGCGAGCTCTACGAGTGCCCTGTCACCGTGGAGAACGAGCAGGACGCCCTGAAGGCCGTGGCGGACGTCACCGCCGCCGGCTGCAACGCCCTGGTGGTGTTCCTGGGCAACTTCGGCCCCGAGACGCCGGAGACGCTGATCGCCCAGAGGTTCGACGGCCCCTGCATGTATGTCTCCGCCGCCGAGGGCGACGGCGACATGATTAACGGCCGCGGCGACGCCTACTGCGGCATGCTCAACTGCTCCTACAACCTGGGGATGCGCCACCTGAAGGGCTATATCCCCGAGTACCCCGTAGGCACCTGCGGCGACATCGTGAAGATGATTGCGGACTTTGTGCCCATCGCCCGGGCCATCATCGGCGTCAAGAACCTGAAGATCATCACCTTCGGCCCCCGGCCCCAGGACTTCTTCGCCTGCAACGCCCCCATCAAGGGGCTCTACGAGCTGGGCGTGGAGATCGAGGAGAACTCCGAGCTCGACCTCTTAGTCAGCTACAAAGCCCACGCCAATGATGCCCGCATCCCCGCTGTCTGCGCGGAGATGGCCGCCGAGATGGGCGAGGGGCGCTACTTTCCGGAGATGAACGAGCGGCTGGCCCAGTTTGAGCTGACGCTTCTGGATTGGGCCGAGCAGCACAAGGGCGCCCGGAAGTACGTGGCCTTCGCCAACAAGTGCTGGCCGGCTTTCCCGGAGGCCTTCGGCTTTGAGCCCTGCTACGTCAACTCCCGTCTGGCCTCCCGGGGCATCCCCGTGGCCTGCGAGGTGGACATCTACGGCGCTCTCAGCGAGTACATAGGCGCGTGCGTCACCAATGACGCCGTGACGCTCCTGGATATCAACAACTCCGTGCCCCAGTACATTTTTGATGAGGACATCAAGGACAAGTTCGACTGCAAGCTCACGGACACCTTCATGGGCTTCCACTGCGGCAACACGCCGGAGTGCAAGATGTGCGAGTCCCGCGCCATCAAGTACCAGCTCATCCAGCACAGGCTCCTGGAGCCGGAGGGAAGCGATCCCGATTTCACCCGCGGCACCCTGGAGGGCGACATCGCCCCCGGCGACATCACCTTCTACCGCCTCCAGTGCGACAGCGAGGGGAACCTGCGCTCTTACGTGGCGGAGGGCCAGGTTCTGCCCGTGGCCACCCGCTCCTTCGGCGGCATCGGCATCTTCGCCATCCCCGAGATGGGCCGCTTCTACCGCCACGTGCTCATCCAGAAGCGCTATCCGCACCACGGCGCCGTGGCCTTCGCCCACTGCGGCAAGTACCTCTTCGAGGTGCTGAAATATCTGGGCGTCAAGGACATCGCCTGGAACCAGCCCAAGTCCCTGCCCTACCCCACCGAGAACCCCTGGGCGTAAGCTTCAAAATCCACATCAACACCGACGCCGCCCCCGGCAAGCCGGGGGCGGCGTCATCGGAAAAAATATCGAATACGAATAAGTTTTTTGACAAGCTGAGGGGGCCGGAATGCCGGCCCCCTCTTTCCTTTTCGGTTTTTCAGTCGCTCTCGATGAGGCCGTAGCCGCCGCTTTTGCGCTTGTAGACCACGGCGAATCTGTCCTCCTCGTCCTGATTTTTGAAGACAAAGAACTCGTGATCCAGAAGGTTCATCTGCAGGATCGCCTCGTCCACGGTCATGGGCTTGATGGAGAAGCGCTTGGTGCGCACCACCTGGAATTCGCCCTCCTCATCCTCCTCCGGGACGGCGGGGACGGAGATCTCCCGCTCAAAGGCGCCGTCGCGCAGGCGCTTGGCAAGGCGCGTCTTGTTCTTGCGGATCTGCCGCTCGATGCTGGCGGCGGCGGAATCAATCGAGGCGTACATATCCCCCGTTGTCTCGGTGACACGGTAGATCATGCCGCCGGCCCGGATGGTGGCCTCAACGATGAAGCGGCCCCTCTCCATGGAGAAGGTGACGGAGGCGTCGGCCTCGCTCTTGAAAAGCCTGTCCAGCTTTCCCAGCTTCTTCTCGGCATACGCCCTCACATCCGCGGAGACCGGAAGCTTCTTCTCGGTAAAAGTAAACCTCATTGTCGTCAGCTCCTTTCTGTATGCGGGATTCCTCCCGTGGGAGTATTATACCATACCGTATAGAAAAAATGAACAAGTTTTTTGAAAAAAGAATAAAAAATTTTGACCGAGTGACGAAGGCTTAACCGTGAAAGGGCAGTATCGCCCTCAGATGTTCCGTCACGGCCCTGGCCGCCGCCAGGTGGTCCAGGGGGCCGGGGTGGCCGTTGGAGCCGGCGTTTTCGGGCCTCACCCGGGGGAGGGGGAGGAAGCTGACGTTCCCGTCCCCGGCATCGCGGGTATACGCCTCCATGGCCGTCAGGATATAGGGCCGCCAGAGGCCGGTGAACATGCCGAAGGCCCAGACCAGGTGGGCTTTGGGATTTACCGCCCGCACCCGGGCCAAAAATCCGGTCACCGCCTGCCGGAACGCCCGGGCGCTGGCCTCGTCGGGGCCGCCGTCCGGGCCCAGGCGGAACTGCGTCACCGCGCCGGTCTCCGGATCGGTATATGGGGCCTCCTTCAGGGCGAAAAAGTCGTTGTTGCCCAGGTGGATGATCACGGCGTCGGGCTGCCAGGCGTCAAAGTCCCAGAGCCCGCGCCCGTCCGGGTCGGGGAGGGCGGAGCAGACCTCCCCGTAGACCCGGGGCGTCACGTTGTTGGGGTTGTTGTCCCAGGAGACGGCGGCGCCCCAGCCGCTGAGGGCCACCAGATTCACGTCGGCGTTCAGGGCGCGGCCCGCCTCCAGGGCGTAATTGCCCTGGCTGGAGTAGACGATGGGGCCGCCGGAGAGAAGGGTGGCCGGCCCGCACAGGCCCTCGCCTGCGGTGACGCTGTCGCCCACGAATTCCAGCCGCCGGGGTCTGGGCGGAACCGGGTAGAGGGCCCCGTCGCACCGGACGGAGCGGACGCGGAGGACGCAGTCCGGCTCCCGGGGGAAGGGCTGCTGTTCCCGGAAGATCCGCACCCGGCGGCGGGTACGGGGCACGCCCCGGAAGACGCAGATCCGGCTGACGCCCTGCTCCACCGCCTGGCGCAGGACCGTCGCGCCGTCCAGCTCCGCGCGGATCCACAGAAGGCCGGTAACCCCGGTACTCTCCAGCTCCAGCCAAAGCTCTCCGGCGTCTGTCTCCAGCTCGACGCCCGACCCCGTCCAGAAAAGGGGCAGGGGCTCTTTTTTCACGGTGCGCCCGTGAATCAGGATCCTTTCGTCCAGGGGAGAATAGACGTTCATTTACGGCACCCGGCTTTCAACTCAATTTCATCAATATTTTTCCCGGCGGCATGTACGTCGGAAAAAAGCCCGTCAGGGCTTTTTAGAAAGTTATAGTATTTCCGTGGCGTGGCGGGTGACGTGGCACCCCACGTTGACAACGCAGACGGTGCCGGCGATGTGACTGGCGTAGGCGTTGATGTTCACGGCCAGGGCCGTGGTTCTGCCGCCGAAGCCCTGGGGGCCGATGCCCAGGGCGTTGACCTTCTCCAGAACGCGGGCCTCCATGGCGGCGTAAAATTCGTCGGGATTGCGCAGGTTCACCGGCCGGGTCAGGGCCAGCTTGGCCATCATGGCGGCCTTCTCCACCGTGCCGCCGATGCCCACGCCCAGCACCACCGGCGGACAGGGGTCGGCTCCGGCAAGCTCCACCGTCTCCACAATGAAGTCCTCAAACGCCCCGATCCCGGCGGAGGGCAGGAACATCTTCATCCGGCTCTTGTTCTCGCTCCCGAAGCCCTTGGGGGCCACGGTGAGGGTCAGCCTGTCGCCGGGGACGATCCGCGTCCAGAGGATCGGCGGGGTGTTGTCGTTGGTGTTCACCCGCCGGAAGGGGTCGGCCACCACGGATTTTCTCAGGTACCCGTTCACATACCCCCGCCGCACCCCCTCGGCCACGGCGGCCTCGAAGTCCCCGCCGGCGATATGGACGTCCTGGCCCAGGTCGGCGAAGACCACCGCCATACCCGTGTCCTGGCAGATGGGCAGGCCGCCGGCGGCGGCGCAGTTAAAATTGTCCACCATGTCCCGGAGGGCGGCGCTCCCGGCCTCCGACGGCTCGGTCCCGGCGGCCCCTTCGATGGCCGCCCGCAGATCCGGCGTCAGCACCGTGGCGGCGCGGATACAGAGCCTTTCGACGGCGGCGGCAATATCGGAACAGAGGATCTCTCTCATAGTCTGGCTCCTTTGCGGTGAAGAAATCGATAAAATAAGTATACCATATCCGGTGCCCGTGTGGTATAATGATTTTAAAATTTTTGGCGTGAAAAAGGAGGGGAACGGCCTTGCTGGAGGAGATGGCGTCGTTTTTTGAAAGCCGGCTGGCGGGATACGACGGGCATATGAAGGCGGAGATCGACGGCAACGGGGAATTTTACCCCTTCACCGCCTCGCTCCTGCCGGCGTTCCCCGGCTGCCGCGTCCTGGATCTGGGCTGCGGCACGGGGCTGGAGCTGGAGGCATATTTCAGGCGCTGTCCCGGGGCCGCCGTCACCGGGATCGACCTCTCCCGGGGGATGCTGGAGGCGCTGAGAGAGAAATTCCCCGATAAGAAGCTTGAACTCATCCGCGGCTCCTATTTTGACGTGGATCTGGGGGCGGGATACGACGCGGCGGTGTCGGTGGAATCCCTGCACCACTTCCCGGCGGATCGGAAGCGGGCGCTGTACCGGAGGCTCCGGGCGGCGCTGAAGCCGGAGGGGTATTTCATCCTCACGGACTATTTTGCCGAGAGTCCGGAACTGGAGGCGGAATATTTTGAGGAGCTTCGCCAATTAAGGCGGGCCCAGGGCCTGCCGGAGGGCCTTTATCACTACGACACGCCCCTGACGGCGGCGCATGAGGCGTCTATCCTGCGGGAGGCGGGCTTTTCACAGGTGACGGAGCTGGCCAGGTGGGACGCCACGGCCACCCTCCGGGCCGACGTATAGGGGGGGCGCGCATGAGCAGGGAACTGACCCGCTCTCAACAGATCGAGCGGAGCATCATCAAAAAATACCGCAAGGAGCTATGGAACCCCTTCACCTACGCTGTCAACCGGTACGAGCTTATCCGGGCGGAGGATTCCATCGCCGTGTGCGTCTCCGGGGGCAAGGACTCCATGCTTCTGGCAAAGCTGATGCAGGAGCTCCACCGCCACACCGCCGTGCCCTTCGCGGTGAAATACATCGTCATGGATCCCGGGTACGCCCCGGAGAACCGGCGGCGGATCGAGGAAAACGCCGCGCTCCTCAACGTGCCGGTGGAGATCTTTGAAAGCGACGTCTTCGCGGTGGCCAACGCCCAGGAGAAGAACCCCTGCTATCTGTGCGCCCGTATGCGGCGGGGGAATCTCTACGCCAGGGCCAGGGAGCTGGGGTGCAACAAGATCGCCCTGGGCCACCACTTCAACGACGTCATCGAGACGACCCTGATGGCCCTCCTGTTCGGGGCCCAGCTTCAGGGGATGATGCCCAAGCTCCACAGCACAAACTTCCCCGGCATGGAGCTGATCCGGCCCCTGTACTGCGTCCACGAGGACGATATCATCGCCTGGGCCCGGTACAACGGCCTGGAATTTCTGCGCTGTGCCTGCCGCTTCACCGAGGGGCTGGAGACGGGGGAGCTCCAGGGCAAGCGCCATCAGACAAAAGAGCTGATCCGGGCGCTCAGGAAGACGGATCCCAACGTGGAAAAGTCCATCTTCAACGCCATCCACGAGCTGGCGCTGGACACCTTTCCGGCCTACAAGACAAAGGGCGTGGAGCACTTCTTCCTGGAAACCTACAACAGGGACTGAGCGCCGCCGGATCGTTCAGGGACGCGGCGGAATTTTCGCGATTTCCCCTTGCAATTCTCCGGCGGGTGTGGTATCCTTAAATAAGAATCATTCCTGTTAGGGGGGGCAGCATGAGCGCCGCAAGAAAGAGCGTAAAGCGTGACGCCATTCTGGCCCTTTTGCGGGATGTGCACTGTCACCCCACGGCGGAGTGGGTACACAGCGAGCTTCGCAAGACCTACCCGGATCTGAGCCTGGGCACCGTCTACCGGAATCTCCGCGTCCTTACCGGGGCGGGCCTCATCCGCAGTGTGGGCGTGGTGGACGGGCAGGAGCGGTTTGACGGGGATCTCTCCGCCCACGGCCACTTCGTCTGCAAAGGCTGCGGCGCCGTGCTGGACGTGGCGCTGCCCGAAATGGATCTGGAGCGCCTGACCGACGGCCCCCACGGCCACGTGACGGGCGTGGAGGTGCGCATGACCGGCCTGTGCCGGGCGTGCATGGATAAGGATATACAGCCATAAGGCGTGTATATATATTTTCATTTTACAAATGGAGGTAAATGTTATGAAGAAATGGGTTTGCCCCGTATGCGGTTACGTCTACGAGGGGGAGAATCCCCCCGAGTCCTGCCCCGTCTGCAAGGTTCCCGGCAGTAAGTTCACCGAGATGAAGGGTGAGGCCAAGCTGGCCGCGGAGCACGAGTTCGGCGTCTACGCCAAGACCGTGAAGAACAACCCCGACATCAGCGAGGCCGACAAGAAGTACATCCACGAGCAGCTGATGGCCAACTTCCAGGGCGAGTGCAGTGAGGTGGGCATGTATCTGTGCATGGCCCGCATCGCCCACCGGGAGGGCTACCCCGAGGTGGGCCTCTACTGGGAGAAGGCCGCCTTTGAGGAGGCCGAGCACGCCGCCAAGTTCGCCGAGCTCCTGGGATCTGACCTGGAGCCCAATATGACCGACAGCACCAAGAAGAATCTGGCCTGGCGGGTGGACTGCGAATTCGGCGCCACCCAGGGCAAGTTCGACCTGGCCGCCTGCGCCAAGAAGAACGGCCTGGACGCCATCCACGACACCGTCCATGAGATGGCCCGGGACGAGGCCCGCCACGGCAAGGCTCTGAAGGGACTTCTGGAGCGGTATTTTAAATAAGAAGCAGAATTTTCCTGTAATCCTATACGGCCCTCCGCGCGGAGGGCCATTTTTGCAAGGGGTGGATCTATGAACACAAAATCCCTCTATAAGCTGAGCTACGGCGTCTATCTCCTCTCCGCGCGAGAGGGGAACCGGGACAACGCCTGCGTCATTAACACCGCCGTCCAGACGGCCTCCAACCCCACCCGCCTGTCCGTCGCCTCCATCAAGGGCGGATTCACCCACGATATGATCGCCCGGACCGGCGAATTTAACGTGAGCTCCCTGACGGAGGAGGCCCCCATGGAGCTTTTCAGGCGCTTCGGGATGCAGTCGGGCCGGGATACGGACAAGCTGGCGGGCTTTGCGGACACGGCCAGGAGCGCCAACGGGCTTCTGTATCTTACTAAGTATTGCAACGCTTTTATGTCCGTGAAGGTCACGGAGAGCCACGACCTGGGCTCCCACACCCTCTTCATCGGGGAGATGACCGACGGCGAGGTGCTCTCCGACGCCCCCAGCGCCACCTACAACTACTACCAGACGGTCATCAAGGCCCGGGCTATAAAGCCCGCGCCGGCCTCCGGCAAGCCCGTGAAGAAGTGGGTCTGCCCCGTGTGCGGCTATGTCTACGAGGGGCCGGAGCCGCCGGATCAGTGCCCGGTGTGCCACGTGCCGGGAAGCCGGTTCACCGAGAGGAAGCCGGACGCCGCGCTGGCGGCGGAGCACACCTTCGGCGTCTACGGCGAGACGGTGAAGGACAACCCGGACATCAGCGACCGGGATAAGAGGTATATTCTGGATCAGCTCAAGGCAAACTTTACCGGGGAGTGCTCCGAGGCGGGGCTCTATCTGTGCATGGCCCGCGCAGCCGGCAGGGAGGGCGACGCGCAGATGGCGGACTACTGGCGCAAGGCCGCCCGGGAGGAGGCCGAGCACGCCGCCAAATTTGCCGAGCTCCTGGGATCTGACCTGGAGCCCAATATGACCGACAGCACCGAGAAGAATCTGGCCTGGCGCGTGGACTGCGAGTTCGGCGCCGCCCGGGGCAAGTTCGACCTGGCCGCCTGCGCCAAGCGCAACGGTCTGGACGCCATTCACGACACCGTCCACGAGATGACCCGGGACGAGGCCCGCCACGGCAGGGCCCTGAAGGGGCTTCTGGACAAATATTTCAAATAAACAAGGAGGATCTCACCATGGGAGAGCTTACAGGAAAAACCGTGATCATCACCGGCGGCGGCAGGGCCACCCTCAAGGACGGCTCCGCCGGCTCCATCGGCTACGGCATCGCCATCGCCTTCGCCAAGGAGGGGGCCAATCTGGTCATCACCGGCCGCAACGTGAAAAAGCTGACGGACGCCCAGGAGGAGCTGGAACGGCTCTACGGCGTCAAGGTTCTGCCCGTCCAAGCGGACATCAACGCCGGGGCGGACAACGAGGGGGCCGTGAAGAAGGTGGTGGACGCAACCATCGCGGCCTTCGGACGCATCGACGTGCTCATCAATAACGCCCAGGCATCCGCCTCCGGCGTCACCCTGGCCGACCACACCACGGAGCAGTTCGACCTGGCCATCTACTCCGGCCTTTACAGCGCCTTCTACTACATGAAGGCGTGCTATCCCTACCTCAAGGAGGCCAGGGGAAGCGTCATCAACTTCGCCTCCGGCGCGGGCCTTTTCGGCAACTTCGGCCAGTGCGCCTACGCCGCCGCCAAGGAGGGCATCCGGGGCCTGACCCGTGTGGCCGCCACCGAATGGGGCAAGGACGGCATCAACGTCAACGTCATCTGCCCCCTGGCCTGGACAGCCCAGCTGGAGAACTTCCAGGACGCCTACCCCGAGGCCTTCAAGGCCAACGTCCACATGCCCCCCATGGGCCACTACGGCAACCCCGAGACGGAAATTGGCCGGGTCTGCGTACAGCTCTCCAAGCAGGACTTCAAGTACCTCTCCGGCGAGACGCTGACCCTGGAGGGCGGCATGGGCCTGCGCCCGTAAGCGGATTTTTCAAAAGCATAAAAAAGCGGCCGGGTTTTTGCGGGCTGGTCATAAAACAGTATGTTGTTTGAGCTTGCCTTTAAGACGGGCAGGCACAGCAGATAGGAACGCTCTGGACGAGGACAAAATCGCCGGGGCGTTTTCTATTCGAGGTGGGCAGAACCTTCGAAAAAAATCGATTAACCGTCTTAGCGGGCAGTAGATTTCTTCACATTTTGGCGGTATAATGTTAAATGCCGAATGGGAGACTGTTCGACAAATCGACACTTGAAATGGAGAAGACAAATGGAATATATTCGAATAACTCATGGGAATATGGATGGACTTAAAGCGCTTCACATAGGTTACAAACAGGAGATCGGGGAGGAAACGCCTACAGAGGAGAACCTTGACAGCCTCTATGAGACAATTAAAAAGGAACAAATATTCTTTTACGGGTGTATTGATGGGGGCAGGCTGATTGCCTGCTGCTCCATCACACCAACCTATTCCACATTTAACTACCAAACGGGAGGCGTGTTTGAAGATTTCTACATTGTTCCCGAATATCGGCACAAAGGAATTGCAAGACAGTTAGTCAGATTTGCTTATCAAGAAAGCGGTGTGGGTTCTCTCACCGTTGGATGCGCGGATTGCGACATTAAAATGTATCGGTCATTAGGTTTTTCTATCCCACTTGGAAATCTGTTTGCGTTCGAGGGGTAAATCCTCATTTGTTGAGATGCTGCAAACCTCTTTGGAACAAAGGGCGCACTTCTATACATAGTCTGGCGACCATAAAAAGACCGTTGACACACCGGCTTCCCGGTAAAAAGTCAACGGCCTTTTTGATACTGTTTTATGAGCGACGGCTGTTTGTCCCAGCCGCTTTTTTGCACATGTTTTCGGGTTTTACGCGCCGAAGACCTTGATCAGGAATCCAGCGGCGATGGCGGAGCCGATGACGCCGGCCACGTTGGGGCCCATGGCGTGCATCAGCAGGAAGTTGGAGGGGTTGGCCTTCTGGCCCTCCACCTGGGCCACACGGGCGGCCATGGGCACGGCGGAGACGCCGGCGGCGCCGATGAGGGGGTTGATCTTCCCGCCGGAGAGCTTATACATGAGCTTGCCCACCAGAAGTCCGCCCACCGTGGAGAAGCAGAAGGCGATGAGGCCCAGCAGCACGATCTTCAGGGTGTTGACGGTGAGGAACCGGGCGGCCACGGTGGTGGCGCCCACGGAGATGCCCAAAAAGAGCGTCACGATGTTCATCAGGGCGTTCTGGGCCACGTCGGAGAGCCGCTCCGTGACGCCCGTCTCTCTGAGGAGGTTGCCGAACATCAGGCACCCGATCAGGGGCGCGGTGGAGGGCAGGAGCAGGATCACAAAGCCCGCCGTCAGGATGGGGAAGACGACCTTCTCGGTCTTGGAGACCTCCCGCAGCTGCTCCATCTTGACGCTTCGCTCCTTCTCGGTGGTCAGCGCCCGCATGATGGGCGGCTGGATCATGGGGATCAGGGCCATATAGGAGTAGGCGGCGATGGCGATGGGGCCCAGGAGCGCCGGGGCCAGGAGCATGCACGTCAAAATCGCCGTTGGCCCGTCCGCGCCGCCGATGATGCCGATGGCCGCGGCCTGGTTGCCGGTGAAGCCCAGGAGCACCGCCCCGAAGAAGGCGAAGAACACGCCGAACTGGGCCGCCGCCCCCAGGAAGAAGCTCTTGGGGTTGGCGATGAGGGGCCCGAAGTCGGTCATGGCCCCCACGCCGATGAAGATGAGGCAGGGGTAGATGCCGGCCTTCACGCCGATGTACAGGATATCGAGAAGCCCGCCGATGTGGGCGATGTCGGTAAAGGAGAGCTTTTCAATGATCTCCGGCTCTTCTGCGTCCTCGGGGAGGGAGGCCATATACTCCTCCACGGAGAGAACGCGCTCCTCCTCCACGTCGTAGAGGATGGCCTCGTTGGCCGCGTCGTAGGGGCACTCGTATACGTAGGCGTCCCACATCGCCATGTGGTACAGGCCCGCGCCGGGCAGATTGGTGAGCAGGGTGCCGAAGGCGATGCCCACCAGCAGAAGCGGCTCGAATTTCTTTCGGATGCCCAGGTACAGCAGCGCCAGGGCCACGACGATCATAATGAGAGATTTCCAGCCGCCGGTTTCAAAGAAGCCCATAAAGCCGGATTCCATCCAAAGCTTTTTCAGGGTCTCCAGGATATTGTTCACGGATCGCGCCCCCCTTACGCCAGCACCACTAAGGGCGAGCCGGTCTCCACCTTGGCGCCCTTCTGGGTCACCACCTGGGCCACGGAGCCGTCCCGGGGCGCCATGATCTCGTTCTCCATCTTCATGGCCTCCAGCACCACCAGCACATCCCCGGCCTTCACCGTGTCGCCGGCCTTCACGTTGATCTTCACGATGTTCCCCGGCATGGGGGCGTTGACGCTCTCGCCGCCGGCCGCCACCGGGGCGGGCGCGGGGGCGGGCGCCGGAGCGGGCGCGGGCGCCGCCGGAGCGGCGGGGGCGGCGGGAGCTTTCCCGGCCGGGGCCTCGGCGTCATACTCACTGAGGAGCATGGCCTCGCCGTGCTCCACCTCCACCTCGTAGGTCCTTCCGTTGAGCGTGACTAAATATTTCATTTCTTGTTGACCTCCCGAATTGAGATGAAGCGCAGTTCATTGAGGGGGATTTTCAGCTCGTCGGCCACGATGGCCATGATCATGGCGGCGTCCCTGTCGGGGGTGCCGTAGAGCTTCAGATCGCCCGCCGTACCGGGGGCCGCGGGGCCGGCGGGGACGGGGGCCGGGGTGGGGACGGGCTGCCGCTCCGCCGCCGGGGCGGCGGGGGCGGGCTTTTTGCGGCTCATGACCCGGCCCATCAGCACCACCACCAGCACCAAAAGGGCGATGCCCAGAAAGACGACGGCGTAGCCCATGACGGCGTCAATGGCCGCGTCGCCCAGATTCATTTTCAGATCCATCCGGCTCACTCCTCCACGATGGAGTAGCGGACGTGGTGTTCCTCCCGCTCCCGCCGCTCCTTCACAAACTTCATGGTCTGGTCGGGATAGCAGATCCAGCTCATGTAGTCCTCCTCGCACTCCGCCAGATCCCCCAGGGCGGCCTTGGCGTCGGCAAATTCCTTCCCGGTGCGCCTGGAGTCCTCGATCCGGCAGTCCACGGGCTTATTGCCCGCGCCGATGATCCGGTCCTGCAGCTCCTGGCTCACCGGGGCCGGGGCGATGCCGTACTCGCCCTTGAAGTAGTTTTTCACCTCGTTGGAGATCTGCTTGTACCGCTCGCCCATCAGGACGTTGACCACCGCCTGGTTGCCCACCATCTGGGAAAGGGGCGTCACCAGCGGGGGATAGCCCAGGTCGCGGCGGACGTTGGGGATCTCCACCAGGGCCTCGTCGAACTTATCCATGGCGTTCATGTCCTTGAGGTTGGCGATCATGTTACTGAGCATCCCGCCGGGAACCTTGTAGACCAGGGCCTGGGCGTCGGTGCCCATGGACTTGGGATTAATGAGCCCTGAGTCGATGTATTTCTGCTTCACGGGCTTGAAGAAATCGTTGACCTTGTTGATGACCTTCTCGTCCAGGCCCGTCTCAATGCCCAGCTGGGTCAGGGCGTAGTAGAGCGTCTCGGTGGCGGCCTGGCTGGTGCCGTTTGAGAAGCAGGAGGTGGCGGTGTCGATGACGTCCACGCCGGATTCCACGGCCTTCATCAGCGTCATATACGCCATGCCCGTGGTGCAGTGGGTGTGGAGGATCAGGGGGATATCGCCCACCTCGTCCTTGATTCCCTTGATGAGCCCCTCGGCCTCGGCGGGGGACATGGTGCCGGCCATATCCTTAAGGCATATGGTGTCGAAGCCCATCTCCTTCAGCTCCCGGCACATCTCCACGTACTTCTTGACCGTGTGGACGGGGCTCTGGGTGTAGCTGATGCACCCGGAGGCCACGGTGCGCTCCGTGCCGTACTTTTTGGCGGCCTCGAAGGCGGTTTTGATGTTGCGGAAGTCGTTGAGGGCGTCGAAGATGCGGATCACGTCGATACCGTTCTTGATGGACAGTCTGACGAACTCCTCCACCACGTCGTCGTGGTAGTGCTTGTAGCCTAAGAGATTCTGGCCCCGCAGGAGCATCTGGAGCCGGGTATTCGGCATCCGCTCCCGGATCTTCCGCAGCCGCTCCCAGGGATCCTCCCCCAGGTACCGAAGGCAGCTGTCGAAGGTGGCCCCGCCCCAGCACTCCACCGAGTAATACCCGGCCTTGTCCATGGTGGGCAGGATCTCCTCATAATCGGCGTAGGGCAGGCGCGTAGCCATCAGGGATTGGTTGGCGTCCCGCAGCACCGTCTCTGTAAACTGAACTTTTTTCATGCAAAAACCCCATCTTTCCGCCCCATCGGGGCAAAAGCAAATCAAGCCGAAATATAAATGCTATAACGGGTATTATTTCCCCGGCTCGAGATGCAACCATATAATATCACCAACAGAAGGCAAATGCAACAGCCGTTGTAAAAAGATCCAGATCGCCCCACGGGTCGATTCGCTGCCGTTCAGCCTTCCGCCGCGCCATTCCCGGCCGCCTCCTTGAGAGACCGTTCCTCACGGGCGGATAGATTTTCAAACATCTCCCCGCCTAGAAAATCCGGCCCCACCAGTGTGCGGAAAAGGCCGTACCGGCACGGAGAGTACTGCTTGATATGGCTTGCCATCGAGACCTCGCCACGCTCCCCATAGATCCAATTGGAAAACAGCGGTATGCGGCGCTGGGATTCGTGGCACCAGAAGCCCTCCTGCGTCATCTGAAAAGCCGTTTTTCCTCCGAACCGCGCCAAAGGGCGATCCCAGTTCATAACGATACGGTTTTCTTTCCAAAGATGTATATACGCCTTTGGCGTGTCCCATACCCCATATAAGCTCACGCTTTCCGGGTCATAGGCCGGATTGGCGGCAAGCGGCAGCGCCTCCCGGAGCGTTTCGGAATTGATCTTGTGTTGACCATGGCCGTATTCCCCGTTGATATCGTGGCCCACGGCCACCAGGGGCTTGAATCTGCGGAGCAAACGAACCTGTGCCGTGACAATGTCATCTTTTGTGTATCCGTTGCGCGCTTGCCGCGCGTAAGCGCCCTCCGTCGTTTCCGAGTACGCGTCCTCAAAACGGTTCCACACCGGGTAATGCCGGACGCCCACCGTCCACAGCCCGTTCAGCTGCTCGTGAGGCCGGTCATGGGTACCAAACGGATCTGTAAAATAGGCAACCTGCACCTGGTATCGCAGCTCTCCGGCGTAATAGGGGAGCACCCCCGCGAAATAGAGCTGTTCATCGTCAATATGGGTAGAAAACAGCATCAGATCCGCCTGTTCGCACGGCGGCTCCCATCGCTGTACCCAATCGGGAACCCGTCCTGGGCCGAAGACATAGATCTGAGAGAGTTGACAGTCCCCCGCGCGGTTAAATTCCAAAACGGCCTCTTCCACCGTACCGCCGGTGAGTGCCTCAAGATCGACAAACTCGTGTAAATATCCGTTTTTCCCCAGGATAAATTCCCGCCCACACGCCTTCAATGTCCACTGTCCGTAGATCCTGTCAAACAGGATATAGAGGGAGGCCATACCCGGCGCACTGACGGTAACTTGCCCGCCGTTGGGGATGACCGCGTAGGTTTTCGCTGTCCCGTCATTGAGCGCGGCAGTGTTTTGGCCTGTCAGCGTCAAGCGCGCTTGCGCCGTGAGCTCCACGGCGGCCGGTCCGGTGGGTTTTGGCGCGGCGGAAAATCTTTTGGCCGGGCCAAGGAGACGATCGATCACAGCAACGGCGGCCGCCAGAAGCGACATGGCCAGAAGCACTGCGGCAAACCCTATGGCGGAGTCTAAAAGTCCTTCAAAAAGCGCCATTTCAACCATCACCCGCCCGATCTTCTCCGGTACAGACCTTCGTTATCGCAAGGCTCCCCGTCCTCTTTCCGCCGGAGCGCTGTCCTCTTTTTTTGGCTTGACCGCCGGCGCGGACTAAAATCAACTGTAACCCTTTTCGTTAGGTAGTGTACCATAATGCGGCGGTCATTTCAACGTCATTCATCACGTTTTATTTCCCTGAATTCCGCTTAACAGCGTACATTTTTACAAATCCGCCAGAAAAAAACCACGCCCTTGCGCAATCCTTCCGCCTCATACCACCTGAAAAATATAGAATTTCAGATACTCCGTCTCCGGCACGTTCCACAGGATGGGGTGATCCGGCGCCTGCTTGCGAACCTCCACCTCCCGGAGCTCCCGGCCGGCGTCCCTGGCGGCCTGACGGAGCATCCTCTCAAACTGCTCCATGGGCATGAAATGACTGCAGGAGGCCGTGCACAGATACCCGCCCCGGGGCAGGAGCCCCATGGCCCGGTAGTTGATCTCCCTGTACCCCCGGTAGGCGCTGCCGGCAGTGGCCCGGGACTTGGTAAAGGCCGGCGGATCCAGGATAATGAGGTCGTAGGCCCGCCTGTTTTCCGCCGCCAGCCTCGGCAGCAGGTCGAACACGTCCGCCAAGACAAAGTCCATCCGCTCCGCAAGCCCGTTGCGCCGGGCGTTCCTCCGGGCCATCTCCACCGCCGTCTCCGACACGTCCACCGCCGTCACATGCTCCGCCCCGCCATACGCGGCGTTCAGGGCGAAGGAGCCGGTGTGGGTGAAGCAGTCCAGCACCCGCCGGCCCCGGGAGAGCCGCGCCACGGCGGCCCGGTTATATTTCTGATCCAGAAAAAAGCCGGTCTTCTGGCCGTTCTCCACGTCCACCGCGTAGACAACGCCGTTCTCCCGGATCTCCGTCACGGCGCTGTCCGGGTGGGGCTCGCCGGGGAGCTGATACCAGCCCTTCCCCCGGGGCAGACCCTCCAGGGCGCGGCCCGCCAGATCGTCCCGCTGAAAAAGGCCGTCCACCCGCTGGCCATCCTCCCGCAATACCTTTACAATTAGGGGAAAGATCACGTCCTTCAGCCGCTCCATTCCCACCGACATGGTCTGCGCGACCAGCAGATTCTCAAACCGGTCCACCGTCAGGCCCGGGAAGCCGTCGGCCTCGCCGAAGATCACCCGGCAGCAGCCCGTGTCCCCGCCCATGACCGCCTTGCGGTAGTCCCAGGCATAGCGAACGCGCCGCTCCCAGAAGGCCGCGTCGAACCGGTCGTTGGCGTTGTGGGAGACGAGCCGCACCCGTATCTTGCTCTCCCGGCTGAGAAAGCCGGTGCCCAGATACGTCCCTCCCGGCCCCGTCACATCCACCAGGCCCCCGTTCTCGCAGCCCTCCGGCTCCGAGGCCACGTCCGAGGCGTAGATCCACATGTGCCCGGTCTCCGCCCAACGCCGGCCCTTTTCCGTCACCGTCACCCGGGGATACCCCCGCCCGTCCTTCATCAGCGCACCTCCCGCAAAAAAATACCATATATACTCTGTGCTTTCAAGCTTACCACAACATACGCCAAAAATCAACCGCAAAGCCGGCCTTCTCCGGGGCTCCGGCGGGGGATCCGAACCACCGTTTTCAACCCGCAGGCGAAATTTTGTTGACTTTCACAAAGACTTGCCCAATTCTTTCGCGCCGTTGGGCGAATTGCCGGATTTCCTGCTAAATCCAGTCGCAATTTCCGGGATTTGCAAGTCCAAAATCGAAAAAATTCAAAATCTTTTGCCATTTTTATGCACAACGCAAAAAAATTCCGGCGTTTCTCCGCCAAATTCGGTAAAAAAAAGCTTGCAGTTGTTGGATTTTAAGATTATAATGTTATGCACAGTTGTGTCATAGTGCTTTCCCGCAGGTTCTCCGTGTACGGAATTTGCGGAAATCATAAGATGCAGCAAGTATAAGGAGGTAAAAAAGAAAATGAGCAAAATGAAAAAGCTGACAGCGTTGCTGCTGGCGCTCGTCATGGTGCTCGCGCTGGCTGCCTGCGGCGGCAACGGCGACGACACCACCAACGACACCGGCAAAGACACCAGCAAGCCCCAGGACAGCGGCAGCGACACCACGGAGGACACTTCCGGCCCGGCCCTGGTCGTGACCGAGTTCGACTCCAGCAAGACCTACACCATCAACAGCGGCGTGGGCTCTATCTACTCCAACTGGAACCCCCACACCTACCAGGAGCAGACCGCCGGCACCCAGCTGGACTACCTCTCTGACGGCTTCTATCAGTTCATCTTCAACGATGCGCTGCACCCCGTGGAGGGCAAGGATCCCTTCACCACCTACGTGATCATCCCCGCCATGGCGGCCGGCGATCCCGTTGATGTGACCGCCGAGGTCAAGGCCGCTCATCCCGACTGGATCCCCGAGGGCGGCGAGTCCGGCTTCGCCTGGAAGATCCCCCTGCGCACGGATCTGCAGTTCGACAACGGCCACAAGATCGACGCTCACACCTTTGTCGAGTCCATGAAGCGCCTGCTTGACCCCGAGAAGCTCAACTACCGCGCCACCGACGCCTACACCGGCGGTTCCGGCATTGCCGGCGCCGAGGCTTTCGCCAAGGCCGGCACCTACGCGCTGAGCGAGTTCGTCTCCGCTGCTTGCGGCGACGACGAGTATGTGGATCCCGCCAACTTCACCCTCACCGACGCCGGTACATATCAGTATGACGGCAAGGACATCGTCCTTGACATCAACAGCGGCGGCAACTGGGGCGATGACGGCATCAAGGCGTATGAGGGCCAGGTTCCCCAGGCGGATCGTCTGATCGCGGCTGCCAACGATAAGGGCTGGGTCTATCTCACCCCCGACCTGCTGAAGGATCTCCAGGACATCATTGCCATGCTCCACGGCGCCGCCGATGTGGAGGCTTATGCCGCCACCGCCGAAGACTACGCCTATCAGGAGTTTGAGGAGATGGCCTTCTTCGGCCAGACCTACCCCGAAGTCGATTATGATGAAACCGTGGGCTTCTACGCCGCCAGCGACTATGAGCTGGTCATCGTGTACAAGAGCTCCCTCAGCGGCTTCACCCTTTATTACAACGGCGGCCTCACCGGCAACTTCTATCTGGTGGACCCCGAGGTCTATGACGCCTGCCTGACCTCCACCGAGACCGCCTCCGGCACTGTCTGGACCAGCACCTATATGACCAGCGTGGAGACCAGCCCCTCCTTCGGCGCCTACTCCCTCACCGACTTCCAGACCGACAAGCACATGCACTGGTCCAAGAACCCCACCTGGTACGGCTGGACTGACAATGTGAACCACGTCTATCAGGATCCCGAGGACGGCAACGTCTACCGCTTCAACCAGGCCACCGATATCGACTGGCAGATCGTCGAGGACGACGACACCCGTAAGCTGATGTTCCTCCACGGCGAGCTGGACAGCTACAGCCTGCGTCCCGCCGACACCGTGCAGTACCGCTCCAGCGACTACTGCTACAACACCCCCGGCTACACCGTGTTCTTCATGATCCTCAACGGCAACCTGAGCGCCATTCAGGAGCGCGAGGCCGCCGCCGACTTCGACAAGACCAAGTACGATCTGGAGTCCATGACCCTGCTGAACTTCCGCAAGGCCTTCGCCGTCTCCTTTGACCGCGATGACATCTGCGCCTCCATCATGCCCTACTACACCGCCGGCTACGGCCTTTACGGCGACGCTCAGATCTACGATCCCGAGACCTGCGCCTTCTACCGTGATACCGACGCCGCCCGTCAGGCCCTGTGCGACTTCTACTCCGTGGACGTGAGCAAGTACGCCAGCCTTGAGGAGGCCGCCGACTCCATCACCGGTTACGATCCCGAGACGGCCAAGGTGCTCTTCACCCAGGCCTTCCAGGACGCTCTTGACGCCGGCTACATCACCGACGAAAACGGCGACGGCGTGTCCGATCAGACCGTCACCATCTACATGTCCCGTGACTCCGACTCCGATGCCGTTCACAAGCTGGACGAGTACCTGGATCAGAAGATCGGCGACGTGGTGAAGGGCACCCCCTGGTATGACGAGGCCACCGGCACCGCCAAGATCTCCTTCGAGCTGTCCCCCATTCTGGACGACTGGGTCGAGCCTCTCCGCAACGGCCAGTACGACTACAACCTGGGCGGCTGGGGCGGCTCCTCCATGGATCCGTTCAACACCTTCGAGGTGTATGTCAATCCCAATTATCAGTACGACGCCAAGTGGTTTGACGCTTCTCAGCACACCATGACCACCACCGTCAACGGTGAGGAGATCACCATGAACCTCCAGCAGTGGAACAACGCCCTGAACGGCACGCCCGTCACCATCGGCGACAAGACCTACTGCTTCGGCTCCAACGATATGGATCTGGACAGCCGCGCCGAGATCCTGGCCAAGCTGGAGGGCGTCATCCTCAACACCTATGACTACATCCCCATGATCAACGACGGCTCCCTGTACCTGTCCACCATGAAGACCTATTATGTCACCGAGGAGTGGAACCCCGTCCTTGACTACGGCGGAGCCAAGTACACCAAGTACAACTACGACGACGCCGCGTGGGCCGAGTACTGCGAGGCTCAGATCGCCGAGCACGGCCAGCTCCAGTACTAATTCCCGCGTCAACTGAATTTCCGTTGACTCCCCTTTAGCGACGATGACGGGGGGCGTTTATACGCCCCCCGTCTGTGTTCTATTTTGCTTGTCATTTGCTTCGTAATTTTATCAGGTGTTATTTAATTGAGTAAAGAAATAAATTACGGGGCGAATGAGAACCAAAAAGAAACGGAGGGATTCTTCAAAATGCTCAAATATACCCTGCAGAGGATTTTGTACATGATCTTTGTGTTCTTCGTGATCACCTTCATGTGCTTTGTCCTCGTCCGTATGCTCCCGCCTCCGCGCCTCCCGCCCGAGGATCCCCACACGGAGATCCTTGAGCTCCGCCGTGAGGCCCTGGGCTACAACGAACCCTATCTCGTCCAGTTCTGGCTGTTCGTGAAAAACCTTTTCACCAAGTTCGACTGGGGCCTTTCGGAGAAGCTGTATTTCGGGCGCGGCGTCTGGGAGGTTTTCGTTGAGAAGCTCCCCGCCACCATGGTGGTGAACCTCTACTCCATCCTATGGACGATCCCCGTGGGCATCGCGCTGGGTATCTGGGCGGCCCTGAAGAAGAACACCTGGGTGGACTACACCATCTCCACCTTGACCATGGTAGTCATCTCGGTGCCCTCCTTCGTTTACGCCTTCGTGATCCAATACCTGCTGTGCTTTAAGCTGCGGCTGTTCCCGTTCGTTATGAAGCCGGGCACGGACTGGCTGAGCTGGGAGATGTTCAAGTCCATCGTCCCGCCCATCCTGTCCCTGAGCTTCGGCGTCATCGCGGGCTTCACCCGCACCACCCGCGCTGAGCTGACGGAGGTGCTGACCAGCGAGTTCATGCTCCTGGCCCGCACCAAGGGCCTAACCAAGACCCAGGCCACCGTCCGCCACGCTCTCCGCAACTGCTTCGTGGTCATCGTCCCCGGCATCTTCGGCGAGTTCATCGGGATCCTGGGCGGCTCCCTGATCATCGAGAAGATCTTCGCCATTCCCGGCGTGGGCGCCCTGACGCTGAACGCCATCAACGGCCGCGACTACAACATCTTCATGCTGTCCACCTGCTTCTACACCGCCATCGGACTGGCGGCGGGCTTAGTGGTGGATATCAGCTACGGCTTCATCGACCCGCGTATCCGCATGGGCTCCAAGAAATAAGAAAGGGGGAAGAGAAATGGAGTACGAAAAAATCCCTGCCGAGCAGTTCCGCTTCGTTCAGGAGAACGAAAAGCTTCACGACATAGCCCTCCAGACCAAATCCAGAGGCTTCTTTGCCGACGCCATGCTGCGGTTCCGCAAAAACAAGTCCTCCGTCATCGCCGCCTGGATCCTGCTGATCCTGATCCTCTATTCCATCGTCGCACCGATGCTCTCTCCCTACAACGTGCGCGATAAGGACGATCTGTACATCAACTATCCCCCCTATGTCCGCTCTATCGCCGAAATGAAGCTGGGCTTCCTGGACGGCGCCACGGTCATGAACGGCCAGGGCGAGGCCAGCATGGACTATTGGCGCGGCATCGCCGAGGAGACGGGGTTCGATCCCGTCCTCAAGATCGTGGGCACCCACGAATCCCAGGTGATGAACCGGGGCAAGCTGGTGACGCGGTATACCTTCGATATCGAGGTCAACAGCTTCTGGTCCTTGGGGATGGTCATGCGCGCCCTGTCCTATAAGGAGTTCCAGAACATCCAGGACTGGCAGAACGAGACGGGTATTCAGGTCATCTACCCCTATGTGGAGTCCTCCGCCATCAACGGCCTGACGGATCGCCCCAATATCTGGTATAAATGCGACTCCAAGGGCAACGCCGTGCTGGACAAGGACGGCAACTTCGTCCCCGTCTACTGCAACGACCCCAGTAAAGCCGGCGCGGAGTACAATTCCCTGCGCATCCCCGGCGACGACGGCAGCTACGTCTACGGCTACGGCAAATCCGGCGCCGTCCAGTGCCGCCTCTTCTACTACAACTACTACATCTACAAGACCGGCCACGAGCCTATGTATATCATGGGCACCAACTCCGTGGGCCAGGATATCTTCTGCGGCATCGGCGTGGGCGCCCGCTTCTCCCTCCTGTTCGCCCTGCTGGTATCCGCCATCAACCTGACCATCGGCGCTATCTACGGCGCCATCGAGGGCTATTACGGCGGTTGGGTGGATATGACCCTGGAGCGTGTCTCCGATATCCTCTCCGGCGTCCCCTTCGTGGTGGTCACCACCCTCTTCCAGCTGCATCTGGCCCAGAAGGTGGGCGTTGTGGGGTCGTTCCTGTTCGCCTTCGTCCTGACGGGGTGGATCGGCATGGCGGCCCTGACCCGGCGGCAGTTCTACCGCTTCAAGGGCCAGGAGTTCATCCTGGCGGCCCGCACCCTGGGCGCCTCCGATAAGCGGCTGATGTTCAAGCACATCTTCCCCAACGGCATCGGCTCCATCATCACCAGCTGCGCCCTGGTGATCCCCGGCGTCATCAGCTCCGAGACAAGCATGACCTACCTTGGCATCGTGAACCTCCAGGATTTCGCCGGCACCACCATCGGCACCCTGCTTTCCCAGGGCAACTCGGCGGTTACCACCGCGCCCCACGCGGCCCTGTACCCCAGCATCTTCCTGGGCCTGCTGATGATCTCTTTCAACCTCTTCGGCAACGGCCTGAGAGACGCCTTTAACCCGACCACAAGGGGGATCGACGACTGATGGAAAATAAATTACAAGTCAGAAATCTGCGGATCTCCTTCCGCACCTCCAACGGCAAGGTTCAGGCCGTGCGCGACATCGACTTTGAGCTGGCAAAGGGCGAGACACTGTGCATCGTGGGCGAATCCGGCTCCGGCAAGTCCGTCACCAGCCGCGCCATCCTGGGCATCCTGGCCGGAAACGCCATCGTGGAGTCCGGCGAGATCATCTACGACGGCCAGGATCTGCTGAAGATCAGCGAGGAGGACTTCCACAAAATCCGCGGCGACAAGATCGCCATGATCTTCCAGGATCCCATGTCCAGCCTGAACCCCATCGTCCGCATCGGCCGTCAGCTGACGGAGGCCATGCTCTTAAAGGGCAAGATCCGCCAGCGGGAGAGCCGCAAGACCTTCAACACCTACCTCGACCACCTCAGCAAGGCCATGGCCGAGTCCGCCGCCACCCCGGAGGAGGCTTCCCGGGCGCCGGTGAGCTGCAAGAACTTCGACAAGTTTGAGTTCAAGCACATCGAGCTGGAGAAGGCATACAACACCGCCCACGAGGCCGCCCAGGAGGCCGCCGAGGACATCGACAAGCTGGCCTTCGAGCTGGAGAAAAACGCCGTGGGCAAGGACGCCGCGGACCGCGTCAAGGATATCGCCCGACAGTCCCGGGAGTCCGTCAACACCTACGTGGTGCCCGAGGCGAAAAAGAGCGAGATCGACAGCCTTGCCTCCAGGCTCCTTGCCGACTTTAAGCGCAAGGACTACAAGGCCGTCCTCACGTCCCTCTACGCCATCCGCGCCATCCTGGGCGACGCCATCGGCAAGCCGGCGCCCAACTTCTTCCGCATGGGCTACTATGTGACCTACGCCGGCAAGCCCCTGCCGGATCTGCCCGTGGATCAGCTCAACGACTTTCTCAGGAAGTACCTGGACGACAACTTCATGCTGGCCTTCCTGAAGGACGCGGAGCGCGCCCTGCGGTACTCCGCCAAGCGCAGTCAGGACAACATGCGCGCCGCCATCCAGGCCCTTCAGGCCGCCCTGCCCGTCTACGCCAGGGACAAGCTGGACGGCAAGGAGTGCCGCGACACGCTGAAAAAGCTGGACGAGGCGGTGAAGGCCACCATCGACCCCCTGGCCATCACCAAGGACAGCTTGAGCTATACCTTCGCCTCCAGCATGAAGTCCGAGATCGACACCTACTTCCACGGCGAGAAGGCCAACGTGAAGGTTCTGCGGAAATATAACCGCGAAAAGCGCAAGTACGACGCCATGGTTGCCCGGGGCAAGACCCCCGATTTCGAGCTGGCCGACGCCGCCGTCACAGATCTGGAGCTGATCAAGGCCAACATCGCCCGCCTCATCAACCGCCTTGTGGAGCACTACAACGACCTGCTGAAGGCCGCCGATAAGCGCGATTACGCCGCCGAGACCGTGGCCGTCATCGACTATCTGAAGGAAAACGCCTCCGGCGTTGTGGCCAAGGTCACCCGCCAGATCGCCAAGCACCGGGCCATCAAGCTGATGGAGGAGGTTGGCATCGCCGAGCCCCACAAGCGCTACCGGCAGTACCCCTTCGAGTTCTCCGGCGGTATGCGCCAGCGCATCGTCATCGCCATCGCCCTGGCCGCAAACCCCGACATCCTCATCTGCGACGAGCCCACCACCGCCTTGGACGTGACCATCCAGAGCCAGATCCTGGAGCTCATCAACCAGCTGAAGGAGGAGCGTCAGCTCTCCGTCATCTTCATCACCCACGACCTGGGCGTGGTGGCCAACATGGCCGACCGCGTGGCCGTCATGTACGCCGGCAAGATCGTGGAGTACGGCACCAGCGAGGATATTTTCTACCACTCCGCCCATCCGTACACCTGGGCGCTGCTCAGCTCCATGCCGGATCTGGACACCAACGAGAAGCTGGCCGCCATCCCCGGCACGCCCCCCAACATGATCTACCCGCCCAAGGGCGACGCCTTCGCCCCCCGCAACCAGTACGCCATGGCCATCGATTTCGAGCGCCAGCCGCCCATGTTCAAGATCTCCGACACACACTTCGCCGCCACTTGGCTCCTGCACCCCGACGCGCCCAAGGTGGATCCGCCCAAGGCCGTCACCGACAGGATCGCTCGTATGAACGCAAGGAGGGAGAGCAAGGATGAATAATCAGGAGACATTGCTCCGCGTCGAGCATCTTTGCCAGTATTTCAAGGCCGGCAATTTCGTGACCAAGGCCGTGGACGACGTGAGCTTCGACATAAAAAAGGGCGAGGTCTTCGGCCTGGTGGGCGAGTCCGGCTGCGGCAAGACCACCACCGGCCGCTCCATCATCAAGCTCTACAACATCACCTCCGGCGACGTGTACTTCAAGGGCGTACGCATCTGCGCCGGCACCCAGAAGCTCAAGGAGGAGCTGAAGGCCTGCAAGGATCCCGCCCGCGCCCAGGAGCTGAAGGCGCAGATCGCGGCCGCCAAAAACGACCAGAAGAACTGCGACAAGATGTACTCCGAAAAGCTCCAGAAGGAGACGCGGGAGAAGTACGAGCCCCTGATCGCCAAGGCCGCCGGCCAGGAGAAGGCCAAGCTGGAGGCCGAATACAAGGACGCTATGCGCAAGGCGCGGAATACCCGCCTTGTCACCCAGATCCAGATGATTTTCCAGGATCCCATCGCCTCCCTGGATCCCCGTATGACCGTGCGCGAGACCATCTCCGAGGGCCTGGTCATCCAGGGCGAACGGGACAAGAAGGTCATCGACGAAAAGGTTTACGAGATGCTGGAGCTGGTGGGCCTGGTGCGCGAGCACGCCTCCCGCTATCCACACGAGTTCTCCGGCGGCCAGCGCCAGCGCATCGGCGTGGCCCGCTCCATCATCATGAACCCGGAGCTCATCATCGCCGACGAGCCCGTGTCCGCCCTGGACGTGTCTGTCCAGGCCCAGGTCATCAACCTGCTGAACGAGCTGCGGGACAAATTCGGCCTCACCATCCTCTTTATCGCCCATGACCTCTCCGTGGTCAAGTACTTCTCCAACCGCATCGGGGTCATGTATTTCGGCAAGATGGTGGAGCTGGCCGACTCCGACGAGCTCTTCGCCCATCCCCTCCACCCCTACACCCGCTCCCTGCTCTCCGCCATCCCCCTGCCCGATCCCATCTACGAGAAGGCCCGGAAGCGCATCACCTACAACCCCCTGGCGGAGCACGATTACAGCGTGGATAAGCCCAGCTTCCGTGAGGTGCGCCCCGGTCACTTCGTTCAGTGCAACGAGGCTGAGTATAAGCGCATCCTGGAAAGCTTGGAGAGCAAATGAAAGAGAAGCAGCGGGACTTTCTCCTGAACCTTTTGATCGGCCTTGTCATCTCCGCCGCCGTATTTGCCCTCAATATGAGCCGCCAATACGGCGCCGCCAGAAGCGTGTGCGACGGGTTCTTTGTGGCCTCCGTCTTTCTTCTGGGTATCGGCGGCATCCGGGGCGTCCGCAACAAGGGCGCCTTCGACGTCACCGGCTTTGGCGTCAAATCGGCTCTGGAGACGGCGCTCCCCTTCCTCCGCCGCGACGGAAAAAGCGAGACGATGGACGAATACCGCCAGCGCAAGGCCGCCGAGCGCAAGAGCTCCAAGGGCCTGCTCCTGGCCGGCGCCGTCTACCTCGTCCTCTCCCTGATCGCCTTCGCGGTCTATCGGGCGGTGTGAATCACACCGTACACAACTGCAAACCAGCACATTTCAAAGCGCCCCCGGTCATCCGGGGGCGCTGATGTTATTCTTTCGCTTTCCTCTTTTTCAGCAGCAGTACCGTCACCGTCACGGCGGCGGCCAGGAGGGGGAGGCGCGGGAAATCCAGCAGGTTAAGCAGCACCTGTCCCAAATTCGTCTTTCTTTGCAGCTCCGGGGTCATGATGATGACGCCGCCCTGGACGGAGTACGGCAGGAACGTCCGAGCGACCAGCCGGGAGGCGACGGGCAGGATCACCAACAGCAGAAGCCACAGCCCCGCCGCCAGAGTGACGGTCTTGGCGTTCCGGGGCAGAACCGTCCTGCGGAAGGACAGCACCGTCCAGAGGATCATCAGCACATCCACCGCCTGCAAAGCGCCGGAGACCCAGAGCGCCGCCGGCGACGTACCCGCCAAAAGCTCCGGGTGCCAGAGATAGAATACGATCCGCGCGGGGGAAGCGCCGGTGGCGGACGCCAGGTATATCTCCACAATCAGCACCGCCGACCACACCGCCCACAGGGCCGGACGCTTCTTACAGACAAGGCACAGGATCCCGGGCACACACAGGGGCACGGTGAGAAGCAGGATCTCAAAGCCCGCCAAAAACAGCCCCAGCAGGGTACCCACCCCGGCGATGATCAGCAGGATGGCCCCCGCCAGCCGCGCCCCGGTCAGGGGCCGGCCCGCGTCCGTCCGCGGCTCCGATGCCGGCGGCGCGGCCTCCGGTTGTGGCGTGCCGGCCTGCCCGCTTTCCGGCGTGGCGGGGCCGGGCCTGTCCAGCACCAGCTCGTCCAGGGTCACGTTGAAAAGCTCCGCAAGCTTGATGAGCTTCTCCAGCTCCGGCACCGAGACGTCCGTCTCCCACTTGCTCACCGACTGCCGCGACACCTCCAGCTTCTCCGCCAGGGCGTCCTGGGAGAGGCCGGCTTTGTTGCGCAGCTCATATAATTTTGTTCCAAGGCTCATTAAAAAGCCCTCCTTTCTTAGGGTTCGACTCCCCTCACCCTGTGCTATCATAGCGTAAAAGCGCCGGCTTGTCTGCAACCCGGCGCTTTGAAATTGCGCAACTGTCAGTTGCGGAACGTTTGAAATACGTTATTTTTAATGCAATTATTGAATATATCAAAAGTACTTCAAAAATATACTTGACAGCGGTTTTTCTATGCTCTATAATATGCATATAGCAAAGCTTCGCGTCACTTCGCCCGCGTGTCGCAGTAGGCGCAGCGGTAGACCCGGTTTTCCCGGTCGGTGAGCTTGAAGATGTGCTGGATCTCCTGCTCGGTGGAGGTGATGCACCGGGGATTTTTGCACTTGATGACGTCCCGGATCTCGTCGGGCAGATCGGGGTGACGCTTCTCCACCCGCTCGCCGCCCCGGATGATGTTGACGGTGATGTGGGGGTCGATATAACCCAGCAGGTCAAAGTTCAGGTCGATGACCTCGTTGATCTTCAGGATATCCTTCTTTCCCCGCTTGCCGGAGGGAGCGTTTTTGATGAGCGCCACCTCACAGCCGAGCTTGTCAAGCCCCAGGCAGCCGTACAGCTCCATGCCCCGCCCCGCGGGGATGTGGTCGATGACGATTCCGTCCACAATGGTACCGATAAGCATCTCACTCCACCTCCAACAGCATCAAAATCAGGGCCATACGGATGAATTTTCCGTTGAGCACCTGCTTAAAGTAACAGGCCCGGGGGTCTGAATCGATGGCCACGCTGATCTCGTTGACCCTGGGCAGGGGGTGCAGGATGGACAGATCCGCCTTGGCGCCCGTCAGCTTGTCCGGGGTCAGGATATAGGTGTCTTTGAGGCGCACATAGTCCGCCTCGCTGATGAACCGCTCCCGCTGGACTCTTGTCATATAGAGGACGTCCAGCTCCGGCATGGCCTCCAAAAGGGACTCCGTCTCCCGGTATTTGACGCCGGAGGCGTTGAGGATATCCGTGCGCACATGCTCGGGAACCTTCAGCTCCTCCGGGGAGATCAGCACGAAATTCACGCCCTCGTAGCGGCTCATGGCCCCTAAGAGGGAGTGTACCGTGCGCCCAAATTTCAGGTCGCCGCAGCACCCCACGGTCATGTGGTGGAGCCGCCCCTTCTCCCGCTGGATGGTAAGCAGATCCGTAAGGGTCTGGGTGGGGTGGTTGTGGCCGCCGTCCCCGGCGTTGATGACGGGGATACTGGCGTTCATGGCCGCCACCCGGGGCGCGCCCTCCTTGGGGTGGCGCATGGCGATGATGTCCGCAAAGCAGCTGATGACCCTGGCGGTGTCCGCCACGCTCTCGCCCTTGGCGGCGGAGCTGGACTGGGCCTCGGAAAAGCCGATGACACTGCCGCCCAGCTCCAGCATCGCCGCCTCAAAGCTCAGGCGGGTGCGGGTGGAGGGCTCGTAAAAGAGGGTGGCAAGCTTCTTGCGGCGGCATTTTTCGGCATATTTGTCGGGGTTCGCGATGATGTCCTGGGCCTTGGCGATCAGGGCGTCGATCTCCTCCACGGTGAGGTCGGCGATATCCAAAAGACTTCTCATTTTTTCGCTCCGTTCACCGCTAAATAGTCCCGGATACGCTTGACGTTGGCGGCGTTCTCCGGCTTCTCCTCCAGGTACTCGATGATATCCCAGACGTCCACCACGGAATAGACCGGGAAGCCGAACTCCTCCCGGATCTCCTCCATGGCGCCCTTGTCGGTTTTTCCCTTCTCGCCCCGGTTCACCATGATGAGGCAGGCGGCCACCTTGGCGCCCTCCAGCTGAGAGAGGATCTCCATGCTCTCCCGGATGGCGGTGCCGGCGGTGATCACGTCCTCGGTGATGACGATCTCCTCCCCGGCCTGGGGCACGTGCCCCACGATGGAGCCGCCCTCGCCGTGATCCTTGGCCTCCTTGCGGTTGAAGCAGAAGGGAACGTCCAGTCCCTCCCGGGCCAGGGCGGCGGCGGCGGAGACGGCGATGGGGATGCCCTTGTAGGCCGGCCCGAAGAGGACGGTCTGCCGGTCCCCCAGATTGTCCAGATACGCCCTGGCGTAGAAGTGGCCCAGGCGCATGATCTGCTCGCCGGTCTTGATCTCCCCGGCGTTGATGAAGTAGGGGATTTTCCGCCCCGATTTGGCGGTGAAGTCGCCGAATTTCAGCACCCCGGCCCCCTCCAGAAATTCAATAAAGTCGTGCTTGTAGGTTTCCATATGATCGTTCCTCCTGTGGATCGTTTTTATCTAAATGAGCTTGTCCAATTCCGCGCGGAGCCGCTGCTTCATGTCCTCCAGCTCCTCCGGCGTGGGGCGGTTTTCGTCGGCGTACATCTTTTCCATGGGGTACCACCAGACGGGGCCGCGCCCGTTGTTTCCGTAGTTTTCGATGTCCCCCGCCACGCGCGGAAACAGGTGCCAGTGCAGGTGCGCGTCGCCGTTTCCCAAAAGCTCGCAGTTCATCTTCTCCGCCCCGAAGGCCCGGCTGACCGCCTGGGCTGTCAGGGCCATCTCCTCCATGAATTTGGCCCGCTCCTCCGGCTCTAAATGGAAGAGCTCCGTTTTCCCCTCGTGGCGCTTGTACAAAAAGAGCGTGTACCCCCGGAAGTGCTGGTTGTCCCCAATGACCACATACCCGGTTTCCAGCTCCCGCACAAAATAGGGGTTGGCGCCGTTTTTGATCTGCTCGATTCTGTCACAAATGAAGCACACGTTTTTCCCTCCCGTCATTTTTGCGGCTAAAACGGTTCTCCGCAGGGGACGGCCTTGCCGGCCCGAAAATGTATCGAATTGCCTTGTAGGATTTCCGCTTTTTTGAACACTCTGTCACTGTAAGAGGATTTCTTCCATCTGCGTCAAATCTTCCGCCAGGTACTTCGCGCCCGCCATTTCCAGCTCCTCTTTTGTGCCGTAGCCCCAGAGGACGCCCACGGTGTCAAGGCCGTTTGCCCGCGCGCCTTCCACGTCGTGGCGCTTATCGCCCACCATCAGGGCGCGGTGCGTGTCCGTGATGCCCGCCTCCCGGAGGGCACGCTCCACCACGGCGGCCTTGAAGGCCTTTTTCTCGTCCATGGGCGCGCCGCACAGGAGCGTGAAGTATTTCGCCAGGTCGAACCGCTCCATGATCCGAAGGGCGAAGGCCTCCGGCTTGGAGGTGGCCAAAACCAGCGTTATCCCGGCCCTCTGCAGGCGCTCCAGGGTCTTTTCAATGCCCGGATAGGGCACGTTCTCCAGCCAACCCCGGGGCTCGAAATACTCCCGGAACTTGGCGACCGCCGTGGGCAGCTGATCCTCCGTCAGGCCAAAGCGCTCCGAAAACGTCTCGTTGAGGGGCGGGCCAATGAAGCAGGTCAGCGTCTCCGGGTCGGCCTCGATGCCGAAATGCCGGAGGGCGTGGGCGGCGGAGCGGGTGATGCCCACCTTGGGGTCGGTGAGGGTGCCGTCCAGGTCAAAAAGGGCGTAGTCTATGCCCATCAGTCCACGAACTCCCGGACGCATCTGAGATACGCCTCCTCCGGATCCGGGGCGGCGGTGATGGGCCGGCCCACCACGATGTAGTCGGAGCCGATCTTCTTGGCCTCAGCGGGGGTCATGACCCGCTTCTGGTCGCCTGTGTCCCCGTCGGCGAAGCGCACGCCGGGGGTGACGGTGACGAAGCCCGCGCCGCAGTTTTCGTGGACGATCCGCGCCTCCAGGGGCGAGCAGACCACGCCGTCCAGGCCGGCGGTGGCGGCGTTTTTGGCGTAGCGGATGACGGTGTCGGGGAGCCGGCCCGCGATGCCCAGCTCATTTGCCATCACGTCTTGAGAAATGCTGGTCAGCATGGTCACGGCGATAAGCAGGGGCCGCGTCCCGTCGGGGCGGGTCAGGCCCTCCAGGGCGTACCTCATCATCTCAATGCCGCCGCCGGCGTGGAGGTTGGTCATATCCACGTCGAGGCGGGACAGCACCGTCATGGCCTTTTTCACGGTGTTGGGGATGTCGTGGAGCTTCAGATCCAGAAAGATCCTGTGGCCCCGCTCCTTGATTTTCCGCACGATGTCCGGCCCCTCGGCGTAAAATAGCTCCATGCCGATCTTCACAAAGGGCCGCGCCGTGCCGAATTTGTCCAAAAAGTCAAAGGTCTGCCTGGCGCCGGCAAAATCACACGCCACGATTACGTCTTTACCCATGATGCGCTCCTCCGATGATATCCGTTAATTTTTCTATGCCCAGCCGCTCCATCACCCGGGGCAGCTCGTCAACGATTTTTTTGGAGGCCAGGGGATCCACCAGATTGGCGGCCCCCACCTCCACCGCCGCGGCCCCGGCCAGCATCATTTCGATCACGTCCTCGGCGCCGGCGATCCCGCCCATGCCGATGATGGGGATCCGCACCGCCTCGTAGACTTGCCAGACCATCCGGAGGGCCACCGGGAACACGGCGGGGCCGGAGAGGCCGCCGGTAGTGTTGCCCAGGAGGGGACGGCGCTTTTTCAAATCGATGCGCATCCCCATAAGGGTGTTGATGAGGCTGATGCCGTCGGCCCCGGCGTCCTCGCAGGCCCTGGCGATGGCGGCGATGTCGGTGACGTTGGGGGACAGCTTCATATAGACGGGCTTTGTGGTCACGGCCTTCACGGCCCGTGTCACCTCGGCGGCGCTCTCCGGGCTCGTGCCGAAGCTCATGCCGCCGCAGTGGACGTTGGGGCAGGAGATGTTGACCTCGATGAGGCCCACGCCCTCCTCCTTGTCGATTCGCTCACACACTTGCGCGTACTCGTCCAGGGAAAAGCCGGAGATATTGGCCACCACGGGCTTGTGGAAGACCCGCCGAAGCTTGGGGAGCTCCTCCGAGATCACCTTATCGATGCCGGGGTTTTGCAGGCCCACGGCGTTGAGCATCCCGGAGGCCGTCTCCGCGATGCGGGGCGGGGTGTTGCCGAAGCGCGGCTCCCGGGTGGTGCCCTTGAAGGAGAAGGAGCCCAAACAGTTGATGTCGTAAATCTCCGCAAACTCGTACCCGTAGCCGAAGGCGCCGCTGGCGGGGATCACGGGGTTATCCAAAACAAGGCCCGAGAGTGTCACTTGTGTGTTCACCATGCCAGCTCCTCCTTTGTCAGCACCGGGCCGTCCTTGCAGATGCGCTTGTGGCCGGTTTTCGTCTTACAGGTACAGCCCATGCAGGCCCCGAAGCCGCACCCCATCCGCTCCTCCAGGGAGAACTGCCCGGAGGTGACGGACTTTTGGTAGACGGCCTTCAGCATGGGCTCCGGCCCGCAGGTGTAGAAGTAGGTGTAGGGGACGTCCATGGCGTCCGTCACAAAGCCCCTGACGCCGCAGCTGCCGTCCGCCGTGGTGACGGCGGGCTCCAGTCCCAGGGCGCGAAATTCCTCCCGGTAAAAGACCTCGCCGGCGGTGTTGAAGCCCAGGATCACCGAGGGGGTCTTGCTCTCCCGGAGCAGGGCCTTGGCCAGGGCGTAGAGGGGCGGGACGCCGGCGCCGCCGCCGATGAGCAGGGGGCGCGGGCCGGAGGGGCCGGTGTCGTAGCCGTTGCCAAGGCCCGTGAGCACGTCCAGCGCCGTCCCTACGGGGAGGGCGGCCAGGGCCTCGGTGCCGTGGCCCACCGCCTTGTAGATCAGCGTCAGGGATCCGGCGTCAAAATCGCACACGGAGAGGGGCCGCCGGAGGTAGAAGCCCGGCAGCTTCAGGTTGACGAACTGCCCCGGGGCGATACCGCGCGCGTCGCCCCGCAGCACCAGCTCCCAGGTGTTTTTGGCGATAAGTTTGTTGGAAAGTATCTCAAATTCCGTATCAAGCATGTGTATCCCTCCATGCGATCCCGCCCTGGGCGAGGGTCATCAGGCATTGTCCCCGGACGCGCCACCCGGCGAAGGGCGTGGCCCGGCCCATGCTGAGGAACGCGGCGGGGTCGATCTCAAATTCCCGGTTCAGGTCAAAAACGGCGATGTTGGCCGGCTCTCCCGGCGCGATCCGGCCGCCGGGGAGGCCGAAGCGGCGGGCCGGGGCGGTGCTCATCAGCTCCACAAGCCTTGCCAGGGTGGTGACGCCGCCCAGCACCAGTTTTGTGTACAGCACCGGGAAGGCGCACTCCAGGCCCACGATGCCGTTGAGGCTCCCGGCCAGGCCCCGGGACTTCTCCTGGGCGGAATGGGGGGCGTGGTCGGTGGCGATCATGTCCACCGTGCCGTCGCACAGGCCCTCGATGAGGGCGTCCCGATCCTCCCAGGCGCGGATGGGCGGGTTCATTTTAAAGCGCCCGTCGTCCTGGAGCTCGTCATCCGTCAAGGTCAGGTAGTGGGGGCCCGTCTCACAGGTCACGTCCAGACCCTCGAATTTGGCCAGGCGCACAAGGCCCACCGTCTCCTTCGTGGAGACGTGGCACACGTGGTAGGCGCACCCCGTCTCGCGCACCAGCTCCAGATCCCGCTCCACCTGGCGCCATTCGCTCTCCGGGTCGTTGCCGGGAAGGCCGCGGGCGCGGGCATAGGCCCCGTCATGGACGGCCCAGCCCTTCTGAAGGAGGCTCTCGTCCTCGGCGTGGGCCACGATAGGGCGGCCCAGGGCCTTGGCCTTTTCCATAGCGGCGCGCATCAGCGCCTCCGACTGCACGCCGCGCCCGTCGTCGGAAAAGCCCGCCACGTAGGGGGCCAGGGCCTCCATATCGGAGAGCTCTCCGCCGGCCTCGCCCCGGGTGACGGCCCCGTAGGGGCGCACGGTGACGGCGGCGTCCCGGGCGATGATGTCCAGCTGCTCCCGGAGATTTTCCAGGGTGTCCGGCACGGGCTTCAGGTTGGGCATGGCGCACACCGCCGTGTACCCGCCGTGAGCCGCCGCCAGCGTGCCGGTGCGGATCGTTTCCTTATACGCGTATCCCGGCTCCCGCAGATGGACGTGGGGATCCACCAGCCCCGGCAGGGCCGCGGCCCCGTGAAAATCAAAAACGGCAACGTCACCGCCGGCCAAAAGGTTTTGGCCAATGGCGGCAACGATGCCATCCGTGATCAAGATGTCCGCCGGTCGAAGGGCGGCGTCCAAAAAGACGTTGAGATTTTTGAGAAGGAATTTCATAGAGCCTCCGTTGAGGTTGTTGGATAAAGCGGTGGAAACGGGCCGGTCAGGCGGCCGGCCCGCACGTACCTTTTGTCGGAAAAGCCCGTCAGGGCTTTTCCGACAGGCTCAGCTGTGTCTCTCCTTCACCACGCTGAAGGCCTCGTCAGCGATCTCCAGGGTGTCCTCGATGTCCTCGTCGGTGAGGCTGGCGTTGATAAAGTGGTTGTGGTGGTTGGTGAAGAACACGCCGCGCTTGACGCACTCGGCGATCCACTCCTGATGGAGCATCAGGGTGGGGTCGTCGGCGATGCGCAGGTAGAAAAGGCTGGGCACGCCGGAGACGTGCAGGTCGTAGCCGTATTTCAGGGCCGTGTGAATCAGGCCGTTTTTCAGCTTTGTCCCCTGGTCGATGAGGAGCTTGGGGCAGTCAAGCCGTTTCATCTTCTGGATGCAGGCGATGCCGGCGGCGAAGGGGACGGCGCTCATCCAGTAGGAGCCGGTGAAGCTCAGGGAGGAGACGGAATTTTTCAGGAAATCCCGTCCGCACAGGGCGGAGACGTTGTAGCCGTTGGCCAGGGCCTTGCAGAAGCAGATGAGATCCGCCTTGAAGCCGAAATAGTGGTCGCTGCCGGCGATGTCCAGCCGGAAGCCGGCCCGCACGTCGTCCACGATCAGCACCGTGCCGGTGTCGTCGCAGAGCTTGCGGACGCGCTGCCAGAAGCCGGGGAGGGGCAGCTCGTTGTCGGCGAAGTTGCCGTGCATGTAGGGCTGGGCGATGACGCAGGCGATCTCGCCCTTATTTTGCTCGAAGACCTCCTGCAGCTCATCGAAGTTGTTCCAGGTGACGTAGAGGTTGTTGGCCACGTCCTCCTCCAAGATGCCGGCGTAGTCGATCTTCTGGGTCCAGGGGGAGACGCCGTGGTAGTAGCCCTTGAAGAAGACGATCTTCTTCCGGTGGGTGTAGGCCCGGGCGGTCATCACGGCGCAGGTGGTGACGTCGTTGCCGTTCTTGGCGAAGAAGGCCCAGTCGGCGCAGGCCACCGTCTCCACCAAGAGGTCGGCGAAGTCGATCATCACGGGGTTTGGCAGGGTGGTACAGTCGGATATGGCCCGCTGACGGGCCGCGGCCTCGTCCACGTCGGGATCGTTGTAGCCCAGGACGTTGGGCCCGTAAGCGCACATGTAGTCAATGAATTTGTTGCCGTCCAGATCCCAGAGATAGCTGCCCTGGGCACGGGAGGAGTAGAGCGGGAACGCCTCCACGGGGATGTAACAGCCCTCGGCGGGGCCCTGATGGCCGTAGATGCCGGAGGGGATCAGCTTGCAGGCCCGCTCAAAGGCGGCGCGGGACTTGGGATATTCGTATACCTTTCTCATATGCTCACCTCACGCCAGATACATCGACACTCTGTCGAGAATACGGTTCACATTGTCCACCATGGAGATCATGCCGCCCATGCGCACCTTGCCGGAGCCCACGCAGACGACGCCGTTGACCTTGCCGTCAAAGAGATCCCGGGCGTCGCGCATAGTGGCGAAGATCATATAGCTTGTGGGGTCGTCGCAGGGGGTGTGCACGGCGGTGAGGGTGTGGTTCCGGGCGTGTATGTACCCCTCCGGGCCGCCGTCGATGCCGATGCGCACGTTGCCGTCCACGATGTAGGAGGCGCTGGCCCGGCCCACCTTGTCCTGATTGCCGATCTGGGCGACGGCGTCCAGGATGAGGTGGAGCATCACGGTGGTGCTGATTCGGAAAAACTCCGGGTCGTCCAGAGCGCCCTCCGCCGGCCGGAGGTAGGCGGTGAGCTTGTCCGTGAGCTTTGTAAATTCCTTCAGCAGGAATCCGATCTTGGTAAAGCCCTTGGAGGGGATGGGGGTGACGGTGCCGTCGATGAGGCCGTTGAACTTCTTGCAGGAGGAGAAGGGCAGCTTGATGTCGCACCTGTCAACGCCGGGGGTCACGGTGCAGACGCCGTTTTCAAACCGGATCGTCCCCTCGGGGCCGTCCTTGACGGTGATGCCGATGGAGATGGTTTTGCCCTCGATGAGGGCTTTACATTCAGGGTCAAGCTCGCAGAGCTTCGCGAGCCCGCCCAGAACCGCGTGGAGATTGATAAACGCCAGAGTACGTTCATCCATAAAGGCCGCCTCCTTGTAAATTCGCATAGACACAATGATTATACTACGGTAAAGGGATGATTGCAAGAGGCGGGAGGAGGATTTTCAGGGTTGATTAATGAGTTAAAAAAGTATGAACAAATAAGCGCATTTGATGGAAAGCGCGCGAGTGTATCCAAGCCGCCTCCCATAAAGCGGAAAATTTGGCGCATAAAAAATGCACTTCAATGCCATTTTTCACCCGTATTACATCAACAAACCGTTTGAATATTCATTGAAAATTTACTCGTTGATGAACTCTGGTTTTTTCTTCTTCATCTATTGACAACCGTCCGATTATTTGGTATGGTAAGGGCGACAAATTTATATGGTTTCAACCCCATGCGGTTTGTTCGCGGTGTTGAAGGGTTCGTTTCGGAGGCCGTCACGGCTCCCGGCGTGCTTTTCGCGCCCGGGGTTTGAGCTGCGGCCATAGGCGCCGCGGCTTTTTTGTTTTCAGGATGGATCTACATCGAGGTTAACGTCACGGAACGGGAAGGAGAAGGAAAAATGAGAATTGAGCTTGAGAACGCCCTTGCAAACAAGTTCCCTTTTATGCGCGTGGAGCGCGTCTGGGCGGAGGACGAGCCCCGCTGGTACCCGGTGTACACCAATTGCGGGGACAGGTGGTATCCGCATATCAGGGATATGTGCCGGGAGATCCGGGATCTGTACGCCTCCCTGGGCGTCGCGCCCGACCTGCGGGTGACGCGGATCGAGTCCGGCTACAAGGGACTGCGCTTCACGGTGTACTTTACGCCCGCTGCCCTGGAGGGGGGCGCGCCCTCCTGCCGCCGGCAGGTGTTGGACATCCTGGATCGTTACGCGCAAGCCGTGGCTGGCGTGTGCGAGCGCTGCGGCAGACCCGGCGTGTCCCGGGAAAACCTCTCCGGAAAGGTGCTGTGCGACAGCTGCTTTGACAGGAAGCTGAGGCGGTTGGGCATAACGGAGGACGACTGGGCCGCGGATGTGTGGATGGAGGATCGGATCGGCACGGATTTCCCCAACTTCCGCGTCTACGTGAAGGAGGATCAGGACAAGACCGGCCTGTGGTACCCGTTTCCCAGGGAGTGCTGCGACGGCTGGTACTACCTTCTTTACGACATGGCGCGGGAGATCGACGCGATCTACCGCGAGGCCGGCCTGGAGCCAGAGATGGAGCCTGCTCAGATCAAGGAGAAGTATGGCCTTCTCCGAGTCTATATGGATCCCGACGGCAGGTATGACGACTGGGCGGAGCTGACGGATACGCTGAAGGCCGCGCTGAGGGCCGCTCGGAGAAGGGCGTACGACACCTTAGACCGGTATGAGGACATGTCCGAGCATGTGTGCGAGGTCTGCGGCGCTCCCGGCGAGTACCGGAGCGATCTGGGCTGGATCCGCTCCCTTTGCGACCGGTGTTACCGGGAGGAGCTGAAACGGCTGGAGGACATCGATCCGGCCCGGGACTTTGAGCGGGAGCTGACGGGCCGGTACCCCTTTACCGTCTATAAGGCGAAATACGATAATACGCCAATTCGAATGTCTGTGGATTGCGGCCCCGGCTGGCGCGGCGTCATCCATGACTTGTGCCGGGACATCGCGGAGCTCTACGGGGCCGCCGGCGTGGAGCCCGATCTGGAGTTCCGGCGGGCAAACCGGAGATACGGGGCTCTCCGGCTGGAGTACGGCTTTTCCGGCGAGGGCCGGGAGTCCCTTCACCAGGCGGTGGAGGAGCGCATCCGCCGGGCGGAGAGGGCGTCGGAGCATATCTGCGAGGAGTGCGGCGCTCCCGGCGGGCTTCGGGAGGATCTGCCCCTGGTCCAGACGCTGTGCGACGGGTGCCATGAGCTGAAAAAAGCCGGAACGTTCCCTTCCCGGCGGAATTTTGAAGACAAGGCGTTTGAGGACGAGCTGGAAAAGAAGTATCCCTTTTTTAGCGCGGATGAGGAAAGGGCCCGCGCCGGCAGGGGCACACGCCGTGTTTTCATCAACTGCCGGAGCGGGTGGCGCGATCTCATCCGCGAGAGCTGTCAGGAGGTGGCGGAGCTCTACGCGGCGGAGGGGCTGGAAACGGATTGTTGGATAACCGATATGCGCGAAGAGGACGGCGCTCTGAAAATTAAGGGCTATTGGGACTTGGAGAAGAACAGCGGGGCCGCCGGTCTGGAGGACATCCACAAAAAAACGGAGGAGATCCTCAGCCGCTGTCAGCGCCGGTCCAGGGAGATCTGCGAATACTGCGGCGAGCCCGGCCGGCTTCGGGAGGATCTCCCCCGCCCGCGAACCCTGTGCGACAGCTGCTATGAACAGGAGCCCTGCAAAAACTGCCGGCCCGGTATCCCCGTCCCTGACGCCGGGGAGGATACGATGTGATACCGCCGCTTGAGGACGCCTGACCCTTTTGACAGTAAAAATCTCCCGGCCTCTTTATATGCTCCCCCTGTCTCGACAGTCTTTTCCTTTTCATTGTCTGCTGCAGGGGGAGCATATTATTTTCGGCAAGAATACCTGTCCCCGCCTGCCGGTTGATCGCAGGCGCAAATGTGCATTTCGATCCCAAAATATTCGCCTGAATTGTGATATTGTCCGCAAAAATGTGCATATTTCGGCCTGGCATTGTATGCACAGTTTGAATGATGTATAATGAAAAACGCCCGGGATACAGGGGCCAATTCTATTGAAAGCGGGGATTTGGCGGTGGGGAACGGCATCGAAAACGAAACGATAGGGATGAATATCAAACGTCTGCGGAAAGAAAAGGGTATGACCCAGGACGACCTTGCGAAAGCCGCGTTCACGACGAGATATAATATCCTGCGCTATGAAAGCGGCAAAATGACCCCGACCCCGGAAACGATCGCGTATATTGAGAAGGGACTTGGCGTCCCCAGGGGCGCCCTGGCTCAGAAGGTGGCCATTGCGATCCCGGACACCTCCGCGCTGCTCCGAAATATGCGCCTGATAAACCCGCTTTTGGAATCCTACGACCGTGTTATCATCCCTGATGTTGTGAGCCTTGAATTGAGCGGCTTCAAGGGCAAAAGGCTGGATCGCGGCTCCAGGCCCCAGAACCGGCGGAATAAGAAGATCGCCTCGCAGGTCATGAGCATGATCGAGGAGTATGAGGTAACGTATAAAGGGCGGGTCCAGCGGAAAAGCACCAGGCATTACAATGTGGACGGGAATATGGGGATCTCCGAGAAGGACCAAAGGATCGTAGAGCTGGCTAAAGACATCCGGAGGCAGACCTCCAGAATCGTAGAAATTATCCACGTTGACAAGGACTTTGCCCATCTTGTTGACGATACGGTCAACGCGGTTTACCTTGACGACTACATGGCGAAACGAAACGCAAGGAGCAGCGGCGATTATCAGCTGCTTCTTGATTTCGACAAGGAATTTGACCACCTGGAGCGGTATACCCTTGCCGCGAAGGAAATGGATCTGGACGCCTTTTTGCCCGACGGAATGACGCTGTTGATCAGTTGCATAAATTGCAACTTGCCGGAAAAGGTCGAGGAACGGGGAGGACGGTATATCCCCGAGGCGCTTATTCAGCGTAAGATACTTTTCCTCTTGGAGCACGGAGCCGATCCCAATAAGACGGACTCACATCAGTATTGCCACACGCCCTTGGAACACTGTATTGAACGTCACGATCCGGACTTCACCGAGTTTTGTATGCTTCTCGATCATGGCGCGGATTACAACAAATGCTCCGTAGACGAGACACAACGCAGGGACAAGCGTGTGAGCGAGATCAACGAGGGGAACACGCCTTTGATGATCGCATGTTTCCTGGGCAGGGAAGAATACGTCAAAAAGCTTTGCGGTCTTCCGGGGATCTCAATAAACGCCCAGGATTGCAATGGATACACCGCGCTGATGAAATGCGCGGTTCAGCGCTGGAATCGCAGGAACGACGGAAAGCCTTGTGACCGCTATGAGGCCATTTACCGGTTCCTGAGAGACGAAATGAAAGCGGACGCCCTTATACGCGACAGAAATAACAGGACGGCCCAGGACTGGTGGGATCGTCCGCCGGAGGCGACGGAAGACGATTGACCGAATTTGCATTTCCATAAACAACAGGTGCAATTTATCGTGTAAATACTGCCACTTCCATGAGAAAACCAGGATCGTCGACGCTCCCATGGATGTTTTCGCCATACTGGATCATGTAAAAATGTATTTGCGCGGTGAGGGCCGGTTTAAGATCGGGTTTGTCGGTAACGGTGAACCCTTTCTTGATTGGCCAAAGCTCAAAAGCTTTATCGCTTACCTTGAGGACGATCCGCATATCTCAACATACACGATCACAAACGGAACGATCCTGCTCCCGGAAAGCGAGCTGCTCTTTCTTGAGAATCACCGCGTCAATGTCGGTTTTTCCATCGATGGGCCGAAACAGTTACACGATCTGTACCGCGAACACTCCTTTGACCGAGCCATGCGTGGTGTGGAATGGAATAAATCCGTCACAGGGCATTACCCTACCTTCAACGCGACAGTAGGTAAAGAGACCCTGGCCACCCCCGAACCGGTGATAGACTTCTTCGAAAAGTTCGGTACAAGGATCACGTTTTCCCGGATGATCGGAAGGCATGGAATCGGACTTGATGAATACCGCCGGTTCTTAAAGCTTGCCGAGAAGCGGCTCGATATCCGCCGTGGCGGCAATGACTGCACGATGTATGGGGGCCAATGCGGCGCGGGGATCAACAATTTCTTTTTTGCCAACGGATCTGTGTACTACTGCGGGAATTGTATTGATTGCCCGCCGATAGCCGACAGCGGCATATCCCTCTTTGACCTGGAGAAAATATCCCTCGATTTTGATCGAAACCGCTGTTATAAGGAGTCACTATGAAGATGGGCCTTTACGGAATGCCGGCGTCGGGGAAAACCCACCTGCTGAAACAGGTGGATTTTATGCGGGTTTTTGAAGGGAGCGCGCTGCTCCGAGCTGTCTCCCCCGAGTTTGATTCACTTGCGCCCGAGGGGCGGGCGCGCGTTCGTCAGGAGCTGGCCGGAAGGCTGTCGCGTGAAGATGACTTTATCATGGACGGCCACTATTCCTTTGGCAATGAGATCGCGTTTACCGAAGACGACGGGAAACTATACGACGTCTTTTTGTATCTCTATATTTCACCGGAGATCCTGAAAGAGCGGATCTCCTCCTCGCCAAGTGGCTCGGCCCCTTAAATCCCTTGCGCCCCAACGTTTTTCGGCCCTTTTTGGTCCAAAAGGACGAGATCGAGAGTGCTGTTAAATCCACCGCTTCCACCCCGTGATTTTCCCGTGTGGGTCAAAGTGTGGGTCTGGAAAAGTGTACGCAAAACGGGTTCCTCGTGTCTGAGTGGGTCAGCCCACCACCGTTGGCAGTTATTCGGAATCCGAATTTGTGTCACCAGTGATGACACAAATTCATAGTGCACGCACAAATGTTTTTCTCCCTTCTGCCCAACAACTTCTTCTCGACTTTCCACCCTCTCTGCGGTATTGTGTGTTGCCACGGAAACACATGCTCTGTTGAGCAGATGGGCGTCCAACGCCGGAGAAAAGGGAGCTTTGTAAGCGGGTTCAACTCCCGTCAGCTATAGCTCTGGCTCCTCCCCGACATCGATCCCCCCGCTCAGCTCCACCGCCTCGTCAAAGGTTTTCCGCAGGGGGAAGGAATTGAAATAGGCGATGGCGGCAAAGCCAATCAACAGCCAGGCCAGCAGGCCCCAGCGGATAGTGCTGTAGGTGTAAAAGGTCAGAACGCCGCAGGCGAAGGGGAGCATAAACATGGAGACCGTCCTGCCCGGATGCCGGAGCGCCAGGCCTACGGCGTTTTTCAGAGTACCCCGAACGGTGTTGTCGAACCGGGCCAGCACGGCGAACACATAGAGCAGGAGCATCGCCATCGCCGCGCAGGCCACCAGGCTCATGAGCTTCACCGCCGTCTGGATAAGACCGGTCTGCCCCCACACCGAGCGCAGATCGTACCATAGGAGGAACCCGAAGAGCATCAGCAAAAGCCATAGCGCCGTGGCCTGCCGGAAATTTTGCCGGAAGGAATGAAAATAGTCCCGCGCCGCCGAGGTGTCGCTGCCGCAGACCATTTTATAGACGGCGTAGTGCAGGGCGGTCAGCGAAGCACCCACGGTGATGATTGGGATGCTTGTAACAAGAAAGAGGATATTCAGGATCATCAAATCTCCCACTCTGCCCAGAAAGCGCATCAGAGGACTGTCTATACTGAACAAACTGCGCACTTATTAGACCCCCTGTTTTCGTCACTTTATTGAAAAATGTGTTGACACGGGATAAAAACTATATTATATTTAGTTAAATAGTAATGGCCCATCGCGGATTTGGCAAGGGACAAATTACAGGACTTACCCCTATGATTTTCAGTTTTGGCATAAGGGAGGCGGGGACGTGAAGCGTCTGAAAAAGCTGGGCGGCGGCCTTGTGGAGCGGGTGGGGCGGCGGCTCAACGATCTGAGCCTGCGGAAAAAGCTCAGAGTTCTCTACTATTTCTGCATTCTGGGCCCCATTATCCTAACGGACGCGGTGATATTGGTGAGCCTCATACGGGCGGAGCGCTCCGAGCAGGCGCGGGAGATGGCGGACGTGGCCAGCGCCGTACAATACAGCGTCACCAGCTTCACCGAGACGCCGTCGGTGATTGCCAGGACCATCTATCTGGATACATCGGTAAGGGAGTTTCTGGAGACGGAATTTGAAAACCCCGCGGAGTATTACAATGCGTACCAGCGGATCACCCACCAATCGGTGCTCAGAGGCATCTCCCAGATCGACAACAGCGTGGTGACCATCTACGCCGACAACGAGGGCCTTGTCAACGGGAGCGGCTTCATGAAGGTCTCCGACGTGCGGGAGGAGGAGTGGTTCCGGCGTTACGCGGAAAGTCCCCTGGATCCCCTGCTCATCGTGTATGACTCCCCGGAGAGTGGGAGAATGATCTCCTTCATCCGGGATCTGGGCGGGTTCTCCAAGGAAAAGGGGACGGACATGTTCGTGAAGATCGACCTCAATTACAGCACCCTTGTGGCCGATACCATTAACATGAAGTACGACTTCCCCGTATATATCTGCACCGGGGACAGGGTCATCATCTCCGGCGACGGCCCCAACAACCAGAGAGAGGCCTACACCGCCTTCACCAAGCGCCGGGAGGTGGGGCTGGAGGAGAGCTTCGACCTGTACGGTCTGCCGCTTACCGTCCGGGTCCTGCGCCGCACCAACACCGTCCTGGCCTTTCTGCGGGACAACGCCCTCATTGTCCTTTTGCTGCTCCTTTTCAATATCTTCTCCCCCCAGCTCATCATCAACCTCATCGAGCGCTCCATCAACAGCCGCATCTTCCGTCTGGGCGAGGTGTTCAACCAGGTGGACAGCGAGGAGCTGATCGCCATCCCCGGCGATAACGGCAAGGACGAGATCGGCGGCCTGATGGACAACTATAACCGGATGGCCCTGCGGATGAACGACCTCATCGACCAGGTATACCGCAACCGTTTGCGGGAGCAGGAGATGGACATCGCCCGTCAGAACGCGGAGCTTCTGGCCCTGCAAAGCCAGATCAATCCCCATTTTCTGTTCAACGCCCTGGAGAGTATCCGGATGCACAGCATTTTGAAGGACGAGCGGGAGACGGCGGACATGGTGGAGAAGCTGGCCATCATGGAGCGCCAGAACGTGGACTGGTCCACGGACACGGACACGGTGAAAAGGGAGCTGGAATTCGTGGAGGCCTATCTGGCGCTGCAAAAATACCGGTTCGGGGATCGCCTCAACTACCGGGTGGAGGTCCAGCCGGAGTGCGAGGCCATTCTGGTGCCCAAGCTGACCATCACCACCTTCGTGGAGAACGCCTGCGTCCACGGCATCGAGAGCAAGACAAGCCCCGGCTGGATCTTCGTGCGGGTGAATTCCGATGGGGAATTTCTTTGCGTGGAGGTGGAGGATACCGGCGGGGGCATGGAGGAGGACGAGGCCCACGCCCTGGAGGAGCGGATGCGCAACGCCAGCATCGACATGCTCCGGGGACCGGGCCGGGTGGGCGTGGTCAACGCCTGCCTGCGTATCCAGATGATGACCGACGGTACGGCCAGCTTCAGCTTAGAGAGCGAGAAGGGCATCGGCACCGTGTTTACGGTGCGCATCCCCCTGAATAAAACGGAAAGGAGCGCTTGATATGTTAAAGGTGCTTCTGGTGGACGACGAGGTGTTCATCGCTCAGGGCCTGGAGAAATTGATCGACTGGCAGGCAGAGGGCTATGAGATCGCCGCCGTGTGCCAGAACGGACAGGAGGCGCTGGACTATCTGCGGGAAAACCGCGTGGACTTGGTCATTGCCGATGTGATGATGCCGGTGATGACGGGTCTGGAGCTTCTGGAGACGGTGAAGCGGGAGAATATCTCCGACGCCAGCTTCGTTATCCTTTCCGGCTATGGGGAATTTGCCTTTGCCCAGCAGGCCCTGCGCTACGGGTGCATGGACTATCTTTTGAAGCCCATCGAGCGGGACGACCTGCTGGCCATCCTGCGCCGCTCCGGCAACGTCTCGGAGAACGCCCGCATGGAGCAGAAATACGAGCAGGAGTATCTGACCCGCCGCCTCATCGCCCTGCTCTACGGCAGGGCGACGGAACAGGATCTTTCGTATATCCGCGCCCATATGCGCCTGTCGCCGGGGGTGCGGTATATCGAGATCGAGTTGGCCGGAGAGCCGGACGACGACGGCGAGCCGGAGGAGCTGGCGGTTCTGCGGGATCAGGTGTACCAGAACTGCCGCCAGTTCCTCCAGGAGGACGCCGGCCATTGCGTGCTGGAATTTGCCCAGGATCGGCTCTACTACGCCGGAGGGCTTCTGTACTGCGACTATATGGCGGAGGAGAAGGGCCTCACCGAGGCCCAGTTTATCCAGCAGCTCCACCGGCACCTTTGCGTCTCCATCCGGCGGGAGACCCGCTTCATTGTGGGCCGCCGGGTGCAGGACATGGAGCAGGCCGCCCAGTCCTACGAGTCCGCCATGATGATCAAGAGCCTGGTGGCCTTCCGCAGTCAGAAGCCCATCTACTGGTACGAGCATGAGTTCCGGGATCTTCCCGTGGAGGAGCGCTCCCCCCTCCTGCGCCGGGAGATGGACGATCTGGTAGAAGCCATCGAGCGGGGAGAGCACGGCCTCATCGAGGCCCGCGTCCAGAAGCTCTTCTCCCGCATGAAGGAGTTGGATCTGAAACGGCAGGGCATCAATGTGAACTTCCATTACCTCCTCTTCCGGCTGGTGCACCTGGCCTCCGGCCTGGACAGCCAGGCCGATCAGGAGGAGATCCTCCAGATGATCAGCGCCGGATCCGTAGAGCAGGGGTTCCTGCGGGGGAGCAGCAGTCACCTGACCCGTTTCGCCTGTGAGTACGCCGATTACCTGGGGCAGCTGCGGCACAGCGAGCCCACCGGCATCCTGAAGGCCATCGAGCGGGAGATCCGGGAAAACTACGCCGAGAACCTGACGCTCCAGGATCTGGGGAAGAAATACTACATCAACAGCTCCTACCTGGGGCAGATCTTCCGCAAGGCATATGGCCAGTCCTTTAAAAATTATCTGATGCTCCACCGGGTCAACGTGGCCGCCCAGCTGCTTTTGCACACGGATCGAAAGATCGGCGACATCGCCGAAAGCGTGGGTTACCGGGACATCGACTACTTTATCGCCAAGTTCATCGAGATCAAAGGCTGTACCCCCTCCCGGTACAGAAAAAGCATGAAATAGAGGGTGAGAAGATGCTCGCGTTGGCAAAGATCTTTCAGTCCGGTATGATGCTCCAGCGGGAAAAGCCGGTCAAAATCTGGGGCAGCGCCGCCCCCGGCGGCACCGTGGAGGTCACCGTGGGCCCCCATGGCGTTACCGCCCAGACGGACGCCGGCGGGCGGTGGATGGCCGTTCTGCCGCCGCTGCCGGCCGGTACGGGCCTTACAGTGACCGTATCCTCCGGGGGTGAGAGAACGCGGCTGGAGGACGTGGCCGTGGGCGAGGTGTGGATCGCCGCCGGTCAGTCCAATATGGAGTTCTGGCTTCGCTATGAGGCCCACCGGCGGGAGGAGACGGAGGAGCTTCCTGATCTTCGCTTTTACGACGTGCCAAAGCTCAGCTATCCCGGCCAGGAGCGGGATTTTGACTACAGCCAGGTGGGCCGCTGGCGGCGAGCCGTGGGGGCGGAGCGGGATTGGTTCTCCGCCGTGGGCTACTATTTTCAGAAGGAGCTGGGCGCGGCCCTGGACGTCCCCGTGGGGATCGTCGGCTGCAACTGGGGCGGCACCCCCTCCTGCGCCTGGATGAGCCGCGAATATGTGAAACGCGCGGGGAAGGTCTGGCTGGACGCCGCCAGGGCGGATTTTCAGAACATTGACCGGGCGGATTACCTCAGGCGGATGGCCCGGAAGCCCGACAACGACACGGGCCGCCCCTTCCAGAACCCCTTCAACGAGTTTATGCTCCCCCGTACGCCGGGCCAAAAGGAGATCGACGCCTTTTTGGCCGCCCAACCGCCGGCGGACCCGGTCACGGCGGCCCTGCCCCTGCCCCAGAACACCCCCGGTATCCTCTGGGAGCGGATGGTTGCCACCGTGGCCCCCTTCCCCGTGCAGGGCGTCCTCTGGTACCAGGGGGAATCCGACGACAACGGCGGGCGGGGCGCTCTTTATAAGGACATGCTTGCCGCACTGGCGGCCTGTTGGCGGGAGGCTTGGAGCGAGCGTCTGCCCTTCCTCATCGTCCAGCTCCCCGGCTGGGAATCCTGGTTCGGCTTTCATGATCAGGGCTTTCCGACGATCCGGGAATGTCAACGGCTGGCCTGCCTGGAAGACCCGGACATGCAACTCTGCTCGATTTCCGACGCCGGTCAGCGCCTGGATATCCACCCCAAGGACAAAAAGACCGTGGGCCGTCGTCTGGCGCTCCTGGCCCTGGGCCGTGTCTACGGACGGCCTCTCCTTTGCGACCCGCCCTATCCCCGGAGCGCCGTCCGGGAGGGAAAAACCGTAAAAATCGCCTTCCAAAACGCCGGGGCGGGGCTGACGGCTCGCGGTGAACCGCTCTCGGCGCTGGAAGCGTTTGATAGCGCGGGGGCCGTGGATTTTGAGGCCGCCGTCTCCGGCGACACCCTCACCGTCACCCTCCGGCGGGACGCGGGGCCGGTCAGCCTGCGCTTTGCCCAAACCTGCTGGTTTCAGGTAAATCTCTACAACAGCGCCGGCCTCCCCGCCATTCCCTTCACCTTGGAGGCGTGATTTTCTTTCGCGTGTTCCCTCTGACGGCCAATCGATCCCGTTCTCCGTTTAGGAGGACGGGATTTTTGCCGTCATTTTTTACAGGGGCAGGGCAAAAGGGCGGAGCGGTTTTGGCGTATTGTAGAAAATTTCGGTATTTTTCATAGAATTCGCCGGTTGTTTAACAAATTGTGAACGATTATAATGAAGCCATAACGCCCCTGGGGAGGGGCAAACTATGAAGGAGGAAGACTATGAAAAACAGGAAGCTTCAGCGTGTCCTGGCTCTTGGACTGCTGGCGGTCATGGTTCTGGCCCTGGCCGGCTGCAACAAGAAGGACGACGGCGACATCAAGAATTTCACCATGTTCATCGCCATGGCAGGTTCCGAGATCAACGACGACAATGAGATTCAGCAGATAATCGCCGAAAAGACCGGCGTCAAGGTCAAGGAGACCTGGCTCACCGGCCAGACCGCCGCGGAGGCTGTCGGCTCCATCATCGCCGGCGGCGACTACCCCGACTTCATCGACGGCGGCGACGGCATGATGGCCCTCTATGACGAGGGCGTTCTTGTCCCCTGGGACGAGTATCTGGACAAGTACCCCAATCTGAAGGAGATGTACTCCGACAAGGAGTGGGATTCCTTCCGTCAGGAGGACGGCCACATCTACTGGGCCAACGTGTTCCAGAATACCTACGGCGAGAACCGCGCCACCACCCACAACGACGAGGCCTTCTGGATCCAGGTTCGTGTCCTGGAGTGGGCCGGTTATCCCCAGATCAAGACCCTGGATCAATACTTTGACGTGCTGACCCGCTTTGCCGAGGCCAATCCCACCTTCAAGGACGCGGACGTCATCCCCTACACGGCTCTGTGCGAGGACTGGAAGTACTTCTGCATCGAAAACGCCCCTGAGTTCCTGGACGGCTATCCCAACGACGGCTCCGTTATTGTGGACGCCTCCTCCGGGACACCCACCATTGTGGACTACAACACCACCCCCACCGCCAAGAAATATTTCCAGAAGCTCAACGAGCAGTATCTGGCCGGCAACATCGACATCGAGTTTGCCACCCAGACCTACGATGAGTACATAGCCAAGCTCTCCACCGGCCGCGTCCTGGGCATGTGCGACCAGTGGTGGGATTTCGCCTACACCGTCAACGATGTCTTCAAGCAGCAGGGCCTGGATAAGTTGGGCTGCAACTACGTGCCCCTGGGCCTGACCATCGAGGAGGGCATGGAGAACCGCTGGCATACCTATGACGACACCCTCAACAACTCCAGCGGCGTGGCCGTCACCACCAGCTGCAAGGACATTGACGCCGCCTTTAAATTCCTGAACGACATTCTGGATCAGGAGATCCACGACCTGCGCTTCTGGGGCGTGGAGGGCGTAGATTACCTGGTGGATGAGGACGGTATGTATTACCGCACCGAGGAAATGCGTACAAAGTGCGCCGACCCGGCCTATCAGGCGAGCCACCTGTGCAACTATTCCTACATGCCTCAGTGGCTGGGCACCAGCCATGACGGCAAGAACGCCATGCAGCCGAACGAGCAGGCCTCCGAATTCTTCGACGGCCTTGCCGAGCCTCTGGTCAAGTGCTTTGAGGCCTACAACGCGGACAGCTATCCCGATATGATCGGCTCCGTGGTGGAGCACAACCAGCCCTGGTTCCCCATGTACTCCTTCTCCAACGCCATGACCACCGATACACCGGGCGGCAAGGCCTGGGTCAAGATGGGCGAGGTCAAGCACGAGTGGCTGCCCAGAGTGGTCATGAGCTCCAACTTTGAATCCGAGTGGAACGCCTACATGGACGCCTACAAGGCCGCCAATCCTCAGAATTTCCTGGACGAGATGCAGCAGGAGCTGAACCGCCGCGTCGAGGCCGCCGCGGAATAAGACGGCGCTTCTTTACCCTTCGCGTCATACGGAGGGGGCCGGAAAGCCCCCTCCGCCATAAAAGGGCCTCCGGGCCCGCAAGGAGGTCAAAAAGTGAAAGCAAAACGCATCTCCTGGAAAGAGCTGAAAAACCAGAAGTTCCTGTTGATCTGCACGGCCTGCTTCGTCGTCTACGGCATCATCTTCTATTACCTGCCTCTGGGCGGGTGGATCATGGCCTTCCAGAATTACAAGACAAAGGACGGCTTCTTTGACTCCCAATGGGTGGGATTTGAAAAATTCAAATTCCTCTTCTCCGATGCCACCTTCCTGCGCGTGATCCGAAACACCCTGGCCATGGGTGTTCTGAACTTGGTCTGCACCTTCGTCATGGCCATCGTCTTTGCTATTCTCTTAAACGAGGTTCGGCTTGCCATCGGCAAGAAATTCGTCCAGACGGTGTCCTACCTGCCCCACTTTTTGAGCTGGATCATCGTTACGGGCATCCTCCACGACGCCCTGTCCTCCTCCGGCATCATTAACGAACTGCTGGTGAAGCTGGGCATCCTGGATACCCCCATCAATTTCTTCGCCCACAAGGGCTACTTCTGGCCCATCGTAGCCTTCGCCAATGTGTGGAAGGAGACGGGCTGGAACGCCATCGTTTATCTGGCCGCCATTACCTCCATCGATCCCAGTCTCTATGAGGCCGCCACTATCGACGGCGCCGGGCGCTGGGCCAAGATCAAGAACATCACCCTTCCGGGCATCCGCCCCACCATCATGATTTTGCTCATCATGAACATCGGCAACGTCCTGAACGCCGGCTTCGAGGTGCAGTACCTCTTAGGCAACGGTCTGGTCAAGAGCGTTTCGGAGACCATCGACATCTACACGCTGACCTGGGGCGTCAGCCAGAACGACTTCTCCTTAGGTACTGCCGCCGGCATCTTCAAGAGCGTTGTGGCTATCATCCTCATTGTGGCCGCCAACCAGTTCGCCAAGAAGACCGGCGAACAGAGACTGTTCTAAGGGGGTGCGGACGATCATGAAAAAGCATCATAAGATGAAGACCGGTATCGGCGACAAGATATTTGTGGTGTGCAACACCATATTCCTCACCGCCTTCGTGGTCATTACCCTCTACCCCGTGCTGAACACCGTCGCCCTCTCCCTGAACGACGGCGTGGACGCCGTACGGGGCGGGATCCACCTGATCCCCAGGATGTTCACCCTGAAAAACTACCAGACCGTGTTGAACCAGAAGAACATTATCACCGGCGCCTATATCACCGTGGCGCGCACGGTCCTGGGCACGGTGCTGGCGCTGATCACAAACGCTCTGCTTGCGTACGTGGTGAGCCGGAAAAAGTTTGTTTTCCGCTCGCAGCTGTCCCTGTTCTGGGTGATCACCATGTACGTCAACGGCGGCATGATCCCCACCCTGATCCTCTACAGGAACCTTGGCCTGACCAACTCCTTCTGGGTCTATATCATCCCCGGCATGATCGGCGCCTTCAACATGCTGGTCATGCGCACCTACATGGAGGGCCTGCCCGACGGCCTGGAGGAATCGGCCCAGATCGACGGCGCCGGGGACTTCAGGATCTTTGTCAGTATCATCTCCCCTCTGTGCAAGCCCGTTTACGCTACGGTGGCCCTCTTTGTGGCCGTGGCACAGTGGAACTCCTGGTTTGACGCCATGCTCTATAACCGCATGGCCTCGGAATACACCACGCTCCAGTATGAGCTGATGAAGCTTTTGAATTCCGTCATGCAGCAGGGCGGCACCGCCAACCCGGGCTCCACCGCTCAGGCGGCAGTCACGCCGATGACCGTCAGGGCCGCCGCCACCGTAGTGACCATGCTCCCGATCATCTGCCTCTACCCCTTCCTCCAGCGCTATTTTGTCACCGGCATGACCATCGGAAGCGTCAAGGAGTGAAGACCCGCCGGAAGGATTCGGGCCAATTTTTACAACAGATTTCTTCTATTTCCATCCTCCCATTTTCCCCTGTACCCGGCCGCCGTATCCATATGCGGCGGCCGCATTTTCTGCATAAAAACAGGTGACTTCCATGAATAAGACCGTTTACCGCAACGTCCTCTCCGAGGCGGGGATATCGCCCCGGGAAATTGAAAAACGCGTCGGGTCATGCTTTGACGCCATCTTTTACGGGCCCGATAAATTTTATTTTGAGGCCGGATCCGATATGGCGTACATAGAGGACACCGGCAACTTGGATGTGCGCACCGAGGGCATGAGCTACGGCATGATGATGTGCGTCCAGATGGATAAAAAAGCGGAATTTGACCGGCTCTGGAAATGGGCCGTGACATATATGTATATGGACGAGGGGGAGAACAGCGGCTATTTCGCCTGGTCTGTGAGTCCTGACGGGAACCCCAACGCCCATGGCCCCGCACCGGACGGGGAGGAATATTTCGCTATGGCTCTCTTCTTCGCCGCCCACCGCTGGGGCGACGGGGCGGGGATCTACAACTACTCCGGTTGGGCCAGGGCAATTCTCCGCGCCTGCCTCCACAAGGAGGACGGCGGTCGTGGCCGGAATATGTGGGACAGGGACAATCATCTCATCCGGTTCATCCCGGAGGCGGATTTTACCGACCCCTCCTATCATCTGCCCCACTTCTACGATCAGTTCGCCCTCCTGGCCGACCCAGAGGATCGGCCCTTCTGGGCGCAGGCCGCCGCGGCCAGCCGGGACTATTTACAGTTGGCCTGCCATCCGGTGACGGGTCTCTCGGCGGAGTATGCGGAGTTTGACGGCTCACCCTGCACGCGGCTCCGGGAGCGCTTTGGCCGCCACGATTGGCACTACTCCGACGCCTACCGCACCGTAGCCAACATCGCCATGGACTACTGCTGGTTCGGTGAGGCCCGGGGCGAGACGTGGCAGGCGGAGATCGCGGAGAAGGTACGGCGGTTTTTCCTGGAGACGGCGGCGGAAAACCCTCGGGGCATCTACGCCGTGGACGGGACATTCCTTCCCGGCGCGGCCCTCCACCCCACGGCCATCACCGCCACCCTGGCGGAAAGTGCCATCGCTTCCCCGGAACCCCTGTCCGGCAGGGCGCTCCGGTGCGTCCGGGAATTTTGGGACACGCCCCTGAGGACGGGAAACAGGCGCTACTACGACAACTGCCTTTATCTGTTCGCCCTCCTGGCGCTGGGCGGACAGTACAGGATCTATTGAACCGGGAGGTCAGACTATGATTCGTCAGGAAGCAAGAAAAAAAGCCGAAGCCTTGGTGGCCCAAATGACGCTGGAGGAGCGGGCGGGACAGCTCCGGTATCAGGCCCCGGCCATCAAGCGTCTGGGGATCCCCGCCTACAACTGGTGGAACGAGGCCCTCCATGGGGTAGCCCGCGCCGGCAAAGCCACGGTGTTCCCCCAGGCCATCGCCATGGCCGCCTCCTTTGACGCGCAGCTCATCCACGATGCGGCGGAGGTCATCTCCCTTGAAGGACGGGCCAAGTATAACGCCCAGTCGAAATACGGCGACAGGGATATTTTTAAGGGACTGACCTTCTGGTCCCCCAACGTGAACATCTTCCGGGATCCCCGCTGGGGGCGGGGCCATGAGACGTACGGGGAGGACCCGTACCTCACCGCCGCCATGGGCGTGGCCTTTGTCCGGGGCCTCCAGGGGGACGGGGAGCATTTGCGGGCCGCCGCCTGCGCCAAGCACTTCGCCGTCCACTCCGGCCCGGAGGGGGAGCGCCACCGCTTTGACGCCAGAGTATTCCCAAAGGATCTGACCGAGACGTATCTGCCCGCTTTTGAGGCCCTGGTGCGGGAGGCGAAGGTGGAGGCGGTCATGGGGGCCTACAACCGGGTCAACGGGGAACCCGCCTGCGCCAGCACTGTTTTGCAGGAAAAGCTCCGGGGCGAGTGGGGCTTTCAGGGCCACTTCGTCTCCGACTGCTGGGCCATCAAGGACTTTTTCACCGGCCACGGGGTATGCGAAAACGCCGTTGACGCGGCGGCCCTTGCCATCAACCGAGGCTGTGACTTAAACTGCGGCGACACCTATCACTTCATCTTAGAGGCCCATGAGCAGGGCCTTGTCTCCCAGGAGACGATTACCGAGGCATGCGTCCGTCTTTTCACCACCCGGTACATGCTGGGACTTTTGGACGGCAGTGAGTACGACGCCCTCCCCCTCACTGTTGTAGAGGCGCCGGAGCACCTGAAGCTTGCCAAAAAGGCGGCTTTGGAGAGCGCCGTACTGCTGAAGAACGACGGTCTTCTGCCCTTGGATAAGTCCAAACTGCGCACGGTGGCGGTCATCGGCCCCAACGCCGACAGCCGCGACGCCCTGGTGGGCAATTATAACGGCTACGCCTCCCGCTACTGGACGGTTCAGGAGGGGATATTGGACTATCTGGAGGACAGCGGCGTGCGGGTGCTGACGGCCATGGGCTGTCACCTGTTCCGTGACCGCTATGAGCCTCTTTCCCAGCCCGGCGACAGGTACGCCGAGGCCGCGGCGGTGTGCGAGGCCAGCGACGCGGTGATCCTCTGTGTGGGCCTGGACTGGACCCTGGAGGGCGAGGAGGGGGACGCCAGCAACAGCTACGCCTCCGGCGACAAGAACGATCTGCTCCTGCCGGAAGTCCAGCGTAAGCTTATGGAGGTGGCGGCAAAGAGCGGCAAGCCTGTCGTCCTTTGTCTCCTGGCCGGAAGCGACATCGATTTAAGCTATGCCAGGGAGAATTTTGACGCCATCCTTGACCTGTGGTACCCCGGCTCCCAGGGGGGACGGGCGGCGGCGGAGCTTCTTTTCGGCGACGTGTCCCCCTCCGGCAAGCTCCCCATCACCTTCTATGAGACGCTGGAGGAGCTGCCGGATTTTGAGGATTACAGCATGGAAAACCGCACCTACCGGTATATGAAGCGGCGGGCCCAATACCCCTTCGGCTTCGGCCTCACCTACGGCGACGTCCGCGTCACGGAAGCGGAGCTTATTGACACGAACGGCACGCTTACCGTCCGGGCCTGGGTGGAGAACCGTGGAGCGCTTGACACCGGCGACGTGGTGGAGGCGTATGTCAAATGCGAGAATTCGCCCTTCTCGCCCCCCAACCCTTCCCTGTGCGGCTTCTGCCGGGTATTTCTGAAGGCGGGAGAACGCAAACGGATAGAGTTCCCCCTGTCCCCCACGGCCCTGACCGTGGTGAACGACCAGGGGGAGCGGACAGCCGCCGGCGGACGGTTTACGTTTTACATCGGCACCTCCCAGCCAGACGAAAAGAGCCGGGAGCTCACAGGGTACGAGCCGGTCAGGGTACCCTATTCTATCTGATTTTTAAGGGGACGGTATAAATGTACTACATCGGTATTGACCTGGGCACCTCGGCGGCGAAGCTGCTGCTGGTAGATGAAGCAGGAATTGTTGTTGGAGAGGTAACAAAGGAGTATCCCATCAGCTTCCCCCACCCCGGTTGGAGCGAGCAGGAGCCGGCGGACTGGTGGAGCGCCGTGCTGGCGGGCGTCCCGGAGCTTATCTCCGGCGTGGATGTCAAAGAGGTGCGCGGCATCGGCCTGGGCGGCCAGATGCACGGGTTAGTAGCATTGGATAAGGACGATTCGGTGATCCGCCCCGCTATTTTGTGGAACGACGGGCGCACCGCCAGGGAGACGGACTACCTCAACGAGACGGTAGGCCGGGAGAAGCTGAGCCAATACACCGCCAACATTGCCTTCGCCGGGTTCACCGCGCCCAAGCTTCTTTGGGTGCGGGAGAACGAGCCTGAGAACTTCAAAAAGATTGCGAAGATCATGCTCCCCAAGGACTACCTGGTCTACAAGATGACCGGCGTCCACGCCACGGACTACTCCGACGCTTCGGGTATGCTCCTGCTGGACGTTCAGCACAAACGCTGGTCAAAAGAGATGCTGGACATCTGCGGCATTGCGGAGAAACAGCTGCCCAAGCTCTATGAAAGCTGGCAGGCTGTGGGCAATTTGAAACCCGACGTGGCCGCCGCCTTCGGCCTGCCCGAAAGCGTCCTTGTCTGCGCCGGGGCCGGGGACAACGCCGCCGCGGCGGTAGGAACCGGGACTGTGGGCGCGGGAGGGTGCAACATCAGCCTGGGAACCTCCGGGACGGTGTTCATCTCCTCGGACAAGTTCGGCGTAGACCCCCACAACGCCCTGCACTCCTTCGCCCACGCCGACGGGGAATATCATCTCATGGGCTGTATGCTCTCCGCCGCCTCCTGTAACAAGTGGTGGATGGATGATATTTCCGGCGACACGGACTACGCCGCCGAACAGACGAAGATTAGCCCTGACAAGCTGGGCCGCAACCATGTCTACTTCCTGCCCTACCTCATGGGCGAGCGCAGTCCGATAAACGACACGAACGCCCGCGGGACATTTACGGGTTTGACCATGGACACCACCCACGCGGACATGACTCAGGCGGTGCTGGAGGGCGTGGCCTTCGCCATCCGGGACAGCTTCGAGGTGGCAAAGAGCCTGGGCATCGAGATCCCCCGGTCCAACATCTGCGGCGGCGGGGCCAAGTCGCCCCTGTGGCGCAAGATTTTAGCCAACGTCCTGGGCATCCCGCTTGATATGGTCACCACCGAGCAGGGCCCCGGCTACGGCGGCGCCATCCTGGCCATGGTGGCGGACGGGAAATATTCCTCCGTCCAGGAGGCGTGCAAAGCTCTGGTGACCGTGGCCTCCACCACGGAACCCGACCCGGCGCTGACTGCCCTCTACGACGAGCGGTATCAACAATTCAGAGAGATCTACCCCGCCATGAAGGCCCTGTTTCCGAAACTGATGTGAGGTGTGACTATGAAAATTTATTCCGTCTACGACCCTGAATTCAAGCCCTACGGGCGGGTGCTGGAGGGCTACGACACCACCTGCCTCATGAACGCCGTCAAGGCCGTCCCCCTCCCCGAGAGCGGCACGGCCTACGAGCCCAGCATACCCGCCTTGGAGGCCACCTGCAACTACGCCGAGTTCCAAAACAACTTTTACGGCGGGATGCCCGTGGAGATCGGCATGTGTTGGGGTCGAAACTCCAAGCTCAATTGCCTGGAGTACCACCGGGACAGCGAGCTGAACATCGGGGAAGGGGAGTATATTCTGCTGGTGGCGCGGCTTGATGAGGTGGAAAACGGCGTGCTGGACACGGCCAAGGTCAAGGCGTTCCGCGCCCCTGCCGCCGTGCCTGTGGAGGTCTACGCCACCACGCTCCACTACGCCCCGTGCAGTATCACCCCCGGCGAACCCTTCCGGGTGGCTATCGTCCTGCCTCGCGGCACCAATTTTCCCGCGCCCGCCATCACTCCCAAAAACGCCGAGGACACCTGGATGACCGCCCGCAACAAGTGGCTCCTGGCCCACCCGGACTCCGACGAGGCCAAATCCGGCGCGCATATCGGCCTGACGGGCATAAACATCGACCTGGCGCTTTGACCTAAGCTTCCCGTCAGACTCGGAAACTGTCAAGTTCCTCATGATCGCATGAACCCCGCCCGGAGACTCACAGCTCCGGGCGGGGTTGCTATATTATTTCCTGTTCAACCTCTCCCTCAACTCCCTGAATATCTCCGCCGTCAACACCTCGCCGATGTTCCCCCTCTGCAACTGCCCGAGCGCCTTGTCCCTCTCCGCCGCGGCCTCGTCTGCCCAGGCCTTGAACTCCTCCTGCGTCATGGTACCCTTCATCAGCCGCGCGTAGTATTTCTTGTAGGCGCGCTTGTAAATTTTCCAGGCTTCCTCGTCCTGGATCTTCTTCTCGAACACCGCCCGCGCTCCCACCTCCCGGCAGGTGCGCTCCGTCTCGCCGGGTGCGACGCGGTCACAGTAGATCGTCCGGTCACTCTTCTCGTGGAAGAACCACCTCCCGCACAGCCGACACTGACGCGGCGAGTTGCCGTTGAGGATTGCCTTCCCCAGTTCAACAAACAGGAAGTCCCGCAGAGAGGTGAAGGTGAACCGCTCCACAAGATAAATCTTGCCGGGGACGGCGTAGTATCCGTAGCCAACCGCGCATCCAACCGTCCGCTCCTGAAGGCTGCGAACTTCCTCCTCCGACGCCCTGCCGTCAGCGACAAACGGGTCCAGCATTCCGCCGAAGCTCCGCAGGAAACTCGACAGCGCCTCTCTCAACTCTCCGTCCCCGTCACTGGCCAGGAACTCCGTGGCCGCCATGCCTAACTTGTACGGACCGTCCTCACCGATCCAATACTGATCACCTGAGATTTCGACGGTAAGCGGAAAAGTCATCGAAGCAAAATCCATGTGAGCAGCCTCCTCGAAAATAGACTATAAATAAATCTGTAAACATTGACAAATCAGAACCGCTGTGTTATGATAGCCTCATCTCAAATAGACTATACACTAACATCAGCGGATAGTCAATAGCCGAGCGAACATATTTTTGAAAGGAGGGTACACATGATACTTGGAGAACGCTTCTACCAAATGAGCAACGCGATATTTTACTATGACCTGACGCCGGTGGAGTTCATGGTCTACAATTACCTCGTCTGCGCTTCCGGTCAGAAGGGGGTCTGCTGGCCGAGCATAGGTAAGATCGCAGTCAACTGCAACTGCTCGGAGAACACCGCGAGAACGGCGGTCACGGCTCTCGTCAAGAAGCAGTTCATCCGCAGGGTGGCGACATACGAGGATTGGATAGGCGGCCACAGCCGACAGACGAACAACACCTACTACATCCTCGACCTCCCACCGGTGCAAAGCTCCGCCGTGCCTGCACCCGCAAAGCGGTGCCGGCAGGTCGAAAACGAGGCAGCCTCACAGCCTCCGCCGTGAGGCCGTGTGTCGAGGTGTGTGCCGTTCTACACTCAGAATGGGGTACTTACACGTCAGACAAATATGAGCCAGCAAGAGGCGTTATGGGGCCCCCGCCAAGTCGGAGACTTGGTGGGGAGAGGAGGAGCCGAACACGCGCCTGAGGGCGAATACATGGAGCCCGAAGTTAAGCGGTTCGAGCGACGACGAGAAGCAGGATAAACACCCGACATCACAACCAGCGTCGGTTGTCTCACATCTGCCCGCAGTGCGGGCAGTTTCGGGAGAACGAAAATGACATCATCTTGGAAGAAAATCGGCCTCGTGACATCTTGAAGCCGAAACACTTACGGAGACAAGCACTTTTTCAATATCAAGGGAGGATTTATGAGCAAGGACAAGGAACAAATCGCGTTCCGGGTAACGCCGCAGATGAAGCGCGAAATCGACCTAATCATGGACAGCGACGGCAGCCGGACGCGGAATGAATTTCTGGAACATGCGGTGAGATTCTACATCGACCATCTGCTGGCGGGGAGCATGACTACGTTGCCAATGTCGATGACCAGCGCCATTGACGGACGGCTCGGTATGTTGGAGGACAGACTCTCGGCGTTGCAGTTCAACAACTCGGTTGAGCTGGATATGCTGGTACAGATCATCGCGCACGCATACAAATTCAACGACACCGCTCTGCGCAAGCTGCGCTCGGACAGCGTAAAGAACGTGAAGCAGACAAGCGGCCGCGTGTCGCTGGCGAACGCGGTGAGGGAGAGTGACGAAGCCGAATGGCAGGGCTGATCTTGAAGTCGCCGTACATCAAGGCTGGCGGGGTACGGCAAGCCCACAACGCTCCCCAAGACAGTGCATTATACAACGTCGAAATGAGTCTCAAATCGAGACTCATTTCGTGGCCGTCCTTTGTGGGAGATCCCTTGCAATCATCACATTCACACACCGGCACAGCAAAGGCCGGGGCCCAAAAATGAGTCCCCGACCTATCCTTTATTTCTCGAACCCTTCATACTCCAAAAACTGCGCCACGGTCATGCATTTGGGATGCTCCATATCCAAACTAAGAAAATCCTTGTCCCCAGTGAGGATGATGTCCACATCGGACACAATAGCCGCGTTGAGGATCGGCTGGTCCTTGGCGTCGCGTATCAGCTTTTCCGCGTGATCTACCGCCGGGATCAGCTCGTATGACATCTCTGCAAGCAGTACCTCCGCGTCAGGCAGAAAGTTAGGCGCTTTCCGCTCCAATATTTCCCGGATCTCAGCGATGTTGCGGTCGCATAGAACCATCTCGTGATTGTCCGCAATATGCAAAAGGGCATGGGCCGGCTTGGAGTCTGGAAATAAAAGTGCGGAGAAAAGGACATTCGTATCGACCAATATCCGCATAGCGTCAGGCCCTTCCGTACCGCACTTCGTCTACCAGCGCCTGCACATCGTCCTCGCCGGAGAGGCCAATTGTCTCAGCCGCGCCAGCGAAAGCGGCCTGAGCCCTGCGGATGGCCTGAGCGGAGGCGTTGCTTATAACGATTTCCCCGTTCCGTTTTCGAAAGAACAGAATTTTATCGCCGGACTTGAGTCCCAGCAGACGCCGGATTTCCACCGGGATTGTGATTTGACCGTTGGAGGAAATTTTAGCTAAATTCATCGAGTCCACCCTTTCATTCTTGAGATTTAAAGAAAACTTGAGATCACACTTATTATATCCCAAAGCGGGCTAAAAGTAAAGAGCTTCAAGAGAAAAGAGGGCCAGGGATTAAGTCACGTCGAAATAAGTCTCAAATTAAGACGTATTTTGGGGCCATCCATTTTGGACGGCCCCAGGAAGTAAGGTGCCTATGAGACGGTAGGGGAGCGGCGGTGTCCTACCGCGGCTTGGCGCAACCTGCCACGACGGCGGTCTGCTCATGCCAGACGAAGTACAGGCCAGAGCCTGGTTAAAAAATCCGCCGAGCAGGGTTACATCCCGGCGCAGTACGCTCTCGACAAGCTGCTCCTCTCCGATGACCCGGAGGTACATGACCAAGACAACGGCATCCGCTGGCTCCAAACAGCCGCGAGGAACGGCAGTCCCTACGCGGCCTATGAGTTGGGAAAAGCCTATCTGAAAGCCGGTGACCGTCAGCAGGCTGAGACATACTTCACCCAGGCCGCCGAAGGCGAGAACGCCAACGCCATGTACATGCTGGGCAAGCTCCTCTACGACAGCGACCCCAAACAGGCCAACTACTGGCTGCGCGAATCCGCTTCCTACGGTAACCCATATGCCCAACGAGCAATCAGCGCCCACACCTCACCCACCATCGCCGCCTGCGTCACCCGTCTACTCTACCACCTGAGCCGCGTTATCCGCGACAACACGGAGCAAATGTCTCACGGCCCCGGCTTCGGCATCGACCGAAAGAGATGGAGAGAACTGATGGAGAAAAGAATCGCAATGGGACATAAACCGGACGACCATGAGGAACAGTCACAGGGTTACCAGGGATTCAGTATGTGAGGTATACCCCCTGCAAAATCTGCGGAGGAAATATACAACTATACGAATAAGAAACAAATATAAAGCCCTTCGGAAATGAGAGTGAAAATGGAAAAGCAGTACAAAACCTATGATGACCTACCGCTTATGTTGTCGGTGCAGGACGTGTCGGCGGTGCTTGGAATATCCAGAGCCGGAGCCTACGAGCTGGTCAAGAGCGAGGGCTTTCCAGCGATGAACATTGGCAGCAGAATCATTGTGCCAAAAGAAGATTTTATCCTCTGGATAAAGCAAAAAGTTTCTGAGAAAAAGTAGTAGCTATTTCCTAAAAAGTGTGGTATGTGTTGTGGTTACCAAAATCGAAGGAGGTGCTGGTATGGCAAAACGCAGAGCGCAGGGCGAGGGGAATATACGCAAGCGCGCCGATGGACGCTGGGAGGGCCGCTACACAGCTGGCCATGACCCCGTTACCGGCAAGCGAATCGTAAAAAACGTCCTCGGCAAGACTCAAGCCGAGGTAAAACAAAAGCTGCGGACAGCCATTGCGGAGAGCCAGGAGATGGATGTAGGCAAATCCGACGAGTACACCGTCGCGACGTGGCTCAAAACATGGTACGACCTCTACGCCAAGCCCAACGTCCGCACGGCCACGGCCAACCGGTACGATTTGATAATCAACACCTACACCATCCCCCGCATCGGCAACATCAAGCTGAGCAAGCTCACGGGCCGTGATTTGCAAAAGCTCTACAAGGACCTTCAGGAGAATGGCCGGGTCCATCGAGGAAAGAAAGGGACTCCCGGCCTCAGCAGCACCACTGTTCGCAGCCTCCACCTGATGCTCCACAACGCCCTGAAACGTGCGGTCAAGGAACGGCTCATCGTCCGCAATCCCACCGAGGACTGCATCGCTCCAAAAGCCCGGAAGGTGGAGATGAAGATACTCCCGCCGGAGAAGATGAAAGCCTACTTAGATGCGGCTCGTGACCGAGACGTCCTCCCGATGTTCTATCTTGAGCTCACCACCGGCCTGCGCAAGGGCGAGATCGTCGCGCTTCTCTGGTCCGACCTTGACGAGGAAAACCGCACGATTTCCGTCACCAAGCAATATATCCGCAACCCGGACGGCACGCTGGCACTCACCGAGCCCAAGACCGAGACCTCCATCCGCCAAGTGTCCATCCCACAGACCGCCGTGAACCTTCTCAAAGAGGAACACGCCAAGCACCCCGACACCCCCTATATGTTCCCCTCACCCCTGACCGGCGAGATGTACCACCCGGACTCCGTGGTGAACATTCATAAAAAGCTTCTGAAAGCCGCCGGGATCGAGCACATTCGCTTCCACGACCTCCGCCACACCTTCGCCACCACGGCGCTCCAAAATGGCGTTGATGTCAAGACCGTCTCCACCATGCTGGGCCACTACGACGCCGGCTTCACCCTCCGCACCTACACCCACGCCACTCGCCAGATGCAGGACAAGGCCGCGGAGACGATGGGGAGCTTCATGGAGCAAATCATGTGAAAATATACGCCAAAAAGCGCCGGGCCAGTCCTGCCCGGTGCTTTTTGGTCGTTTCGTGTAGTGGGTCAGTATGTGGGTCAGGCGGTTGACCCACACTTTGACCCACATCTTTTTGTCCGAAAACATAACAAAAGTCCCCGAAATCTTGCGATTTCGGGGACTTTTTGGAGCTGATACCCAGATTCGAACTGGGGACCTCATCCTTACCAAGGATGCGCTCTACCGACTGAGCTATATCAGCGCGTGGCGACCGAGAAGGGGCTCGAACCCTCGACCTCCGGCGTGACAGGCCGGCGCTCTAACCAGCTGAGCTACTCGGCCGTATCTGCTTCCTTTACGGCGCTCGATTATTCTACCCCATTTGTCCGCCGTTGTCAATAGAAATTTTTAAAAAATCCCCGATTTTTATCATATCCTCCCGCCGGATTTCCGCCCGCAGGGTGACCGTCTCCCCGCTCACGGGCTCAGAGAAGGTCAGACGCCCCGCGTGAAGCAGGTGCGCCGTCAGGCCGAGAGCCGCGGCAAGCGCCGCGCCTTCCGCGTCCCCGTAGAGCCTGTCGCCCAGCACCGGCGCCCCCAGGCCGGCGCAATGCACCCGGATCTGGTGCGTCCTTCCAGTCCTCAGCCGCAGCCGCGCCAGCGACACCTCTGCGCCGCCCACCTTCGCCGTCTCCACCAGCTCATACTCCGTCACCGCCGGCTTCCCGTCGCAGCGCACCACCCGCCGCTGGCACCCCTCCCGCTCCCGGGCAATGGGCAGATCAATGACGCCCCGTGCCTCCGGCAGCCGCCCGCACAGGAACGCGGTGTACTCCTTCTCCGCCTCCGGAGCCCTCAACGCCTCGACGGCCAGATTTTTGCAATGGGCGTTTTTGGCGAAGAGCACCACGCCCGACGTGTCCCGATCCAGCCGGTTCACCGCGTGACAGGCGGCGCTCCCGGCGGTATCCAGCAGGTAGCCGGCGGCAAAATTGGCCAGCGTCCCCGTGTATTTCCCCCTGGACGGATGGGTCAAAAGCCCCGCCGGCTTATTTAGCGCCAGCAGGGCCTCGTTTTCAAAAATCACCTCCACCGGCCCGCGCTCAGGCGGGATATCCGGCGGCGTCTCCAGCTTCCCCAGCGCCACGACCACCGTCTCGCCGGGGGCGAGCGCTCTGTCCATCCACACAGGCTCCCCGTCCACCGTCACGGCCTCCGCCCGCTTGGCCCGCTTGATCTGTTGGGCGGACAGGCGCAGCTCATTTTTCAGGATGTGGTAGACCCTCCGGCCCGCGTCCCGTTCCCCGCAAAGATAGGTCAGCGTCATTTCAGGACCTTCAGGAGCTTCACGATCTCATAAAACTCCATGCTGTGGCTGGCCTTGACAAGGACTACGTCGCCGCGCCCCACCGTTTCGGCGATGTCCGGCGTGAAGTCCTCCCGGCGCAGATAATACCGTGCCTTTTTCCCGCCGGCGGTCAGATACGCGTCATAGATGTTCTTGGCGTCCTCGCCGCAGCACACCAGGGAGTCGATGCCACATTCCGCGGCCAGCTTGCCCATGAGATAGTGCAGATGGGCCGAATCCGCGCCCAGCTCCTTCATGTCACCCAAGATCGCCACCCGCTTGCCGTGGTCGCCGCTGAGGGCGCGGATGGAGCTTAAGGAACGGATAGCCGCCGCCATGGAGTTGGGATTGGCGTTGTAGCAGTCGTCAATGAGGGTGATAAACCCGGTGTCCGTGACGCTGGCCCTGCCGCCCACGGGCCGGTAGTCGGCGATGCCGCGCAAAATCTCCTCGCCGGTGTCGCCCAGAATATACCCCACCGCTGCCGCCGCCAGGGCGCCGTAGACGATGTGGCTCCCGAAGGCCGGGATCATGGTGAAAATGCGGTCGTCGGCAAAGCAGATGTCGCAGCTGACGCCCTCCAGGCCCAGGTTCTCCACATTCTCCGCCCGCACGTCGTTCCAGGGCCCCGCGCCGTACAGGATCTTCCTGGTGCCGGTGTCCAGATCCCGGAGCATCTCGTCGTCGCCGTTCAGGACCGCCACGGCGTTGGGCTCCATGAATTCAAAGACCTCGCTCTTGGCCTTGAGAACACCCTGCAGGTCGCCCAGCTTCTCCAAATGGCAGTAGCCGATGGACGTGACCACGCAGATATCCGGCCGCACAATGGCCGCCAGACGGCGCATCTCGCCGAAGTCGGAGATCCCCATCTCCACCACCGCCGCCTCGTGCTCCTCCCGGAGCTTCAGGATGGTCAGCGGCACGCCCAGCTCGTTGTTGTAATTCTCCGGTGTCTTCAGGGTCAGAAAATGCCGGGACAGCACCCTGGCCGTCAGTTCCTTGGCCGTGGTCTTGCCCACACTGCCCACGATGCCCACCACGGGGATCTTGAAAAGACGGCGGTAATAGGCCGCCAGATCCTGCAGGGCCTTCCGGGTATTGGCCACGCGGATATAGGGCACGGTGGTCAGCTCCTCCTCGGCCAGGCACAGCTTGGCGCCGCGCTCCTCCACCGCCTGCAGGGCAAAGCTGTGGCCGTCGAAGCGCTGTCCCTTGATGCACACAAAGAGGCCGTTCGGCTCCACCTCCCGGCTGTCGATGGAGACGGAGCTGATCCTGTCGTTGCGCAGGGAGCGCGGGCCGATATACCTCCCGCCCACCACCTCCGCGATCTTCTCAACGGTAAGGGATTTCAAACTCATTTCTTTGCCCTCCTTATTCTGATTCCGGCAATACTGCCGGGGGTGCCGCCCGCCACAGGCGGCGGGGTTTCCGCCCTCATAGGGCGGAGGTAATTTGCATTTCTCCTCTTTTGTATTGACAAAAGAGGAGAAAGCAGCAAAGAGGAGAAAAACAATAGGACGGTCGTTACCCAGTCCCATTCATATCCGCGCTGAGCACCGTCGAATGGTCTCTGTGCCTAACTCGCTTAGCCGCTCACAGCTCTATTAATAAAGTTTTTGCTCCTACGTTCCCCGCGCTGCTGCGGCTGTGATTGTGCCATCCGTAGGGGCCGCCATCCAAGTTGGCCCACAATTCAAATAAGCGGCGAAGCCGCAACCTTTTTGACGGCGGGCGTTACGGGAATTCGACGGTGCGGCGTGTGGGCCGATGTGGTCATCGGCCCTTACAGTACGTTGACCTTAATATACCGGGAATCCCATGGACGGAAATTTTCGTGCGTGGTAAATCCCATTCCCCGTATTGCTCTCGTGCGGGCGTTCCCCGGGTCCAGGGCCCGCAGGCCCTGGTCGTTTTTAAAAGGGGGAGTCCAGAGGGGGGAAGATCGAAATCTCCCCTCTGGTCGCTTTCTCTCTTTTGTTGTCCTTTCTCTCTTTGGCGACCCAAAGAGAGAAAAGCAAGTCCCCGTCCGCCGTTAAGACGGACACCTTATAAACCCCGCCGGGGTCATGCCCCCAGCCGTCTTGCGATGTCCAGGGCCTTTTGGTAATATTTCTCGTAATTTTCGATCTTTTCCCCGCCGGAGTTGGCGCAGTAGATCCACTCGGAGTACTCCTTGAAGAGGAAAAGCCCCATGATCCTGTTATATTCCGCCCGGGAGACGCCCTTTTTGGAGATGAACCGCTCGAAATAGTACTCCAGGGCAAATTGCCGGTCGTCCTCGCTCATCACGAAAAGGCGGTCGTCCCCGTCCTCCTCCGGCTCCTCCCCGAAGGCCAGGAGCCGCGCCGGCGCGCAGGGCCAAGGCAGGATACCGCCGAACTCCCAGTCGAGGATGACGGCCCGCTCCCCGCTCACCACCACGTTGAAGGGGAGCAGGTCTTCGTTGCACAGCGTCCGGGGGAGAGCGCGAAACGCCTCCAGATAGTCCCGGTAGGTGTCCGTAAGCTCCCCCATATAGGGCAGGCGCTTTTCAAGGTGGGCAAGGCAGGCATCAAAGTCGTACCCCACGCGGGCGCGCCCGGGATCCGCGTCGTTCCACCACCGCTCCTGTATGTCGATGAGGGCGTCCAGCGCCGGGATCAGCTTCCCTCTGGCGCAGTGGGAGAGCGTCTCCCCCTCCACGTACTCCATGAGCATGTAGAGATGTTCCCCAAACGCCGTGAAGCCGTAGATCTCCGGCACGGGGCCGCCGCCCCGGCCGAAAAAAGTCTCATAGACCGCCCGCTCCTCCGGCGACGTCTGCTTCAGCACCGCCCTCCGGTCCGGCCAGGTGAGCCGCCACACGGCATAGGGCTCCCCGTCCTCCTCGGCGAAAAAGGGCCAGGACTCCTCCGGCATGGTCTTGATGCCAAACGCGCGGAGTACTCGCTCCGCAAGCTCGCTTCTCATCATATTTCCCGCCTTATGGTCAGGAAAACCGCCGCATGGACGCGGCGATAATCCGCTGGCACAGCTCGTTGTAGCCGATGCCCGCCGCCTTCGCCTCCTTGGGCAGCAGGCTGGCCGGGGTCATGCCGGGCAGGGTGTTGGCCTCCAGGCACCAGATCCGGCCCTCCCCGTCCACAATGAAGTCCATGCGGGCGTAGACCTCCAGCCCTAAAGCGTCGTAGACCTTGACCGCCGTCTCCCGCAGCTCCCGCCCCAGCGCCTCCGGCAGATCGGGGATGGGGCAGATCTCGTCGGTGGCCCCGTCCTGATACTTGTTTTTGTAGTCGAAAAAGCCCGTCTTGGGCACGATCTCGATGGGCGGCAGGGCCTCCCCCTCCAGAACGCCCACGTCGATCTCCCGGCCTTTTATGTACCGCTCCACCAGAAGCTCCCGGGCGTAGGCAAAGCCCAGCCCCAGGGCGTCGGCGTACTCCTGCTCGGTGCGGGCGATGGAGGTGCCCACGGAGGAGCCGCCGGAGCGGGGCTTCACCACGCAGGGCAGGAAGGGCGCGGGCGCGTGGGCCGTGGCGCGGGTGATGTTGACGCCCTCCGCCACCCGGACGCCGGCGGCGGCCATCAGCCGCTTGGCCGTCTCCTTGTCCATGGCGCAGGCGGAGCCCAAGTGCCCCGAGCCGGTATATTTGATCCCGGCGATGTCAAACATGGCCTGGAGCCGCCCGTCCTCCCCGTCGGCCCCGTGAAGGCCCAGAAAGACAAGATCCGCCGCCCGGCACACTTCCATGAGGTTGTCGCCCACCCGGGCGTCGTTTTTCTGCCTCCTGGAGGCCTTCACCGTCTCCAAATCCGGCACGTCGGCGGAGATCTCCGCCGCGCCGTCGTCCACGGGCCTTTCAAAGATCTCGCGGGGATCCGCGTACGTCCCGGTATACCCGAAAAACGCGTCCACAAGCACCGCCCGGTGCCCGTTCTCCCGCAGGGCCCTGGCGATCATCGCCCCGCTTTTCAGCGACACGTCCCGCTCCAGGGAGAGCCCCCCGCAAAGCACGATAATGTCCAAAAGTACCGCCTCCATACGCAAAAGACATTTTCACATCATGTATTATACTACAACCGGGCGGCGGATACAACAAAAAGTTTCCATTCATACCGGAGCTTATCTCAACGGAATCCGCAAGGCCGGGACTCACACCCCCGTCAGGTCAAAATCCGGCGTGTACTCCTCCTGCGCGGAGGACAGTTCCTGATAAAACCCATCCTGGATGCCGCACCGCTCCATATATTCCGCCGCCGCGTCGTACTCCTCCCGGGTCAGCCGCCGGTCGATCTCCGGGTACTCACAAGCCCTTCCCATGGGGGTATACTGGCTCATGAGGGAGAACAGCACCTCCCCCGGCCCGAAGGTCTCCGCCACCCAGCGGAGGACGGCTTTCGTATTCTCCAAGGCGTTGGGCAGCACCAGATGGCGGATGACAACGCCGGACTTCAAAAGCCCGTCCTCCCCCATCCTGTAGGGCCCCACCTGGCGGAACATCTCTAAAATCGCCCTTTTCGCCGTCTCCGGGTAGTCCGGGGCGGCGGAATATTTCTCCGCCAGGGCCGCGTCCATGTATTTCATATCCGGCAGATAGATCTGCACCTTCCCCCGAAGGCTCCTCACCGCCTCCACCGTCTCGTAGGCCGAGGAATTCCACACCACCGGCACGGGCAGCGGCTCCCGGAGGGAGGCCAGCACCGCCGGCAGAAAATGCGTCCCCGTCACTAAATTGATATTGTGCACCCCCTGGCCGATGAGCCGGAAATAGATCTCCCGCAGCCGCTCGGGGCTCACGGCCTTGCCCACCTTCCCGGTGGAGATGACCGCGTTCTGGCAGTAGACGCACCGCAGATTGCACCCGGAGAAGAAGACCGCCCCGCTGCCCCGCTCCCCGGAGATGGGCGGCTCCTCCCACAGATGGGGCGCGGCCCTGGCCACCCGGGCCGTCAGCCCCTCGCCGCAAAACCCGTCCCCGGTGAGCTCCTCCCTGACCGCCCCGCATTTTCGGGGGCAGAGAGCACAGGTAAACGCCATAAAACGCCCCTCCCGCAATTGACTTTTTCTTTATAAGGTTTATAATAAGGTGTTGATTTAAAGAAGTCAAGGAGGATTTCCATGAAGATCGTGGTTCTTGACGCCCACACCGAAAATCCCGGCGACTTAAGCTGGGGCGGCTTCGAGGAATTGGGAGAGCTCACCGTATATGACCGCACGCCCAAATTTGACGACGCGGAGATCATTCGCCGCATCGGCGACGCGGAGGTGGTGATCACCAACAAGACCCCCGTGCGGGCCGCCGCCCTGGACGCCTGCCCACAACTGAAATACGTGGGCCTGCTCTCCACCGGCATCGACGTGTGCGACTGCGCCTGCGCGGCGCAAAAGGGCATCCCGGTGAGCAACATCCCCGCCTACTCCACAATGGCCGTGGCCCAGCACGCCATCGCCCTTTTGCTGGAGATCTGCTCCAAGGTGGGCGTCCACTCCCGGGCCGTCCACGCCGGGGACTGGCAGCGGTGCGAGGACTTCTGCTTCTGGGAGGCGCCGCTCATAGAGCTGGCCGGTCAGACCTTCGGCGTCGTCGGCTTCGGCCAGATCGGCAGGGCCGCGGGCCGGATCGCCCGCGCCCTGGGGATGCGCGTCCTGGCTGCCGGCAGCCGCGAGACGCCGGAGGGCCGGGAGATCGGGACATACGTGGATCTGGACACCCTGCTCCGGGAGTCCGACGTGGTGTCCCTCCACTGCCCTCTGAAGGAGGAGACGCGCAAGCTCATCAACAGAGACACTATCGCCAAAATGAAGGACGGCGCCATCCTCCTCAATACGGGCCGGGGCGGCCTGGTGGACGAGGAGGCCTTGGCGGAGGCCCTGCGCTCCGGCAAGCTCTACGCCGCCGGGGTGGACGTGGTGTCCGTGGAGCCCATTTTGCCGGAGAATCCGCTTTTGGGGTGCGAAAACTGCTTCATCACCCCTCACGTGGCCTGGACGCCGAAAACCTGCCGCAAGCGTGTCATGGATATCGCTGTCGCGAACCTCAAAGCTTTTCTGGCGGGAAAGCCGCAAAATGTGGTTAATTAGCCTCACCCCGGCTGGGAATAAGGTGTCCGCCTTAACGGCGGACGGGGACATCCTTTTTTCCTTTTGGATTTCCAAAAGGAGAAAAAACAAAAGAGGAAAAGAAACCAGGGGAGGGATTCCGATCCTCCCTCCCCTGGCCCCCACCTTTTAAAAACGACCACACAGGGGCGGCCCATCGAATTCCCGCACATCGCGCCTCCAAAAATTTTTTCCAGCCTTTGCAATAAAATCCCTTTCCCGCGCATTACTTCATTGACAGGAGTGAGAAACATGGAGGATCTGGTCAAGGAACCCGACGCCGGAGCGGTCGAACTCGAGCGGCTGCTTCTGAACGTCGGGACAGGGGACAAGGACTCCTTCGGAGAGCTTTACACCCGCACCCACGCGGCGGTCTACGCCCTGGCGCTTTCCATACTGGCCAACGCCCAGGACGCCGAGGAGGCCGCCCACGACGCCTACCTGCGCGTCTGGGACTACGCCGCCTCCTACAGGCCCAAGGGCTCGCCCATGGCGTGGCTCATGGCGGTGACGCGGAATCTCTGTCTCATGGAGCTGCGGCGCAAAAAGCGCCAAAAGGAGCTCACCGAGGACGAGTGGAACGCCATCCCCGCCGAAGACCGGGACCTTGGCGCCGAGGAGCGGGCGCTTCTCCAGTGGGCGCTGGGCTCCTTGGATCCCGCCTCCCGCCAGATTGTCCTCCTCCATGCCGTGGCCGGCCTTAAGCACAGGGAGATTGCCCGTCTCCTGGGCCTCCCCCAAAACACGGTACTGTCAAAATACAGCCGCGCCATCGCCAAAATGCGCGCGGGACTTGAGAAAGGAGAGTGAGCCCCATGACAGATAAGGACATCGAACAGAAGCTGAAAGCCGCCATAGAGCGCACGGCCCCCGACGGACTGGGCCGGCTCCTCTCCGACATTGACAACAGGAAAGGAGATATCATCATGGAAAAAACCGCTGTTTCGAAGAAGAAAAACCGTTGGATTGGCCTTGTGGCCGCCCTTCTGGCCGTGGCCCTCCTGGGCGGGGCCGGCGGAATTTACTACGGACAAAACTACACCGTGGCCACCACCGTATCCCTGGACGTGAACCCCAGCATCCAGCTGGAGGTCAACCGCTCCGAAAAGGTCCTCACCTGCACCGGCCTCAACGACGAGGGCCGGGAAATCCTCGCCTCCATGAACGGCGGGGCCGACCTGAAGGGCTCCAGGCTCAACGTGGCCGTCAACGCCATCGTGGGCGCTATCGTCCGGGCCGGGTACCTGGACAGCCTCAGCTCCGCCATCCTCATCTCCGTGGAGGACGACAACGCCGCCCGGGGCGAGCGCCTCCAGGCTGAGCTTGTGGCCGAGGTGGACGGCGTCCTCCAGACCGCCGCCAATTCCGCCGGCGTCCTCAGCCAGTATTTGACCGTGGATGCAGGCCTTAACCAGCAGGCCCAGCAAAACAATATCTCCTCCGGCAAGGCCGCCCTGGTCAACCAGGTGCTTGCCCTGAACGCCAGTCTGGATTTTGAAAAGCTGGCCGCCCTCTCCGTGGAGGAGCTCAGGGATCTCATCAAGATCGGCGCGCCGGGTATGCCCATCGGGAGGACCGAGGCGGCCCGTATCGCCGAGGAATACGCCGGTACGGATGTTCTTGACATCATCACGCTCTATGATGTGGACCCGGAGCTTGACGACCCGGTGCCTCACTACGAGGTAGAGATCCGTCTCGCCAGAGAATATGACTACACGATCCATGCCTTCACCGGCGAAGTTCTCTCCGGCGAGGCAAATATCACAGGCCGCGCCTCCTCCCAGACATCCCCCGCCCCCGATCTATCCGAACCCGCCGTCACCGCCGACGATGCCTTCAACAAGGCCGCGGATTATTGCAACGCCACACACCCCGAGCTTTCCACCTACAACATCTTTGATATAACCGTCAAATATGACCGGGATGACGGCCACTACGACGTGGAGTTCTGGTGCGACGGCTGCAAATTTGACTATGACGTGGACGGCCAAACCGGCGACATCCTCCGGGAGGAGACGGACTACCGCTACACGCCCCCCAAAACGCCCGACACCACTCCCCCCGCCGACACCGCGCCCCCCGACACTACCCCCAAGGATACTACCCCCAAGGATACCACCCCCAAGGACACCACCCCCAAGGATACTACTCCCGTTGACACCACGCCCAAGGACACCACCCCCGCCCAGCCCGCCGACATCGGCGTTGAGGCCGCCAAGGCCGCCGCCTTGAAGCACGCCGGCATCACCGAAGGCCAGGTGACCTACTGGGAGAAAGCCCAGAAGGACTACGACAACGGCAGATGGGAGTATGAGATTGACTTCACCGCCAACGGCACCGAGTACGACTACGAGATCGATGCCGCCACCGGCGCGGTCCTCCAGTACGAGACAGAGAAGGTCAGGACTCCCGCCGGCCAGCAGGGCACTCCGACTACCCAGCCCGCCGACATCGGTGAAGCCGCCGCCAAGGCCGCCGCCCTGGCCAGAGCCGGCGTCTCCGAAGCCGACGCCACCTGGATCAAGTGCCAGCGGGAGTACGACGACGGAAGGCTGGAGTACGAGATCGAGTTCATTGCCGGCGGCACCGAATACGATATCACCGTCTTGGCCGCCGACGGCGCCGTCACCAAATACGAGACGGAGAGGTCCAAATACAACACCGGCAGCTCCGGCGGCACCCAGACCGGCGATATCGGGGCCGACGCGGCTAAAGCCGCTGCCCTCCAACACGCCGGCCTTACCCAGAGCCAGGTCACGCGTCTCAAATGCGAGCGGGACTACGACGACGGCCGTCTCGTCTACGAGATCGAGTTCAAATCCGGCGGCTGGGAGTACGAGTACAAAATCGACGCCGCCTCCGGTTCCCTCCTGGAGCACGACCGCGACCGCGACGATTGACGCGCCGTCGAATTCCCGGAAATTTTCCATATTACCTTGTAGGGGCCGCCCACCGGGCGGCCCTCAGCCTGTCGACAAACACCGCCCCAAGCCGAGGGGCGGTGTACTGTTCTGTATATTCCAGAAAAAAGTCTCCGCGAACAGCGACGCAAGGGAGCGGTAGTATGCCCTCCGCTTCTCGCTCCAGCGTTTTCTTGCCAGCTTCTTTAAATTCATGCACGCGTATGTGTGCGCGGCCTTGACTCGCTGTCTCGCTCTGCCGTATTCCTGCGTGCAACGGAACCCATGGAGCTCCTTCGCCACCGCAAACACGCGCTCGATCGTCTCCTGCCTCCGCTTGTAGATCTCCCGCAGTCCTGGTGTGTACTCATTCTGAGATCATCCCTGTCCGTCGCGCTGTACTTCAGCTCCTCATTGTTTGGGCAAATGAAGCAGTCGTAATACTCGTCGTAAACATAGTCCGTCTTTTTGAAATACCCCTTCTTCGTCTGCGGCCGTTTGTAGGTGCTCAGCAGCTTTATACCCATGTCTTTCAGCAGCTTCGCTATCGGAAGGTTCTGCCGTCGTTCTCGTTCCCCGGGTGGACGCTGTATCCCAACTCGAACAAATCCGTTTCCTGGAACCTGCGGGTGTAATTCTTGCTGAACGTGGAAAAATGCGGCGCCGGATCCTGCAGCCCCAGTCCGTGGAACCACCGATAGGCATTGTTTACCGCCACCTCCCGCAAGGTTCGCCGCATGCTGTCCAGCCCGAATATATGATTGATTACCGGAAGCTTTATGAGTATCACCGGATCGGTGCTGGGCCGGCCGTTGTCCTCGCAGTACAGCGGCTCCACCAGGTCGTAGATGAAGCTCCAGTCCAGAGCTATTTCCAGCTTCCGCACAAAATGCGTCCTGGGCGCCAGGTCGTCCAGCGTCACCATTTGCATCTGATCCCTGTCCTTCTGAGCGTTTCGTGTCAACATCTCTCGCACCGCCTTTTCCGTTTCTCTTTTCCCCATTATACCACAAACCCACCCCCGTGGGTAGGGGTGGGTTTGTCGACAGGCTGAGCGTCTGCCGTCACGGCAGGCGCTTTTTTCATGCCCGGAATAAAAAGGGAATGTCCGCGGTCAAATCTCTTGCCACGCAAGCCTTTCCGTGCTATGATGGCCTCGGCGGGAGGGCGGCAGGCCAAATTGTGGGAACCTTCAACCGGTGGTCGCGCCGCAAGCCCTTGAGCGCCGTCTCGGGAGAAAGCCGCGGGGATCCAAAAAAAGAAAAAGTGGGGAGATCGGCTATGGACAACCAATATATCATGGACTTTACAAGATTTATTTCACAGTTGGAAAAGGGTATGAGACATTCTATCAAACGCTCTTTTTTCTACAGGCGATCCCGTCGATGCTCAACTGTTTTTTCGGCTACAAGCTCCAGAAGTTTTTCATCACGGTCACGGGGGTCATAATCGGCCTGCTCCTCGGCGCGCTCTTCGGCGTTCTCATCGGCGCTGCCAGCGGGGCCGGTGAAGCCACCGTGATCATAGCGGTGCTGATGGCGGTGGCGATAGCGGTGCTGGGCGGCTTCCTGGCCTTCAAGCTCTGGTGGGTATTTTCTTTAATTTCTGGTTCCTGGGCACCGTCGCTTTCGGGGTTCTCTTCTTCGCCGCCGGCGGCGGCCAGCTCATCGCCCTGGCGCTGATGCTGGGAATCTTCGTGGGCGTCCTGGCGCTGGTACTGCACAAGGACTTCATTATATGCACCACCGCCATCACCAGCGGCATGGTCTCCGGGCTGCTCCTGGGCGGCTCAATGGGAAATATGCTTGTGGGCGTCCTGATCGGCGTGTGTCTTTCCGCGCTGGGGATCTTTGTCCAGTACCGTTTGGAGCGCAAGCCCGCGCGGGATCCGGCGACGGTCAATCCCTTTCGGCCGTTGGCGGCGTCCGCGCCCTCGACCTACTGCCCGCACAGCGGCATCATCGTGGAGTCGTGCTCCCTGTTCAAGGACAGCGGCGGGGAGATCTTCGCCTCGGTGGGCTTCCGCAACGTGGGGAAGAAGCCGGTCATCGCGGTGTATTATACCCTGCTGTGCCGGAGCGTCGGCGGAGACGGGCTGGGCGGCATGGAACGTACCGTGCTGGATGTGGAGATCGCCCCCGGCGCAGCCTTTTCCGGCGGCGAGCTCTTCCGGCTCCCCGACAGGACGACGCGCCTTGTCAGCGTACAAATGACCCAGGTAGTGACCGCTGGCGGCGAGGCCATCCATCTGACGGAGGCGGACACCGTTCCCCTGCCCCAGCCCCGGGAGCTGCGCGCCGGTCTGAGCGCGGAGCTTGTGGAGCTGGCGGGGCTCGGGCCGGACGAGCGCTATTTCCTCACGGAGCTGGAAAACGGGTTCTGGATATGCTCCTGCGGAGCCGTTACGGGCGGAAACGGCTGTCATCACTGCGGCAAGGCCCGCGGCGACGTGCTGCGCGATAACAGGGCCGACATCTTCTTGCGCATCAACGACCGCATAAGCGGCGAGCTGAAAAAAGCGGAAACCGCCAGCGGCAAGCGGGATCTGAAGGCGGCCCGGGATTCCATCCGCCGGTACCTGGAGCTTCTCAAGAGCTGTGGAATCCTGGCAGAGCTTGAGAAGGCCTGCGCCGCGACGCTCCGATCCGTTGAGGAGCGCCTTTCCCAGGCCGCCCGCAAGGACGCGGAGACGCAGAAGAAGCTTCGCCGTTACGCCCTTATAGCCGGCGCGGCCGCCTGCTGTATCGTCCTGGCGGTTTTGGCGGTCAACCTCGTGCGGGGGCTTCCGCCGTCCGAGAAGGAGATCAGGGAGGATCTTTGCAACGATTTCTTCAGCTATTTTGAGTCCATGGAACAGGACGCAGGCTCCGAAAAGGGCCTGAAGGTGTACGGCGTGGAGCTGTGGGGCGAAGACAAGGAGCTCCACGAGGCGGTCTATCTGAGCACCGAGCTCGCCTACAGAAAGATACACGGCGCGTATCAGCTCCAGCCCATCGACGCCTACGATCCCGTCATCACCTCCACGCAGCTGCCCAGCCCCTCGGATACATATACCGACTTGTGTGTGCGGGTGACGATCGGGGATGAGCCGGTGGTCATTTGTGAAAACGGGAACGGCTGGTCGCTTCTCTCCGGCGGCGTCGATCCCGGCGACCTGTCATACGCCTGCGAGCCCGATTACGCCGGCGCGCAAATGACGGAAAGCGTCGCCGACATCCCCGTTCTGATCCGCGTCTCCTACCTGAATCTGGAGGGCGAGCTGGACACGACCGTCACCTACAGATATGTGGGCGGGCGGTGCTGGGAGGCCGTTTCACCCGAGCTGTTCCTGGAGCTGAACGCCAAGGAGGGCGTCCTTCTGGATCTTGACGGCCTCACCGCCGTTCTGCGGAACGAGAACGCGGTTCTTACGGATGAGACTTTTCCCTGCGGATATATGACCTTGAGCCATGAGTCCATCGAATACGGGGCCGGCTTGGACTTCGCCTCGGCCGCGGCCGATTTTGTCTGGGACAACGGGCAGTACCGCTTTGAGGGGACGCTGGAGGCGCAGCTGGAATACGCCGGCGGTCAATGGAGCGCCCTCGCCGTTCGAATCGCCCGGGCAGGCCGCCCCGCGCCCAGCACGGCGCTGACGCCCGACGGGGCGGCCCAGTTGCTGCGCGACGCTGTGGAGGCGGCGGGCCTCTTCCCGGGCAGCACCGTGGAGGCGACGGCGGACGACATCAGCGAAGAGAACGGAGTCGCCACCCTCGCGGGGCACTATACGGCGCGGGACAGCGAGTACGTCTGCACGGGCGCGGTGGACGGCAGATTTGAATTTTCCCCGGAGACGGGCTACCGTCTGGTCGGTAAGCCGTCCATTGACAAGGAGCGCTGCCGCCCGGAGCAGGAGATCGCGGTGGAGTTTTCCACGCCCTTCCATCTTATCCAGGGCGAGACGTTCCCCGTGAATCAGCCGGGCAGCGGCCAGGCGGAGGTGTCGCTCCATATCACCCCCGACGGCCAGGCGGACATCGTTTTGGACTTCGGAAAGCTGAGCGTCCATATGACCGGCCAAATGACCGAGGAGATGAATATCTCATACGCCGGCAATGCCCAGAATATCCTGGTAAGCTACTACCTCATCTTCTCCTACTACGATAAGTCGATCTCCTTTACGCCCAGCGGCTGGCTGCTCTATCAGGACGGTAAGCTCAGCGGCACCGTCACCTTCACGACCCGCGCCGCCGGTGTAAAGAACTTCCAGTTCTCTCTGGGGGAATGAACCCAAAACGCCGGCAGCCGACGCAAATCGGCTCCCGGCGTCAGTTTTTTTGAAATAAAACAGAGAATTCGCGTTTTTTGACAAATGCTCCCCCAGGGTCAATCAACGAGTAAACAAAATGTGAACGAGAGTCTTTACCATAGCAAAAGGATATGGTACACTGGGCAAAAGAAGATGTGTACCATGAAAAAGCTCAGCTTACTGGACGTACTGGAAGGGCTGGAGGACAATCGGCGAAAGCTCAGTGTATGGTATCCGCTGCATGAGGTGCTGTTCATTCTGCTGACGGCGATCATCTGCGGGGCGGCGTCCTACGCGAAAGTGGAGACATTCGGGCATTTGCGGGAGGAATGGCTGAAGAAATACCTGAAATTAGAGCACGGGATCCCTGATGCCGGGACTTTTCGGTACGTGTTGGTGAAATTTGAGCCGGAAAAGCTCCACGAACTATTCGCGGAATGGATGCGTGGAGTGGTGGAACAGGTCAAAGGCGTCGTCGCTATTGACGGCAAGCAGGCGCGCAGGACTGGCGACGGAGGACAAAAGCCCTTGCATGTGGTGAGCGCCTTCGCCACGGAGGCGCGTCTGGTACTGGGACAGATCGCCTGTGAGGAGAAGAGCAACGAGATCACAGCCATACCGAAGCTGCTGGAGGTTCTGGAGCTGTCAGGGCGCATCGTGACGATAGACGCCATGGGGACGCAGACGAAGATAGCAAAGAAGATACGGGAGAAGGGCGCGGATTACGTTTTGGCGCTGAAAACGAACCAAACGGCGTTATATGAGGATGTTACGTTATTTTTCAAGGACTATAAGCCGGATAAACAGGGGATGCATTACGCCAAAACCGTTATAGCTGTAAAAACAAGACCGCTGCGGAGCTCCTGGCGGCGAAACGGGGCCATTGGGGGATAGAGAATAGGTTACATTGGGTACTGGATATGCAATTCCGAGAGGATGAAAGCCGAGCGCGGCGGGATCATTCAGCGGAAAACATGAACATTCTAAGGCAAATGGCGTTCAATATTCTGAAAACCGGCAAAACCGCCAAGGGTGGGATCACCGATAAGCAGTACAGATGCACCCTCGACCCTTCCTATCTCGATGCTGTGCTTTCGGCTCGGGTGTGTTCATAGTTTGGTAACTCGTTGATGAACCCTGAATGCTCCCCCTGTTTTTATTTACAATTTTATCATAATGTGATATAATTACCAAAAATGGAACCTGTACGTTTTTTCGGCCTTTCCGCTCCCGGGCCGCGCCGGCGGTTCCGGATAAAAGCCGGGGAAATGTTCAAGTCTCCGCCGTCCTGTCCACAAAAACGGCAAAAAATTGCGAGGAGGTTCACACGATGTCATTCCTGAATTTTTTTACAAAGAAAGACGCCTGCGCCATATGCGGCACGGAAAAAAACAGCCTTTTGGGCGGCATGAAAAAGCTGTCGGACGGAAAGCTGTGCAAGGAGTGCCGGAATAAGCTGTCGCCGTTTTATACCCTGTCGGAGAGCGTCAGCACCGAGGATGTCAGGGCCCACCTGGCGTACCGGGAGAAGAATCAGGAGGCTGTGGCCGGCTTTACCCCCTCCACCCGCATCTCCGGGTACAAAAACGTGTTCTTCGCGGATGGGGCCGCCCGGAAATTCCTGCTGGCGCCCAACGACAATTACAAGGCCCTGAACGCGGACGTTTTCAGCTTCTCAAACGTCGTGTCCGTGGAGCCGTCCATCCGGCGGAACAAGCAGACCGTCACGGTCTATGACGCAGACAATCACATGATGATATCCGACGTCAAATCGGCTTATCCGCTCACCCAGGAAACGTTTACTTACGATCTCTCCGTCGCCATAAAGCTGGATCTCCCCTGGTTGAGCTCCATCGACTTCCCCCTGACGAGCGGCCTGAAGGAGAAGTATTACGCCCAATGCAGTATGTACGTGGAGGCACTGTCCACCGTCTCCTCCCTGCTCAGCGGCGGGAAGACCGTCCCCGATTATCAGCGGGGCCGAGAGGCCCGGAATAAGCTGCTGGACAACTTCCACGCCACCCAGAGCGTGAGCTTCGCAGACGGTTACGTGATGGTGGACGCGAAGCAGAAGTGCTTTATCATCGGCGAAACGGCCGATCCGCGCAAGGGCTCGGACGTGATGATGCTCTCGGATATCCTGTCCATGGACATCAAGGAGCTGGAGTGCTTCCGCGAGGTAAAGACCAAGGATGAAAACGGCCGCCAGGTCTCCTACGATCCCCCCAGATACGAGAAGTGCCTGTGGTACGCCTGCATCATTTATCTGAAAAATTCCTGGACCGATCAGATCAACCTCTTTATCACGCCGTACGCGGTTCCCGTCAGCGAGGGTCTGAAATACCGGGAGAGCATCGCGCGGCTCTATCTGCTGCTGGGCCAGGATACGAGCCAGTTCTCCGATGTGTATGTGGAGTCCCTGTTTGAAAAGGTCAGAAAGATGAACGGGGCGCTGCTCGGCCTTTGAGCGCGGGGCCTCCGGCCGGCCGTTTCCCGGGAGGGTATTTAAATGGGCCAGTACAGTGAGACGATCCTTCAAATCGAGCAGATCTTAAACCTTCTTATGAGCGAGGACGCGATCCGGCGGCGGCGGACCGCGTCCGCCGCCTACCTGGGGAGCATCCTGGACGAGCGCATATCCAAAAAAATTAAGCAGGTGAGCCTGGGAACCGCGGAGCTTTCCGCTTTTGCCGTCGGGGAAAAGCCGCTGTACGCGTCTGTCACCCGCCGCCTGACCGAGCTGGGCATCTCCCGGGAAAAGAGATCCGAGCTCCGGACGGTGGCCTGCGTGAACCCGAAGGCAGCGGAGAAGCAGCTGCGCATGTACCTTTACGACCGGGAGCTGGCCGCCGTCTTCAAGGAATCCCGCCTGGGCCATACCTCCTGGAGGGCTTTTCTGGAGTCCACCGGGTATACTACCCCGCAGACGGCGAAACGCATCGCCCGCGCGGCGAATATGACGCCTGCGGAAACGCGGGAGTTCCTGGAGCTGCTGGTGCGGGACTCCTTCGAGGAACTTTCCCGTCTGCGTCCGGCGCTCCGGGAGCTTATGGCGCGGAAAAATATCAGCGAGGCGCTCCTGAAGCGCCGGACGCTCCTCTCCTCCCGGGCCTGGGCGCCCCTGGCAAGGGAGCGCGGGGACGCCGGAGACGCAAAACCGGAAAACGAGCCGGGGGAAAAAACGGAGAACGAAACGGGGGAGAAGACGAAGGACGACGCCCCCAAAGAGCGGGTGAGCCAGAGCACTCTACTGCGGCTGGCGGTGGGCCTGGAGCTTGACAGGCCGGACGCCGAGGCGCTTCTGGGGACGGTGGGCTCGGGCTTCATCATGCGCCGGGATCTGGTGGTTCTGGCGGCGCTGATGGCCGGGATCTATCAATCGTGGGACGTCTATGACATCCTGGAGACATACGCCCAGGGGCCCTACGGGGAGCGGTACTACGGGAACATCTATCAAAGCAGGTGCGTCGTCGGTTGAACTTTTACCAAAATCGGATCTGAAAAGCACTTTTTTTCCTACAGACGTGTGTTAAAATGGTACCATCAACACAGGGGCGCCGCCAATCCGAAAAAAGTAGGATACGCATTTCGATCCCCGTGCGAACGAAGGAAGCAAATCGACCGTCTGCTTTTACGGAGGAAAAGAAAATGTCAGACAACAAGGATTTCATCTTCACCAACTCCACCCTCAAGGCCGTCTTTCTGGACGCCGCCGCGCTGCGCGACAAGGACACCGCCTCCACGCTCCCCGAGATCATCCACGCTAAGGGCTTCAGCATGGAAATGGCTGTGGATGTGGCCAACCGGATCCTGGTCGGCGTCAACAACTTCGACCGGCACTTCTCCGAGATCACCGAGGGCCGCAAGGTGGTCTCCGCAAAATTCGCCAAGCTGGATCTTCAAGACCAGCTCACCCTCGCCAAAAACATCCGCGTGATCCGCGCCGCCATGGACGACGAAAACGTCCAGGAGGAGCTTCAGGACGGCGTGTCCCTTGACCGCCTGAGCAACGAGCTGTTCGGCGACACCGAAGGCATGACGGACGACGAGATCCGCGCCTTCGTGGACGAGACGCTGGAAAAAACGGACGAGCTGGGGCTCTCCCGGCGCGCCGCCAACCGGATGCTCAACGCCATCAAAAAGAACCGCAAGGTTCTCTCCGTCATGCGCTCCATCGCCGTCAGGGACTATGACCTGAAGGTCTGCACCGCTTTAGAGATCTATCTGTCCACCAGCGGAAACGTGTCCGTCGAGGACGCCACGTCCATGGCCTGCTCCAGCGTCGAGCTCCAGCGGGTAGCGGATGACCTGAGCCGGGGCATCATCACCGCCGAGGCTGCCCGGGGCATCATCCTCGGCATCGGCCTGGCCTTCTCCTTCTACATGCTGGACGTCGTCATGATTAATGGCGTCATAGCCATGGCTGCTCCCGAGTTTGAACTCATACTGCTCCTTCTCTCCCTTCTGGCGCTCCTGGGCGTCATGTCCGGCACCGACATGCTCTCCAAAAATATCCCCCTCTGGGTGGGCTGGTTATCCGTCAAGGCCCCGGACATCGTCTGCCAGGTGGTTGACGGAACCGTCTGGGTCGGCGACAAGGTGGCCGAGGCAGGCCGCAAGGTCGTGGAGGCGGGCCACAAGGTCGAAAATGCCATCGAGGATGCCTTCGCGGGCCTCAAGAACCGGCAGAAGACGGAAAACACCGTCAACAACAAGGGCTTTACCCGGAAGACTACGGTTGAAAACGACGAGATGAACGAGGTCGAGACGGATCTGGGCTGAAGGGAGGAGCAAATGGATAACTCTCATGATCCCACGAAGGATCCCGGCGAAAAGCCGGGATCCTTCGTGGAGCAAGCCGGCAGCGACAAGGGAAAGGGGAATTACAACGGAATGTCCGTAGAGGTGGTGCTTTCTTTCGGTTCCAAAAAGAAGAAACAAAACACCAAGGACGCGAACGCTGGCGCGGATCCCCGCGCGGCGCAGGCCGGCGCCGATTGGGGTTTTCTCAACGAAAGCTGGGAGGCGCTGGCCGGCATCGACCGGCGCGCCGCCAGGGAACAGCTGATCCGGGGCTGGGATCGGGACGTGATCCACGAGCTGCGCCGTGACCGGGGCATCCTAGAGATGGGGGTCGCCTTCCTGGACTTCATGGAGCGCGGGGCCCCGGGGGCGGAGACGGCGGAGGAGTTGCTGCGGGGCGCCGACGCCACCCTGGGGTATATGGTCTATGACGTGGGGAAGCTGGTGAAAAAGCGGGAGAAGCTCACGGAGGCTCTCGACGAGCTTGACGCAAAAGCGGCCTCCGAGGACGCGCAGACGGTTCTGCGCCGGCTTGGCGCCGCCGACCCGTCGGAGGCTCTCCGGGAAGCTAAGACCGCGAGAAAAAAACGCGACGCCGCGCGCCTTCAGAGGGCCGACGCCGCGCTGACGTCTGTTTTGGACGCCAACAGAAAAGCGGCCAGGTACGTCAGCGGCGCTTTGGAAAACGAGAAAAACCACAAAGCGCTGACCCTGGAGGACACGGAAGCCGAACGGATCTTCCCGGCCCTGCGGGCGCTTTTGGAGGAGGAGCGGTTCGCGGCGCTGAAGGAGGGCGGCCTGCCGGAGCTGAGGGACAGCCTGGCCGCGTGGGCCGGGGAGATAGAGGAAAAGCTCATAAAAATCTATTACAACAATCAGGGTACGGAGGGATAAGAGATGGAGACAGCCGAAAAGCCGGAAGAAAAACGGGTGAAAATGCCGTATAAGCTCATCGATCGGGAGTACTATGCGGGCGATCTGTGGGACTTTATCGAGGGCAGGAAGGCGGACGCCGCCGATCCCTCCAAATTCGCCATTAAGGTGGACGATACCGACCCCTCCAAGCCCGTCATTGTGGTCGGGCTCGACTTTGGCCACGGGGAGTGCATGGCATACAAGCGCTACAAGGTGGGCACGACGTGGCTCACCGTGTCGCTGCACTTCGACGACGACCAGGGCCAGAAGCTCATGACGGTCATACGCTATGGGGACGACGGTACCGTGACCATCGGAAAGGAGGTCGCCACCCCGGACGCCGCGGCGCGCGGCGGCCACATATACCCCTATTTCAAGGAACCGCCCACCCGATGGGAGCAGCCCTCCCAGCTGCGGGACAGCGCCAACAACGCGATCACCTTTGGCAAGGTGATACGGGACTTCCTGCGGGCGCTTTGGGACAGGATCCTGGAAAACGATCAGGTCGATACGACCCCGTCCATCCGGGAGGCCGCAAAGGACGGCCGCCTCCTGGTGGCTATGGGCTGTCCCGCCAGCTCCGAATGGACGAAACAGGAATCCATAAATAAGCTCTACGAGCTTCTTCGAGACATCACCGGCTGCGACAATGTGGCCATCATGCCCGAACCGAAGGCCGCGCTTATGGCGCCCATCGTCTATTCCAAAAATATCAGCAGCGATTGGAAGGCCCGCCTCACCGCCCTGATGTCCACCGGCAAGGGCATCTGTATCTACGATCTGGGCTCCTCCACCATCGACTTCACCTATGTCCGCCTGGGGGAAATCCTCATCACCAGGAGCATACGCCTGGGCGGGAGCGACCTGGACAGCGAGATGCTCAAAAAAGCGGAGCAAAAAACGGGGCTCAACCTGGGCGGCGACGGAAAAAACGCCACCTGGAGCATCCGGGACGAAAATAAGCTGAGCCTTCGGGAGGCCAAGGAGAAGTACTACAGCAGCGGCGGCGCGATGACCCCCGCGGTTCTGAATCCCGTCAACGGCGCCAACATCAAGTCTTTTTTGCTCGATCCCGACTTTATGCGGAGCGTCGTCGGAACCGACAGCGATAAGGATTCATGGTATCAGCGCGTACATAAATTTTTTGAATCCACACAGGTCGAAGTCATGACATATCTGGGCGGCAAGGCGGAGGACTTCAACGGCCTCATCATCCTCACCGGCGGCACCAGCCACGTCACGGAGGTTCGGGACATCTGCGCCAACGTCTGGATGGCCGTGGAAGAAAACCCCTTTAAAGGCGGCACGTCCGGCCCGAAGACGGACGACGGGCCCAACCGGGCGGGGGGACACGCCCGCTTTACCGTTCTGAAAGACCCCTCCAGCTCCGTGGCCACGGGGCTTGCGTTCGCAAAATCCACCGAATATGCGGCGGCGGACAAGTTCCCGGCTCTCCGCGAGAGCCTGAACGCGTCCTATCAGAAAGCGTATGACTCGTTCGTTGACAATCTTGCTTCTTACTGCGCTACGGTGGTTCTTAAGTTCTTCCAGCAGGCCGTCGAATTCTATAATGACGGTCAGTCTCACAAAATTGATGAGATCGTAAATAAGGCTTCCGAGCTTATCCGCAATAGCGGGAATTTTTCCGATGAGCATATGAAGCAGAGCATGGACTTCTTCCTGGGGATCAATAAGAAGGACAGCGCGTTTAATCAGTGCAAGCAGCAGATCCTCGAAAAAGTCAACGCGTTCTCCGGGGAAATTTACGGCGGTCAGCTGAACGAGGGGATCAAGCTGTCGAACATGACCATCGGTGAAGATGTTCGTTTTTTCATGTCAAACGCGGTCACCAACGCTCTGCTGGATAAGATCAAAACTACTGTGCTGCGATCCACTTTTAAGTTCCTTTTCTCGCTGGATTTGGCTAAAAAATTTCTGCGTTTCCTCACTTCCTCTAATTATTTGATCAATTGGAGTGACAACCCCACTTTTGTGGACAGGAGAGCGGTCGAGCCCCTCACCCCGAAGCAAATTCAAAAAATAGCGCTGAAGCTGGATAGGAAGCACCAACAAATTTTGAATTCCGCGTTTAGGGACGCCGAAAAGCGTCTCACTTACATGGATTCGAAGGATATGAAGGATCCCTATTACCAGATGCTGGACGCGCAGCTGGAGGTGGCGATCGGGAAGATCCTGTTCCTGGTCTATGACAGATCCAACTGCAAATGATCCCACGCCGGCGCGGCGTCTCCCGATCCTGACCGGGCCGCGCCCCTGAGAGGAGAAACAACCATGCGAACCTTTATGATGGACAGCCTTCCGATCCGCTCCCCCCTGGCGTTTCGGACGCATTTCTCCCCGGAGGACATTCTGCGGGATCCCAAGCTGGCTGCGGCCTTCGCCCTGCACGGCCTGGCCCCGCTCTCCGCGTGGGATCGGTTCAACGCGGACGTGCTCTTCGCCTGCGCGTTCTGCTGGGAAAACATGTTCGCCTATCCGCCTCAGACGCCGCTGGACTACTTCGCCTCCCGGCCGGCCGCCAATTGCGCCCGCAGCGGCTCCGGCCAGCGGATGCTGCAGCTCCAGAGCGAGACGCCGGAGACGGTGTCGCTTTTGACGTCCCTGTGGAACACGGCGTGCAAAATAAACGATACCGTCCCTGTCCGCAAGCGGATCTACTGCATCCTGGCCGCCTCCTATCTCCTGGCCCGTACCGGCCCGGAGCGCCGTCCCATCACGCCGGAGGCCGCGCTGGAGGCGTTTCGAAACGAAAGCCCGGCGGAAACTGAACGCGTCATTACCCTTGACGGCGGAAGCGAGCCGCTGAGCATCCCGGCAAGCCGGCGTCCGTATACGCTGGCGGTCTACCCCGACGCGCCGGTGAAGCGGGGCCTTTCCGTCCGGAAGGTGATCGCCGCGCCGCACCCGCTGGGCGGAGAAAGCGTGCCGCTGAGCATCGATCTCCTTAAAAACGGCAGGCAGAGCCCTTCGACCGGCCGCGTGACGATCCTCCAGGGGGATTACCGGTACTTCCTCCTGGCTGACGGCGTGCCCGTAAGGGTCATGCCGGTGGCTATCGAAAACAAAAAAGAGGATTGGATCCTGCGCCGCGACGGGAACGCCATCGGGCTTTACAGGAAGGGGAACCTCGTGAAGCGGGCCCCCGCGCGGGATGTGATCTCCATCTGCCTGGATGTCCTGGATCGGGATACGGCGGGATGGGTCACGGTGACGTCCGGCCGCAGGGTGGATTACAGCGGCCACCCCTATGGCTACAGCGTCTTCGGCGACTGGGATCCGTCGGATGTTCTGGAGGTGGCGGTAAGCCGGGGCGAGTGGTGGATCCTGACGGACGACGGCGCCGCCTGTTCCCGCTTCAGGGATCCCATCGCGGGCGTCGCCGACCTTCGGAGCGCCATACGGAAAACACAGAAGTGAGGTGGAACTATGCTGTTGAATGAATCGAACCCCGTCCTTCGGGATGTGATTGAAAAATGCGACGCCGCCTTCCGGGCCGGCTCTCCGCTGATCTTTCTGGATACCCAGGAGCGGGAGCTGGCGGTCAGCGCCGTGATCCGTGCCCGGGACGACGAGCTGGTGAGCCTGACGAAAAGGCCCGCCGCCCCCGATCCGAGACAGCGGCTCTATTATGAATTCGTGGGCGCGCCGCCGGAGGATTTTGACCGGTATACCAACCTGTTTTTTGAGCCGGAGAAGCTGGCTCCGGGCAGGGGGGACGATTCGATGGACGCGAGCGTCCCGGCCTTTGCCGCCGTCATCCAGCTGCTGCCCCAGGATCAGGATACGGTCCAGGCCCTGCGGGATTACGTCCGCGACCGGGTGGACACGGTCAATACCGCGTCCCGGCTCTCCAACTCCCTTGTCCTCCTGTATGGCGATCCGTCCCTCATCCCCGTGGATCTTCAGCCGTACACCACCGTGGTATCCGTCAAATACCCCACCCAGGCGGAGATATGCCGTCAGCTGATGGACACGGCCGAGGCGGCGGGCCACCCCTTTGAGGCGGCGGAGGACGCGCAGCCTCTGGCGGCGGAGCTGACCGGCTTTGGCGTCATGGAGGTGGAGCGGATGGCCAATAAGCTTCTGCAGGGCCCCCTTGTGGAGGGGCATCTCCCCATCCACCACCCCAGGAAACGGATCCGCGTCGCCCGGGAGGAGAAAAAGCAGGCTCTCACGCGTCACCAGGGCCTCCTGGATCTGATGGAGGACAAGGAAAAGGATAAAGACAAGGACAAGGACGACGGGGCCGATCCCGCCCCCGGGGACGACGCCGACAGGCTGGTGGGGATGGGCGCGTACAAGGAATGGGCGGAACAGATGGGCCGCCACATGCGCGACGCCTCCGGCTACGCGGTGCGATACGGCCTTATGCCCCCGAAGGGCGTGCTCCTGTGCGGCGTTCCCGGCTGCGGCAAATCCGAGGCGGCCAGGATCCTCCAGCGCGACTGGCGGCTGAGCATGGTGCGTCTGAACGTAGACGCGCTGATGGGCAGCAAGGTCGGCGAATCCGAGCGGAACATGCGTCAGGCGCTCCGGCTGGCCGAGGCCATGGCCCCCTGCATCCTCTTCATAGACGAGCTGGAAAAGGCGTTTTCCGGCTCCTCCTCCAAAGCCGGCGAGGGCGACGGCGGCACCTTCAAGCGCATGTTCGGGCGGATCCTCGCCTGGATGCAGGACAATAAAAAGCCCGTATTCATCATCGCCACCGCCAACGACATCGACGGGCTCCCCAAGGAGTTTTTCCGGAGCGGCCGGTTCGACGCTCTGTTCTCCGTCTTTATGCCCTGCGCCAGCGAATGTTGTCAGCTTTTCGCCGAGCAGATGAAGCGGGCCAACAATGTGCGCCGGGAGGAGGCCAAAAACAGAGGCGTCCACCCCGTCGATCTCTTTGAAAAGGAATGTTTCGACCCGGAGAAGCTCACGGCCCTTCTGGATTTCTTCGTTCCCGACGCGGACGTGGAAAAGCCCCAAAACGCCAAATTCGCGTCCGGCGCGGACATCGCCAAGATCACGCATATGGCGCTGCTCTACGCCGGCGAGCAGGGCTGGTGCAACGAAAACCGCTCCATCAAGCCGCTGGAGTGGAGGGACGCCGTCGCGCATGTTCTTCAGGGCAGCACTCTGGTCACCCAGGGCGGCACCGACGCGGGTCTGCGGGACATCGCCAAGGTCTATATGCGCCTTTTCCGGGGCAATTTTGTCCCGGCCTCCTCCCCCATGAACGTCCTTTATTCCAAACGCAACTTTCAGACCAGGGAGGAAAACGGCAAGCTTGTCTGCCGGGTGATCAGGGATATCGCCCCGGAGACACCGTCCACGGAGACGCCGCCCGACGAGACGCCCTGGCGCTATGAGGACGCGCATAAATACGACAAAGCGCTTTTCAACGCCCTGAAGCCGTATCTGGAGCGGATGGGCACACAGCTGGCAAGGCTGGACGAGGACATGCTCCAATGATCATTTCACGACCCCGGACAAAAGTCTAATGGTGTGAAGTCAAGAATGAAATAAGAGAAAATTTGCGAAAGAAGTACCCCAAAAGAGTAGTAACCAGGAAAAAAGGCAACACCAATCCAAGCCCTGCCCCTGCGCATTTTTGAAACAGGGCTGGCAGCGTCAAAGGGGAGAGCGAATGCTCAGCCCTCCGGCGGGATATACAGGCGGTTGTCCTTCAGCAGTCGAAAGACAAGCCGGATCAGTTTTCTGGCAGTCAAAGCGAGTGC
>CANQBA010000001.1 GCA_947589545.1 uncultured Oscillospiraceae bacterium | reverse complement strand
ATTCAGGTGAGCCACTCCCACAGAAGATCCAACCGTACCTGGAAACCGAATGTCAAACGTGTCAAGGCCGTGGTTGACGGCTCCCCCCGCCACGTTTACGTCTGTACCCGTTGCCTCAGAAGCGGCAAGGTCACCCGGGCGGTGTAATGCGAAAGGGTGTCCCCTTTACAAAAAACAAATTTGGGAAAGAGCCTCGGCTCTTTCCCATTTTGTTTTTATGGGCCGCGCGGTCACTTTTTGCCGTTCTTCCTCTCCCTGAAGGCGAAAAAGCGCTGGCCGATGTAGTTGAGGATCACAAAGAGGCCCATGCCCACCAGCATAGCCACGTTGTCCCGCACCTTCTGAGTTGCGCCGGAGAGGATAAGCCGCACAAGAGGCCGCGCCGCGCCGTAGGCGATGAGGTAGCAGACGCTGATCTCCAGGGCGAAGCGCACCAGCGTCCCCGCGCCCTTTTCCCGGTTTTGGAAGGTGAAGCGCTTGTTGAGGAAGTAGCTGAGGATACTGCCGAAGAAATAGTTGGCGGCGGAGGAGATCCAGTAGCTCAGGTGCAGGAAATTGTAAAAGCCGAACATGATGGCGGTGCCGAACAGGGTGTTGACCACGCCCACCAAGATGAATTTTAAAAAGGTTTTGTCGAAAAAAAGCCCGACAAAGCGTTTGAGCTTCTCCTTCAACTCAATCACCGCACTCTCTGGAGATGATGAACCGGGGCCGGCCCAGGCTCTGGCGGAAAATCCTGCCCAGGTAGTAGCCCATGACGCCAAGGCTGAGAAGCGCACTGGCGGCGGCCAGAAGCGCCATCACCGCCAAAAACACCAGCCAGCCGCCGGCCTTCCCGCCCAGAATGGCGTAGAGGACGCCGGTGAGGACGGCGGTCAGGGCGAAGAGCACGCCGAAGACCGTGGCCAGCTGCAAAGGGGCGGTGGAGAAGGCGGTCACCGAGGACACGGCGTAGCGGGCCAGGGACTTGAAGGACCACTTGGACTCCCCCGCCGTCCGCTCCGCCACGTCAAACTCCAGCTCCGCCCGCCGAAAGCCCACGAAGGCCGCCAGGCCCCGGAAGAAGACCTCCTCCTCCGGAAGGGCAAGCAACGCGTCTACCGCCTTGCGATCCATGAGCTTATAATCGGAGGCCCGCTTCATGTCGAGTCTGGCCAGCCTGCTGATCACGGCGTAAAAGGCGTTGGCGCACAGCCGGTGGAAGCCGGATTCCTCTCCCCTGTCGCGCTTGACGCCCTCCACGACCTCAAAGCCCTGTTGCCAGAGGGCGTACATCTCGGGGAGCTTCTCCGGCGGGTGCTGAAGGTCGCAGTCCATGACGGCGGCGCAGGCGCCGCGTGCCTTGGAAAGGCCGGCGAAAATGGCACGATCCTTGCCGAAATTCCGGGAGAAGGAGACGCCCCGGACATTCCGGTCGCTCTCCCGGGCGCGGAGAACGGCCTCCCAGGTACCGTCCCTGGAGCCGTCGTCCACAAAGATGAGCTCATAGGGGATCCCGGCGTCCCGGAGGACGCCGGCCACGGTCACGGCGGCCTTTTCCACCATGGCTTCCTCATTGAAGGCGGGTATGACAACCGATAACAGCTTGTCCATGATCTCTGATTTCTCCCTCTTTCACAAACGGCGGCGCTTATTCCTCTTTCTCCCCGCGCTCACGGATAACAAGGCGTATGGGGGTGCCGGCAAAGCCGAAAACGGCGCGCAGCTGGTTTTCCAGATACCGCTGATAGGAGAAGTGGAAAAGCGAGGCGTCGTTGCAGAACACCACAAAGGTGGGCGGACGGGTGCCGGTCTGGGTCATGTAGAAGATCTTCAGCCGCTTGCCCTTGTCCGAGGGCGGCTGGACCCGGGCCTGGGCGTCGCCGAGGACGTTGTTGAGAAGGCCCGTGGTGATCCGGCGGTTGGCCTGTTCGTTCACCTCATTGGCCAGGGCGAAGAGCTTGTCCACCCGCTGGCCCGTCAGGGCGGAGACGAAGAGGATGGGCGCGTAGGGCATGAAGCTCAGATCCCGGCGGATGTCGGCCTTGAGCTTGTCCATGGTCTTGCCGTCCTTCTCCACCAGATCCCACTTGTTCACCAGGATGATGCTGGCCCTGCCGGCCTCGTGGGCCAGCCCGGCCACCTTGGTGTCCTGCTCGGTGACGCCGTCCCGGGCGTCCAGCATGATGAGGCACACGTCGCACCGCTCGATGGCGAGCTGGGCGCGCATGACGGAGAATTTCTCCACCCGGTCGTCCACCCGGGACTTCCGGCGCATGCCGGCGGTGTCGATGAGGACGTACCGGCCGAAGCCGTTTTCAAAGGGGGTATCCACCGCGTCGCGGGTGGTGCCGGCCACGTCGGAGACGATGACCCGCTCCTCCCCCAGGATCCTGTTGACGATGGAGCTTTTGCCCACGTTGGGCTTGCCGATGAAGGCCAGCTTCACCGCGTCGCCGTCCGTGTCCTCCTCACCGGCAGGGGGAAAATATTTCAGGCACTCGTCCAGAATATCCCCGGTGCCGTGGCCGTGGAGGGCGGAGAGCTGGATGGGGTCTCCCAGACCCAGAGAATAAAACTCGTATATATCCGGATCCACCGGGCCCACGGAGTCCATCTTGTTGACGGCCAGAACCACCGGCTTGCCGGAGCGCTGGAGCATACCGGCCACCTCCTGATCCGCCGCGGTGACGCCGCTTTTGATGTCGCCCACAAAGACGACCACGGTGGCGGTGTCGATGGCAATGAGGGCCTGCTCCCGCATGAAGGTCAGGATCTCGCTGTCGGTGCTGGGCTCGATGCCGCCGGTGTCCACGATGTCGAAGACGCGGCCCGACCACTCGCATTTGGCGTAGAGCCGGTCGCGGGTGACGCCGGGGGTGTCCTCCACGATACTGAGGCGCTGTCCGGCCAGACGATTGAATAAGAGGCTCTTTCCCACGTTGGGGCGGCCTACGATGGCAACTAAGGGTCTCATGGATACCTCCTGATAATGGCGGGCCGGCCGGTGTCCGGCCCCTGCGGGGAAACGCGTGGGCGGCGGGTCAGGACAGGAAAATGCGCAAAAGCGCCTCCCCGCCGTTGTCCATGGGGATCACGGGGACGCCCAGCTCCCGGGACGCCTCCTCCACGGTGACGTCGTCCAGAAAGACGCCCTCCCCGTCCCGGAGCATGCGGTTGGTGATATAGACGCGCCGGCCCAGATCCTTACCCTTGAGCTGGGCGATGAGATCCCGTCCCGTGATGAGGCCGGCCACGTCGATGGTGCGGCCGAAGAAATCGTTGACGATGGGAACGACCTCCACGCGGATCTCCGGAAATTTCTCCCGCGCCAGATCCCGCAGCCGCGCAAGGGTTTGGGCGGCGGAAACGCCGGTGGCGACGACGGCGGGCGTGCCGGCGGCGGGGCCGGAGGCCTCCCGCAGGGCGTCCTCAAACTCGGTGTAGAGGAGTCTCAGCATCCCCACGCCGTTTTCCAGCTGGGGGTAGCCCTCGTAAAAATCCTCCTCCGGGATGGGCAGGCCGGCCTTCTGGTACATCTCGTCGGAGCAGAAGAAGATGCGGCTGCCGTGGCGCTTTAAACACCGCGCCCCGAAGCGCTCCACCTGCTCCACGGTTTTCCGGGCCGACTCCCGGTCGAAGGGCTTCAGGGGGGCGAGGCCCTCCCGGAATTTCGTCAGGCCCACGGGGATGACGGAGCAGCTGTGCACCTGGGGGGTCAGGCGCGAAAGCCGCCGCATGGTGCGGGACAGCTCCCGGCCGTCGTTGAGGCCGGGACAGCAGACGATCTGGCAGTTGAGCTCTATCCCGGCCCGGGCGAATCTTTTCAAAATCTCGATCCCCCGGCCGGCGTTTTTGTTGCCCAGCATCTCACAGCGCAGCTTGGGATCCATGGTGTGGACGGAGACGTTGATGGGGGAGATCTTCAGATCGATGACCCGCCTGACCTCCCGCTCCCCCATGTTGGTGAGGGTCAGGTAGCTCCCCGTCAGGAAGCTCAGGCGCACGTCGTCGTCCTTGAAGTAGAGGCTCTCCCGCATCCCGGGGGGCATCTGATCCACGAAGCAGAAGACGCAGTTGTTGGCGCAGGAGCGCATCCCGTCCATCAGGTATTCCTCAAAGTCCAGGCCCGCGTCCTGGCCCGGCTCCTTCTCCACCGTAACGGTGAGCTCCGCCCCGTCCCGCTCCAGAGCAAATTCGCTCTCGGCGTCGTAGGCGTAGTACATATAGTCCAGCACGTCGGCGATGGGGTTCCCGTCCACCCGGAGGAGCTTGTCCCCGGGGCGGATCCCCGCTTTTTCCGCCGGGGAGCCCGGGGCCACGGTCTTTATTCTGTTGCGTTCCCCCGCCATAACCGCGCCTCCGTTCCTTTAAGCGAAAAAGCGGCGGGATTGCCCCGCCGTTTTTCCAAACTCGCTATTACTCGTCCACAGACACGACTTCACGGCCATTGTATGTGCCGCAGGCCTTGCAGGCTCTGTGGGGCAGATGAAGCTCGCCGCACTTGGGGCAAGCCACGAGAGCGGGAACGCTGAGCTTCCAGTTGGAACCGCGCCTTCTGTCTCTCCTCGCCTTGGACACTTTCCCCTTCGGTACCGCCATGATGACACCTCCTAAGTTAATTCATTCTTTTTCCAGAAGCTGCCGCAGGGCGGCCATTCTGGGATCCGGGTCCTCCGCGCATCCGCAGGGGCCATCGTTCAGATCCTTGCCGCACTTGGGGCAGAGGCCCTTGCAGTCGTCCTTGCAAAGAAGCCTCGGCTCAAAATTGAGGATCAGCGCGTCCCGGGCGATCTCCTCTAAGTCGGCTGTGCCGTCCTCCAGAAGATAATAGTCCTCGTTGTCCTCATCCTCCAGCTCCTCGGTGAGGTAAGCGGCCGCCTCTCTCCGAAGATGCATTGGGAATTCCTTCAGGCATCGGGCGCACTGGCACAAAAGCTCCGCCTCGATGAGCGCGTGGAGGGTAAGCAGGCCCGCGTGGTTCTCCACCGCGCCGGTGACGGCGATGGGGCTTGCGTAGCCAAGCACCCCGTCGAAGGTGAGATCGGTGGGATCCAGCGCAAAGGAGAAGTCCTTCCTGCCGCCGGGCGAGGCGATGAGCTCGCGAAGATCCAACCGCATCCCGTCTCACTCCTTCCAAGTCGCGCTTTGATATTATAAGCGAAAAAAAGGGGGTTGTCAAGAGTTTTTTCGGGACGTGTTCCAATTTAGTTTTTAGAACAAATTCAACTATAAATTTTGGCGGTATACCATAAAGGAAGGGGGCGGCGGCTTGAGCTTGGAAGAACAGTTATCGGAAATATATAAAGCGGAAAACGAACTATATGAAGCTGAAGAAGAGCAAGAACAGGACTGGCCAAAGGTGTTTGCACAGTACAAAGAACTCTATCAGCAGTTTCCGGTGCAAAAGGCTGCCATACACTTCGCGTTCTTTTGCTGGTATCTTCTCTGGCAATGGGATGAGATCGTATTTCCGGGAGAGCAGCTGTCATCCTATGAACGGGCAACACTTGATATTCGCGGCGGGATGTCAAAGTCGGAGCTGTATTCGAGTCTGAACCGCATGGCAGGCAGGCTCTTATCGCCGGTGGAGGAGACTGAGGACAAATATCTTGCAATTCTTATCCATATGCGCCATATTTATCCATACTTTTTTGAAAGCAATATTTTGTCCGATGAGCTTGCCGGGCAGATATTGGCGTATTTGGAAAACAAGCAGACGGCCGATCCGATCACAAAGCGGATATGTTTATATCAGCGGAACCCAGATATAACGCAGTCGTCAGGTAAGGGAAAAACTGATAATGAAATGTTTCCTTCCGATGGCAGCCTGATTACACATTACTTTCAATGGCTATTTAGGGGGTAACTAACTTCTTTAGAACAGGAAAAAGCGAAAAGGCAGTGGATATCTACGCCGGCCATGGCTCTGACACTCTGGGAACGCAAACGGGAATTAGGAGTTGAACGTATTGGAAAAACCGCGTTTATCAAAGAGCGTGAAAGCTCCGTGAAGCCCGATTCCCTCTTTTCTTTTTCTTTTCCCGTGATATAATGATAAAAACCGCATGTGGAGTTATCCTTATGAAAGAATTCACCATCAACCAAAACGACGCGGGGCAGAGGCTGGACCGGTTCGTATCCAAGGCCGCGCCGCTGCTGCCGGAGGCGCTGCTGCAAAAATATATCCGCTTAAAGCGCGTCAAGGTCAACGGCAGGGGCGGCAAGCGGGAGCAGAGGCTCTGCGCCGGGGACAGCGTACAGATGTACATCAACGACGAGTTTTTTGAGCGGCCCACGGAGGAAAACGCCTGGCGCAAGGTGAACGTGCCGCGCCTGGAGGTTGTGTATGAGGACGGGAACATCCTCCTGGCCGCCAAGCCCGCCGGGGTGCTGTGCCACGCCGGGGATGGGGGCGAGTGGAACACCCTCATCGACAACATCAAGGCCTACCTCTTCCAAAAGGGCGAATGGGAGCCGGACAGGGAAAACTCCTTCGCCCCCGCCCTGTGCAACAGGATCGACCGGAACACCCAGGGCATCGTCATCGCCGCCAAGACGGCGGAGGCCCTGCGGATCCTGGACGAGAAGATCCGCGCCCGGGAGATCGACAAGATCTACCTGGCCGCCGTCCACGGGAAAATGGAGCCCCCCGACGGGGAGCTGTCCGGGTATATCTTCAAGGACGCGGTGAAAAACCGGGTCTATGTGCGGCAAAGGCCGGAGCCGGGGACCAAGCGTGCGGTCACGCGGTACAAAACGCTCCAATACAGGGACGGGCTGTCCCTGTTGGAGTGCCAGCTTCTCACCGGGCGGACCCATCAGATCCGGGCGCAGCTGGCCGCCGCCGGCCACCCGCTGGTGGGGGACGGGAAATACGGCACGGACAAGCGGAGCGGCGAGCTGCCGGGGCAGGCGCTTTGCTCCTGGAAGCTGAGATTTTCCTTTCAAACGGACGCCGGTTCGTTAAATTATCTCAAAGGCAGGGAGTTTACGGCGCCAAATCCGTCTTTTGTCGAAAAATATTTCCTGTGACCGAATTTTGTATTGACATTCGGGTGTATTGTCTGTATATTTATCTCGATATCCGTGAGGAATCTTGGTTGGAAGCTGGGGTCTTCACGGATTTTTTATCAAATTCTGTTCGGGGGCGATGATGTCTCCGAGAAAAGAGGGGGAGGATAATGTCCAAAGAGCTCATACGTCTAAAGGACGTGACCATGACCTTTGACGATGTCACCGTATTAAAGGACATCAACATCTACTTCAACGATCAGGAATTCCTCACGCTGCTGGGCCCGTCGGGCTGCGGCAAGACCACCATGCTCCGGATCATCGGCGGCTTCCAGACGCCCACCTCGGGGGATGTGTTCTTTGACGGCGTGCGGATCAACGACGTTCCGCCCTACCGGCGTCAGGTGAACACGGTGTTCCAGAAATACGCCCTGTTCCCTCACCTGAACGTCTACGAGAACGTGGCCTTTGGGCTTCGCATCCCCCGTGAGGTGACCGGCGATAACGGCAAAACGGAAAAGGTGAAGCTGTCCAGGGAGGAGATCGACAGCCGCGTGCGCGAGATGCTGGAGGTGGTCTCCCTGAAGGGCTTCGAGAACCGCTCCATCGCCTCCCTGTCCGGCGGCCAGCAGCAGCGCGTGGCCATCGCCAGGGCGCTGGTGAACCGGCCCAAGGTGCTCCTGCTGGACGAGCCTCTGGGCGCGCTGGACATGCGCCTGCGCAAGGATATGCAGCAGGAGCTGAAGCGCATCCAACAGCAGATGGGCATCACCTTCATCAACGTGACCCACGACCAGGAGGAGGCCCTTGCCATGTCCGACACGGTGGTGGTCATGAACGAGGGCGTCATCCAGCAGATCGGGACGCCGGAGGATATATATAATGAGCCGAAAAACGCCTTTGTGGCGGATTTCATCGGCGAGAGCAACATTGTGGACGGCATCATGCGGGCCGATCGGGTGGTGGAGATCTTCAACCGCCGCTTCGCCTGCCTGGACGGGGGCTTTGCCAAGGACGAGCCTGTGGACGTGGTGATCCGGCCCGAGGACGTGGACATCGTCTCCGAGACGGAGGGCCAGCTGCGGGGCACCGTCACCTCCGTCACCTTCAAGGGCGTCCACTACGACACCATCGTGGACTTTTACGGCTTCAAGTGGCTGATCCAGACCACCGACTACTGCCCCGCGGGCTCCCGCATCGGCATCCGGATCGACCCGGACGGCTTCCACGTCATGAAAAAGAGCAAGTATTCCGGCCTCTACGGCGACTACTCCTCCTACTCCGAGGAGTACGACGAGATCAACGATCCCACCCTTCTGGATGTGGAAGAGGAGGGCGCCGGCGATGAGGAATAAGCGGGCCTGGTTTGCCTTCCCCTACGTGATCTGGATGGCGCTCTTTGTGGTCATTCCCATCCTGATCATGCTCTTCTACTCCCTGACCGCGGAGGTGGAGACGGCCGACCGCACGGCCTTCGCCGGTTCTCTGGAGAATTTCACCGGGATGACCCTCTACATGAGCGTGTTCGGCCGCTCCTTCTGGCTGGCGCTGATCGCCACGGTCATCTGCCTGCTCATCGGCTACCCGGTGGCCTATCTCATGAGCCGGGAGGGCCCGGGCTTCCAGCGGGTGGCCATGGCCCTCATCATGCTGCCCATGTGGATGAACTTCCTGCTGCGCACCTACTCCTGGATGGCGATCCTGGAGAACAACGGCCTGCTCAACCAGCTTTTCCAGAAGCTGGGCGTCATCGCCCTGTACAACAGGCTCACCGGCAGCGACATCGACCATTTCCAGATGATCCGCACCTCCGGCGCGGTGGTGCTGGGCATGGTCTACAACTATCTGCCCTTTATGATCCTGCCCATCTACACGGTGCTGACCAAGCTGGATCACCGGCTCACCGAGGCCGCCGAGGATCTGGGGGCCAACGCCGTCACGGTCTTCCGGCGGGTCACGCTGCCCCTCTCCGTCTCCGGTATCATCTCCGGCATCACCATGGTCTTTGTGCCGTCGGTGTCCACCTTCGCCATCTCCCGGCTCCTGGGCGGCGGGACGCAGATGATGCTGGGCGACCTCATTGAAAATCAGTTCCTGGGCGGGGCCTACAATCCCCATCTGGGCGCGGCCATCTCCATGGTGATGATGGTCATCGTTGTCATCTGCATGCTGGTGATGAACCACTTCGGCGACGGCGAGGGAGAGGCGGTGATGCTCTGATGGGAAAAAACCGCTTCGGCAGCCGCTTTCTTATTGGGCTGTGCTTCCTCTTTCTCTATCTGCCCATCCTTCTTCTGATCTTCTTCTCCTTCAACGCGGGGGATTCCAGCGCCGTGTGGAAGGGCTTCTCCCTCCACTGGTACCGGGAGCTCTTTCATAACAGGCTGGTGATCGAGTCTCTGGCCACCACGCTGCTGGTGTCCCTGCTGGCCACGGCCATCGCCACGGCCGCCGGCACATTCGCCGCCATCGGCATCTACTCTCTGCGGAAAAAGTGGCGGGATCCGGTGCTGGTGGTCAATGATCTGCCCATGATGAACGCGGATATCGTCACCGGCGTGTCGCTCCTGCTGCTGTTCGTGGCCTTCTTCCGGGGCTGGGGCGCCATCGCCGCGTGGCTCAACTCCTGGCAGAGCCTCATCACCTTCCCCACCCGCCTGACCCTGGGGCTGGGGACGCTGCTCATCGCCCACGTCTCCTTCGACATCCCCTACGTCATCCTGAACGTAGCCCCCAGGCTCCGGCAGATGGACGCCAATCTGGTGGAGGCGGCTCAGGATCTGGGGTGCACCTGGATCCAGGCGTTTTTCAAGGTGATCCTGCCGGAGATCAAGCCCGGCATCGTCTCCGGGGCGCTGATCGCCTTCACCATGAGCGTGGACGACTTCGTGATCTCCTACTTTACCGCCGGCTCCGCCACCCAGACCCTGTCCATGACCATCTACGGCATGACGAAAAAGCGGGTGACGCCGGTGGTCAACGCCGTCAGCACCCTGATCTTCCTGGCGGTGCTGATTATCCTGATCATCAACAACATCCGGGAGGCGCGGCAGGCGAAGCTGGCCTCCAAGCGGGCCTCCTTCGAGCCGGTGCGGGAAAATCCCCGCGCGGAGCGGTTCCGCGCCTGGTTGAGCACGCCCCGGGGGAAGCTCATGCGGCGCGCCGCCGCCGCCGTCCTGTGCGTGGTCTTCGTGTCCACCACCGTCTTCCTCACCGCCTTCACCACCTCCCGGCCCGTGGTCAACGTGTGCTCCTGGGGCGAGTATATCGACGAGGATCTTATCGACGAGTTTGAGGCGAAAACGGGCATCCGGGTGAACTATCAGACCACGGACTCCAACGAGACGCTCTACTCCCTGCTCAGCAACGGCGGCGCGGACTACGACGTGGTGGTTCCCTCGGATTACATGATCTCCCAGCTCATCGAGGAGGGGATGCTGGAGGAGCTGGATTACTCCCAGATCCCCAACTTTGAGAAGATCGACAGCCGGTTCAAAAATCTCCCCTACGACCCGGAGAACAAGTACACCGTCCCCTATACCTGGGGCACCGTGGGCATCATCTACAACGAAACCATGGTGGACGGGGAGATCGACAGCTGGTCGGCTCTGTACGACGGTGAGTACGCCGGTCAGGTACTGCTGATCAACAACTCCCGGGACGCCCTGGGCATCGCCCTGATGTATCTGGGCTATTCGGTGAACACCACGGACGAGGGCCAGATCCGGGAGGCCTACGAGCTCATCGAGGATGCCGCCAGGCGCGGCATGTTCCAGGGCAAGGTCATGGACGAGGTGTTCCAGACCATGGAGGGCGGCAACGCCGCCATCGCCACCTACTACGCCGGCGACTACCTCTCCATGCTGGAGAACAACGAGAATCTGCGCTTTGTGGTGCCCAAGGAGGGCTCCAACTGGTTCGTGGACGCCATGTGCGTCCTCAAGGACGCTCCCAACTACGACAACGCCATGAAGTGGATCAACTTCATCGCCTCCACCGAATCAAACCTTCGGAATATGGACTACATCTGGTACGCCAGCCCCAACAAGGAGGCGCTGGAGATATACCCGGCGTGGTACGAGGAGCAGTACGGCGAGGAGCTGGATCCGGAGATCTACGAGATCATGGCCGCCCCCCAGGAGGTGTTGGACAGGTGCGAAATGTATGTCTGCCTGCCCAAGGCCACCCGGAAGCTCTATAACGACCTGTGGATCAAATTGGGTATCTGAGCGAATACGGTTCAATTGAAAAAAGAGGCTGTGGGATCCCACAGCCTCTTTTTTTGGCGCGTTGTACGAAATGCGCGCGGAATTTGGCGGGCCGCCTTTCAATAATTCCTGCTCACAAAATCCACCTCGTCCACGCCGGCGTCGGCGTTGAGCTTCAGGGCCAGGTAGAAAAAGTAGCCGGAGAGCAGGTTGGCAAGGTCGATGAGCAGCGGGTCGGCCTCATGCCCCTGGCGGACGTGCCGGTAGATGAGGCGGACAAGCTGTTTGCCCTGCACCCGCAGCAGGTGGGCCTGACAGGCCGCCTCGCACCCCTGGCACAGGACGAACCGGCGGCACCGCTCCCCCGCCTGGACGCGAAGCCGCTCCGAGGCCGCCAAAAGCCGATCGCGCTCCGCGATTGTCACCCGGAGGGGCGTGCGCAGGGCGGGGTTCATGTGATAGACAAGCTCACAGAGCCACAAAAGCTCCTCCTTCAGCGACTCGTCGTTTACAAGGGTACGGAGAAGGCCGATTCGGCCGGACATCTCGTCCGTCATCAGCTCAAAATCGCACCGCAGATCGTCGATCCCGTCGCTCAGGAACGGGTACGCCTCGTAGGGGCTCCTGTAGAGATTTTCCATTCTTATCCTCCTATCTTTTCCCAACGGGCACGGCTTTGGCGCATATACGCCGGCACATCCAGGCCAAAGACCCGGGACAGGGCGTCAGGCGGCAGGTCTTCGGCGCTCCCGAAGTAGACGGCCCGGCCCCCGTCCATCAAAAGCACAAGGGTGGCGAAATCCAGGGCCAGGTCGAGGTCGTGAAAAACGCCCAGGGCGGCGTGTCCGGGCTGGGCCGACCAGGTCTTCAGCTCCCGCACAAGCTCCACCTGGTATTTGAGATCCAGGTGGTTGGTGGGCTCGTCCAGGAGGATGATCCGGGGCGTCTGGGCAAAGGCGCGGGCCAGCAGAACGCGCTGCAGCTGTCCGCCGGACAGCCGGGTGAGGGGCCTGTCCCGCTCCTCCCACAGGCCCAGGCGGCGTATGGCCTTCTCCGCGATGGCCCGGTCCTCCCGGGATGGCGCGGAGAAAAGGCCTGGCTTCAGGTGGGCGTAGCGGCCCATCAGCACAGTCTCCAGGACGGTGTAGGCAAACCAGGCGGAGCCCGCCTGGGGCAGCTCCGCCACGGCCCTGCCCCGCTCCCGGGGCGTCATTTTCAGAAGCTCCGCCCCGTCCAGGGCCACGCTGCCCGCCGCCGGCAAAAAGCCAGTCATACCGCGCAGAAGCGTTGTTTTGCCGCAGCCGTTGGGGCCCAGGACGGCCAGACGCCCATTTTCCGGGAGGGTGAAGGTGACGCCCTTTACCACATTCTCCCCTCCGTAGCCGCAGGAGAGATTTTTTACCTCCAGCATATCACCGTCTCTCCCTTCCGGCAAAGAATATCCACAGGAAAAAGGGCGCGCCCAGAAGGGCCGTAACCGCGCCGATGGGGATCTCCCTGGGGGCGCAGAGGGTCCGGGCGGCCAGGTCGCACAGCACCATGAAGCTCCCGCCCAGCAGCGCCCCGGCGGGCAAAGCGCGCCGGTGGGACGCGCCGAAGAGGCGGCGGGCCACGTGGGGGGCGATCAGATCCACAAACCCGATGATGCCGGAGAAGGCCACCGCCGCGCCGGTGAGCACGACCACCGTCAGGATCAGAAAGCGCCGGTTCCTGCGGGGCTCCGCGCCCATGGAGCGGGCCTGCTCGTCCCCGAAGGTCAGCAGGTCAAGCTGGCCGGCGCGGGAGAGGAACACCGCAAGGCACACCGCCAGCACCGGGGCCAATACGGCGGGGCCGCGCCAGCCCCGGGAGGCGAAGCTCCCCATCTGCCACAGGCCGATGCGCTGGGCGTATTCCGGCGACATGGCGGCCATCAGATCCATGACGGCGGAGAAAAAGAGGGACGCCACCATGCCGATGAGCACCACGGTCACCGCGGACATGCGCCGATCCAGCGCCCGCGTCAGCGCCAGCACCAGGAGCGTGGTGACGACGGCGCCGGCAAAGCCGGCGGCGGGCAGGAGCACCGCGCCCAGAGCGCCGGCGGAGAGGCCCGTAACCAGTACCACCGTGGCTCCCAGGCCCGCCCCGGCGGAGACGCCCAGGCCAAAGGGTGACGCCAGGGGGTTTTCCAATACAGACTGCATCACGATGCCGCCCACGGCCAGGGCCGCGCCGGTGAGGAACGCCAGCGCCACCCGGGGCAGGCGCAGGCCAACCACCAGTGCCCTGGTGTTCTCCTCCCCCGCCCCCAGAAGCGCGGCCACCAGCTTTCCGGGGGGGATCGGCACGCTCCCCGCGCCCACGGCCAGCAGAACGCTGGCCGCGGCGAAGGCCGCCAAAAGGGCCCAACGCCCCGCCGCCTTACGCACCGAAGATCTCCGGGTAGACGGCCTTCGCCATCTCCTCCATGGCCTTTACCACGTTCTGGTTTGGCAGGGAGGAGGCGGAGTTGTCGATGTAATACACCGCGCCGTTCTTCACGGCGGGCACCTCGCTCCAGCCGGGGCGGGACAGGATCTCCTCCACCGGCGCGTCGATGTAGTTGACGTTGGTGAGGATCACGTCGGGCCGGGCGGCCACAACGGCCTCCTCGGTGACGGACAGCCAGCCGGTCTGATCCGCCAGCACGTTCTCGGCGCCGATGAGCTCGATCAGCTCGTTGAGGAAGACACCGGAGCCGAAGCTGTAGAGATAGGGGGCGGCGGAGATCTCAAAATAGACGGATTTTTTCTCCGTCACCGTGGCCCCCAGGGCGGCCAGACGGTCGATTTCGGCCTGCATGTCGTCGATGAGCTTCTGTCCCTCGTCCTTTTTCCCCAACAGCTCGGCCACAAAGGCCAGGTCGCTCTGGATATCGGCGATGCTGTCGGAGGTGGGGACACAGGCCACGCAGACGCCCAGATCCAGCAAGGGCTGGTAGGGGGCCTCCTGGTCGTAGAGGGACATGTTGGTCACCAGCAGCACGTCCGGCTTCAGGGCCACCAGGCTCTCCATATCGGGGTTCACCATGTCCAGGGCCAGGGCGTCCTCCGGCATCCCCGGAAGCGCCTCGCTGACGGTGTCGCAGGCGACGATCTTGCCGCCCTCCCCCAGGGCGATCACCGTCTCGCTGAGGGACGGGGCCAGGACGGCCACAGAGTCGATCTTCCCCGGGACGGTGATCTCCGCTCCGCTGGGGTCGGTGAGGGTGCGGGGGGAGGAGTCTGCCGTACTCCCGCCGCCGCACGCGCCCAGGCTCAACGCCATCGCAAGGGCGAGAACCAGGCACAGGGCTTTTGTTGTTGTTTTCATGTTTACCATTCCTTTCTGCCCGAAAAAAAGAACACCCCACCAATCAAGGGGTGTTCTTGCCGGCAGAAACCATACGGGGTTATACCTCATGGAAAGATCCATGCGGCGGCGCAAAAACAGCACAAGCCCATTCATCGTGAGCTTGCGCAGGACAGACTCAGCATTCTGGCTGAACGCCGCGGAAACGCGGCGTATCACAGTGGCGGGACCGTGCGGGAATCTCACCCGGCTTTCCTGATCAACAGCCTGGCCCTTTCTTGGAACGTATTCATTTTTTCGGAAAATACAAATGCGCCCGAACGGGCAGGAACAGTATAGCAAACGCGGGAAATAAAGTCAAGAAAAAGGATCGCGTTCGCCGCGACCCTTAAAAAAATCTCATATATTTATGTTTTTCCGGAAAACCTGTTGCCGCATTTGGAGCAGGTGATCTGGAGCTTACCCTTGCCCCGGGGGACGCGCAGGCGGGTGTGGCAGGTGGGACAGGTGAAGAACTTGTACTCCTTGCGCATGGAGAAGCGGATCTTGAAGTCCCGCAGCTTCGTTCTCAAAGAGGCGGTTCTGGCCAGATACCGGGCGTTCTCCTGGGAGCGCTTATAGACGTTCCGGGAACAGACGCGCCACCAGGTGTAAACAATGAGCGCAAAGACGATCAGCGTGCAGGCAAACCCGAAAAGACCCGGCAGGAAGGACAGCGCCAGAAACACGATGGTCAGGATCCAGACGAATTTCGTCAGGTCGTCAAAGCCGTTGCGTCCCTGCATGAAGTTGTACAGAAATCGACGTATCATAAATAACCCTCTTTCGGCGTGACGCGCACATACCAAGTTCAGCCGTTGATGCAATTCTGATACAATCTATTTTAGTCAAAAGGAACGCCGGGAGGTTGAATAAAGTGTAAACATTTTTTGCAAAATACCGGAAAATCGCGGGGAGCCCGGTGTTCTTGCCACGCAAAAGCCGCCCGAATCTCTTCGGGCGGCAATTTACATTGTGTTTTTACCGGTTGAAGATCTTGAAGATCTTGTCGAAGGGATCCTCCTCGGGAGGCACCTCCTCGGCGGGGGCAGCGGGAGCGGCGGGGGCGGCGGGGGCGGCCTCGGCCTTCTGGCTGGCCTCGCTGTACAGGCCGGCGGTATTCTGGCTGGCCGTTTTGAGGGTGGGCTTCTCGTCAAAGCGGGTGGCGATGACGGTGACGCGGATCTCGTCGTCCAGATCCTCGTCGAAGGAAGCGCCGAAGATGATGTTGGCGTCGGGGTGCGCGGCCTCCTGCACCAGGGTGGCGGCGGACTCGATGTCGTCCAGGGTCATATCCAGAGAACCCATGATGTTGATGAGCACGCCCCGGGCGCCGTTGATGGACGTCTCCATCAGCGGGGAGGCGATGGCGCTGCGGGCGGCCTCCTCGGCCTTACCCTTTCCGGCGGCCTTGCCCACGCCCATATGGGCGTAGCCCGCGTCCTTCATGATGGCGGTGACGTCCGCGAAGTCCAGATTGATAAAGCCGGTCTGCTTCACAAGCTCGGAGATGCTGGTGACGGCCTGCTGGAGGACGGAGTCGGCGATCTCAAAGGCGTTGGCGAAGGTGAGCTTCTGGTCGGTGGCATGCTTCAGCCGGTCGTTGGGGATGATGAGCAGGGCGTCCACCTTGCCCAAAAGCTGGGAAATACCCTCGTTGGCCTGATCCATCCGGCGCTTGCCCTCAAAGCCGAAGGGCTTGGTGACCACGCCCACGGTGAGGATGCCCATCTCGTGGGCGATATCCGCCACCACGGGAGCGGCGCCGGTACCGGTGCCGCCGCCCATACCGGCGGCGATGAACACCATATCGGAATTTTCCAGGGACTTGGTGATGTTGTTGCGGCTCTCCTCGGCGGCCTTCTTGCCGATCTCCGGGTTGGAGCCGGCGCCCTGGCCGTGGGTGAGCTTCTCACCGATCTGAACCTTTGTGTCGGCGGCGGAGATGGCCAGCGCGGGCTTATCGGTATTCAGCGCGATCAGCTCCACGCCGGAGGTGCCGACTTTAGCGAGACGGTTGACGACGTTGTTGCCGGCGCCGCCGATGCCGAGAACTTTTATCGTGACCACATTGTCAGGGCCGTTATCTAACGCGATAGGCATTGAATATCCTCCTCCAAGCGCGCGTGACGCGCTTTCTTTTGTAGGTTTGGCTATAACGCGGTTCTTTTCCATTTTGTTATAGATACGTTTATTGTAAACCGTTTTTCTTCCAAGGTCAATACCAAAGTGGAATTTTTATTCCACCAAAACGAAAATTCGACAGCATTTTCTTTTGGGGCGGCTCAGGAGAAGCGCAGGCCCTTGACCTTGGCATCGTAATATGCGGTCTGGCCGCTGCCGGGATCGGGGTGCACCTTCAGGAAATCCGCCAGAAGGGTGCCGAACTTCAGATCCAGCTCGTCGTCGGCCCCGAAGTTGAAGCGGTAGCCGTTGTAATCAAAGGTGATGGCGGAGAGATTGGTCATGTCGATCCAGGCCATTTTGTCAAGCCTGTGGTACTCGCTGGCCTTTTTGAGGTAGTCGGTCAGGGCCGTGACACGGGGCGTCTCGCTCTTGCCGAAGGAGATGGTCTTGCCCGCCTGGGGATCCTCGGGGATAGCGCCCCGGATCTCCACGCCCTGGGGAACATAGGAGGATTTTTCCAGAACCCTGCCGTTCAGATCCAGGATGTAGTAGCTGCCGCCGGAGGCGATGTAGGCGGCGGAGACGGATTCGGTGATCCGGATGGTCACCGTGCCGGGGAGATGGCGTGTCACCTTCACCGTGTCCACATAGGGCAGGGCGGATTTGATGGCCACCTCGGCGGAGGACGTATTGAGGAAGAAGACAGAGTTATCCTTCTCGATGCCGGATACGGCGATGATCTGGCCGGCGGTGTACTTCTCCGCCCCCTCCACGGTGATATCCGTTATCTTAAAAAAGAGTCCCATGGCCGCGATGGCGATAATCAAGATAAACGCCACGGCCAAGGTCACGTAGAGCGCGCCGTCGCCGGGGGCATACCGGTTCCTTCCTTTTGTGTTTCCCATCTTCATCCTGTCCTTTCGTCTCTCTTTACGTTGACGCCAAGCGCCCTGAAGGTGCGGTCTATGTCCTCATAGCCGCGCATAATATGTTCGGTACCAAAAATCGTCGTCTCCCCCTCCGCCGCCAGGGCGGCCGTCAGGAGGGCCGCGCCGCCGCGCAGATCGGGGGCGGTGACCGCCGCGCCGTGGAGGGGCCTGCCTCCGAAAACCCGGGCCACCTGTCCGTCCACCCGGATATCCGCGCCCATTTTCACAAGCTCGGGCACGTGGCGGAAGCGGTTTTCAAAAATCGTCTCCACAAAGGCGGACGTCCCCCGGGCCCGCAGAGCCGCCGCCATCAGGGGCGGCTGGGCGTCGGTGGGGAAGCCGGGATAGGGCCGGGTGGTGACGGTCAGGGGCGGCTTCAACCGCTCCCCCGCCGCGGCCACCAGCGTGCCGCACCGGTAGCACAGGCACACGCCCATCTGGCGAAAGGCGTCGTTGACGGCGGTGAGATCCCGCTCGCAGACCTGCCGCAGAACGATCCGCCCTCCGGCGGAGGCCACGGCGGCTATGTACGTGGCGGCGGCGATCCTGTCGGGGATCACCCGGTGGCGGACGATGGGTGCGAAGGCCCCGCCCTCCACCGTCACGGTGGAAGTCCCCGCGCCGCCGATCCTCGCGCCCATGGCCGTAAGGTAACGGGCCAGATCGCGTATCTCCGGCTCCCGGGCGGCGTTGGTGATCAGAGTCAGGCCCCGGGCCCCGGCGGCGGCGATCATGGCGTTTTCCGTGGCGCCCACGCTGGGGAGCCTCAGATCGATCCTGGCGCCCTGAAGCCTCGGCGCGCGGAAGATCAGCCTGCCGCGGCTCCGCCGGATCACCGCGCCCAGGCGCTCCATGGCGTCCAGGTGCAAATCGATGGGCCGGGGCCCCAACTCGCACCCTCCCGGCAGGGAGAGGGCGGCCTGCCCCGTGCGGGCCAGAACAGCGCCCAGAAAGACCACGGAGGAGCGCATACGGCGCATCAGGGGGTCGGGGATGTCCCAGCCTGTCATGGTGGAGGAGTCCACCCAGACGGTACCGTCCGAAAACTCCGCTCTACACCCCAGATGTCTCAAAATGGCAAGGGCGGCCTCCACGTCGGTAAGCGCGGGAACATTCGTCAGCACGGTCTCGCCGGCGGAGAGTATGGAGGCTGCCAATATCGGAAGGGCGCTGTTTTTCGCCCCCTGTAAGCTGATTTCACCGGAGAGCCGGCGGCCCCCCGTCACTGTCAAGCTGCTCATAGTGACCCCCGAAAAGTTTTATTTTCAGGTCATACTATGCGCAGACGCGTTTTTCGGTTCCATTCCCCACAAAAGGGACTCTGCTTATTTCATCAGATCCAGGATCTCGTTAACGATCCTGTCGCAGGCGTCGGTGACGCCCATGGCGCGGGACGCCTTTTCCATAGCGGCCAGCCGGTCCCTGTCCCGCAGGAGGGCGGCGGCGGTATTGTAAAGCTTCTCACCGGTGCAGGATGCCTCGGTGAGCACCACGGCTCCCCCGGCCTTCTCCAGCTCCCTGGCGTTTTTGGTCTGCTGGTCGTTGGTGACGTTGGGGCTGGGCACCAGGATGCTGGCCCGGCCCAGGGCGGTGAGCTCCGCCAGGGTGCAGGCCCCGGCACGGCAGAGGATCAGGTCGGCGGCGGTCATCACCGGGCCCATGTTGTCGATGTAGGCCCGCAGATCCTCCCACTGGGGCAGACCGTAGACGTTCACCTTGCTCAAGCGCTCCCGCATCCGATCCAGGCCCGTTTCGCCGTTGCCCGTGGCGTGCAGGTGGAGCATCTCGCCGCTCCTGGCGTTGAGACTGATGAACTCCGCCATCATGCTGTTCATGTTGTCCGCCCCCAGGCTGCCCCAGAAGGACACCACCAGTGGCTTTCCGGTGAGACCCAGCTTCCGCTTGGCCTCCTCCCGGCTCATCCGCAGGAAGTCCCCCCGAACAGGCGTGCCGGTGAACACCACCCGGTCAGGCTTTTTACAGTACTCCTTTGCCGAGGCGAAGGCCACCATGACCTTGTTCACATGGGAGGACAGCAGCTTTGTGGTGAGGCCCGGTTCGGCGTTGGACTCGTGGATGGCCGTGGGGATCCCCATTTTGGCCGCCTGCCCCAGAACAGGCCAGCACACATATCCGCCGGTGCCGAAAACCACGTCGGGCCGAAAGGCCTCCAGCATCTCCCGGCTCTCTTTTCCGGCCACGGAGAGGTTTCTCACCATTTCCAAATTGTGCCGGATATCCGCCGGGGAGACGCCCCGGCGCAGGCCGGTGACGGTGATATTAGTAAGCTCATAGCCGGCGGCGGGGATCAGCTGGCGCTCCAGCATCCGGCCCGCTCCGGCAAACAGGAAATCCGCCTCGGGGAAGAGCTCCCGAAGCCTGCCGGCCACGGCCAGGGCGGGGTTGATATGGCCCGCGCTGCCGCCGCACGCGAAAAGAAATCTCATGACTTCTCCACGTCCTCACTCTTCTTTTTTCTCAGCGGGATCTCCCGCGAGATGGAAAGCACGATCCCCATTTCCCCCAGCTGTATGAGCAGGGCCGTGCCGCCGTAGCTGAAGAACGGCAGGGATATGCCCGTACAGGGGACCAGATTCGTGACCACAGCCACGTTCAGGAACACCTGGATGGCCAGAAGGCTCACGATCCCCACGATGACCAGGGATCCGAACCGATCCTTGGCGTGGAGGGCCAGCCAGTAGCCACGGATGATGAGGACGGCGAAGAGGAAGAGGATGAGCATGGCGCCGATAAAGCCCAGCTCCTCACAGACGATGGAGAAGATGAAGTCGTTGTGCTCCTCCGGCAGGTACATATACTTCTGTCTTCCCTGCCCAAGGCCCAGGCCCGTCATGCCGCCGGAGCCGATGGCGTACAGGGACTGGATGGTCTGGAGGCCCTTGTTCAGGGGATCCGACCAGGGATCCTGCCAGACGGTGATGCGGGAGGAGGCGTAGGGGAAGAAATTGACCACCACAAACCCCACGACGCCCACCACGCCGACGCCCAGGAGGAAGCACCACAAGGGCGCGCCCCCCACGAACATCATGATAGCGCCGATGGCCAGGATGATGACGGAGGCCGACAGGTGCGGCTCCAGGATCAGCAGAAAGACGGTGACGGCCAGGATCCCGGCGAAGGGCACCACGCCGTAGCGGAAGGTCTTCATCTTCCCCCGGTAAAGGCAGATCATATGGGCAAAGAGGAGGATGATGGCGATCTTGGCGATCTCCGAGGGCTGGAAGGTGGTGAACCCCAGATTGAACCAGCGGTTGGCGCCCACCTCGCTCTTGCCGGTGCCCAGGAAGGGCACCAGGGCCAGCATAAAGCCGGTGATAACCACCAGAAGCGGCGTCATGCGCCGGTAGAAGGCGGTGGGCAGGGTGGACAGGAAGATCATCAGCGCGATGCCAAGACCGGCGAAGCCCAGCTGCCGGAGGAAGATCCCCATGGCGTTCCCGTCCTTATAATAGGCTCTGGCGAAGCTGGCGGAGAGTACCATCACCACGCCGATGGACAGGATCAGCAATGTCAGCAGGAAGAAGGGCAGGTCGAAGGCCCCGCGCTCCACGCGGCGGCTCTCCTCACGCCTGTCGCGCAGCTGCTCTCCGGCGTAATCCATTTGCGCGTATTCCGTCTGCTCGGCGCCGGCGGCGTTTTTTCCAAGGCGTACCATAGGAACTCTCCTTTCCTTCCGTTTGCGAAAAAATCAGATCATGCCGGCCCTGTGCCGGACAGCGAAGAACGTCAGCACCGCCAGGGCGGCGGAAACGGCTGTGAACACGGTGAAAATGCGCCGTTCGCCCCAGCCGGACATCTCCAGATGGTGATGGATGGGGGCCATCTTGAAGATGCGCTTGCCGTGGGTGAGCTTGAAATACGTGACCTGGATGATGTCCGACAGTGTCTCAACGATGTAGATGAAGCCCAGGGGGATCAGCACCAGGGGCATATCCAGGGCAAAAGCGGTGGCGCAGACGGCGCCGCCCAGAAAGAGACTGCCCGTGTCGCCCATGAACACCTTGGCCGGATAGAAGTTGAAGATCAAAAAGCCCACCAGGCCCCCCGCCAGCGCCGCGCCGAAAAGGCCCACGGAGCCGTACCCCCAGGCCGCCGCGATGGCGGCATAGCAGACGGCCACGGGCGTGGTGACGCCGGCGCAGAGGCCGTCCACACCGTCGGTGATGTTCACCGCGTTGACCGAGCCCACGATGATGAACACGGCCAGGGCCACATACAGCGGATAGGGGATGTGGACGGTCACGTCCACAAACGGGATATAGAGGTTGGAGCTCAGATGTCCCTCCAGCCGCAAAAGCAGGACGAGCACCACGGCGGCGGCCATTTGGAGCGCCAGCTTCTGCCAGGCGGTCAGGCCCAGGTTCCGCTTCTTTTTCACCTTTTCGTAGTCGTCCAAAAAGCCGATCAGGCCGAACAGCAGGGAGAAAACCAGGATGATGATATGCCTCCAGTCCCCGGCGGCGATGTCGTCCATGCCCCCCAGGATACACATGGCGGTGATGCCCGTAATGAACATCAGGCCCCCCATGGTGGGGGTGCCCTGCTTGCTCAGATGCCAGGTGGGGCCGTCCGACCGGATGGTCTGTCCGGCGTGCATACGCCTGAGCGCCGGGATAAGGGCGATCCCTACGATCACCGTCACAAGGAAGGAGCCGGTAAAGGCCCATATCAGATCCAGAATCATATCGTCTTCCGTCCTATCGTTACTGCATTTCGCCGAGGATCTCCGCCACCGCCTCACGCTCGTCGAAGTGGCGCTTCACATGGTCGATCTCCTGGTATGTCTCGTGGCCCTTGCCGGCCAGGATCACCACGTCGCCGGCCCGGGCGATCTCCAGGGCGTGGGCGATAGCCTGCCGCCGGTCAACGATCACGTCGTAGGGTGTCTTTTTCCCCGACGCCGTGACGCCCGCCAGAATATCGTCAATGATGGCCCGGGGATCCTCCGTTCGGGGATTATCCGAGGTGACGATCACATAGTCGGCCAGCTCCATGGCGATGCCGCCCATGATGGGCCGTTTGGCGCTGTCCCGGTCCCCGCCGCAGCCGAAGAGGACGATGGTCCTGCCCTTGGCGAAGCCCTTGACGGTTTTGAGGATATTCTCCAGGGCGTCGGGGGTGTGGGCGTAGTCGATGAGCACCGTGTACGCGGTGTCCGTAGGCACCACCTCCGCCCTGCCCTTGACGCCGGCGCATTTGAGCATAGCCGGAGCCACGTCCTCCAGGGGAACGCCGGCGCACACCGCCGAGGCGGCGGCGGCCAGGGCGTTGTATACGCTGAACTGTCCCGGGATGCCCAGAGTGATTTTTTCCAGCTTGCCGGTCATCAGGGCGCAGAAGCTCACCCTGTTCTGATGGAGCCGAATATCCCGCGCCGTCAGGTCGGCGCTGTCGCTTTTGGCGGAATAGGTGAACACGCGGCCCGTGGCGGCCGCCAGCATGGTCTTGGCCCAGGGGTCGTCTATATTGACGACAGCCGTTTCGCACATGGAAAAGAGCTTGGCTTTGGCCTGGGCGTAAGCCTCCATGGTCTTGTGGAAGTCCAGGTGATCCTCCGTAAGGTTCGTGAAGATGCCCTGGTCAAAGGCGATTCCGTAGACCCGATCCAGCATGAGGGCGTGGGAGGACACCTCCATCACCGCGTACCGGCACCCGGCCTCCACCATATGGGCCAGAATGGCTTGGAGCTCCAGGCAGTCGGGGGTCGTCCGCTCAGAGGGCGTCTCCTCCCGGCCGATCATGACGCGGTTGGTGCCTATAAGCCCCACCTTTGCCCCTTGGGTCTCCTCCAAAACGGTCTTGATGAGATAGGTGACGGTGGTCTTGCCGTTGGTGCCCGTGACGCCGATCATATGGAGGGCGCGGGAGGGGTTGCCGTACCAGTTCCCGGCGGCCACAGCCATAGCCAGGCGCGAGTCCCGTACAATGACGGCGGGCGTCCCCTCCGGGGCCTCCTCGCCGATGATCACCGCCGCGCCCCTCTCCAGGGCGGCGGGGATGAACCTGTGCCCGTCGCTCTCATAGCCCCGGATCGCCAGGAACGCGCAGCCGGGGACGGCCTTGCGGGAATCGGACACCAGCGCCGTGATCTCCAGCGCCGGGTCGGCCCGCAGCTCCAGGACGTCGATATTTTCAATAAGCTCAAAAAGCCTCATACGATCACCATAAAAAGGATTGAAAATTCAGAAAAACCGGGGCCCGTCAATACCTGCCAAGGTTCGAGTTGTCCACCAGCGTCACGTTGATGACCGCCCCGTAGGGCACCTCGGTACCGGCCTCCACGGCCTGGGAGGCCACCTTCACGCCGGAGGCCGCCGGCGAAGCGCCGGAGGTGTCAAGGTAGAGGCCCAGATTTTGCAGCTGGTTCCGGGCGGCGTTGACGTTCTTGCCGGTGAGATCCGGGACGACTACCATCTCCTGAGGCGCCTGCTCGCCCAGATATACGATCATCTGACTGCCCGCCGCGATCTGCGCGCCCGCCACGGGGAGCTGGGCGGTAACGGTGTCGCCGGCGCCCACCTCTCTCAGGCTGAGCCCCAGCTCCTTGGCCTTCTCTCTGGCCGCCAGAACGCCGCTGCCGATGAAGCGGGGCGTCGTCACGTCCAGAAGGGCCTCCTCGCCCTCCTCATAGATGGGCTGAACGCCCAGATAGGGCAGGATCTCGCTCATGATCTTTCCCACGTAGGGGGCCGCCATCTGGCCGCCGCCGATGTAGATGCCGCTTTCCTTGCTGGGATTATCCAGCACCATCAGCACGGCCACCTCCGGGTCGTCGGCGGGGGCGATGCCGCAGAAGGACACCATGTATTCCCGCACGCCCGTCTGCCGCTCCAGGGCGGTCTTGGTAGTGGTGCCGGTCTTGCCGCCCACCCGGTAGCCGGGCACATAGGCGTTGGAGCCGGTGCCGCCCTCGTCGCCCACCACGGATTCCAGGATGTCCGCCACCAGGGCGCTGGTCTCCTCGCTGATCACCTGCCGTACCACCTTGGGCTCCCGGGAGTAGACCACGTCGCCGTCGGCGTTGCGCATCTCCTTGACGATATAGGGCTCCATGAGGTAGCCCCCGTTGACGGCGGCGGACACCGCCGTGATCATCTGGATGGGCGTCACGTTGAAGGTCTGGCCGAAGGAGGCGGAGGCCAGAGAGGACTTGTTCCAGCCGAGGAAGTCCTTGTCGGGCCACCACTGACTGCCCGCCTCGCCGGACAGGTCGATGCCTGTCTTTTCCCGGATGCCGAAGGCCCTGACGTAGTTGTTGTAGGCCTCCGCGCCGATCTTCAGGCCGATGTTGGCGAAGGCCACGTTGCAGGAGTGCATGGCGGCCTGACGCAGGTTCTGCTCGCCGTGTCCGGCGTGCTTCCAGCAGTTGAGGTCGGAGTCACGGCCCGGGATCTGCCCCTTGGGGATCTTCCCGTAGCAGGGGAAGCTGCTGTTCTCTGTGATGACGCCCTCCTCCAGGCCGATGGCCATGGTGATGATCTTGAACACCGATCCCGGCTCATAGGTGTCGGAGACGGCCATATTGCGCCACTGGGCCCGCTGGGCGTCCCCGATGGCCTTGCTTCGCTCCTCCGGATCCTCGATAAGGGCGATCTCGTCCAGCGTCTCCTGGGGCAGGCCCCAGGGGTCGTTCAGGTCGTAAGCGTTGGCGTTGGCCAGGGCCAAAATCTCCCCGGTTTTCACGTTCATGACGATGACGCAGCCGCCGTTCTGGATGTAGTTGGCCTCCATGGCCTGCTGGAGGTATTTCTCCGCGATGGACTGGATGGTGTAGTCCAGGGTCAGGGTCATATCGTTGCCGTCGATGGCGTCGTTGTAGTTCTGATAGTTCTCAAAGAGCATCTCGGTGCCGTTCTGGGCCACCAGGCGCACCACGGAGCCGTTGGTCCCCTCCAGGCTGTCGTCGTACAGGGCCTCGATGCCCTCCAGGCCGAAATTTTCCCGGCCAACAAAGCCGATGACGTGGCAGGCCAGATCCCCGCAGGGGTAGTAGCGCTTGGAATCCTCCTCGATGTGGACGCCGGCGATGGACTGCTCCTCCTTGAATTTCCGCACCTCGTTGGCCAGCTCCGCGCTTATTTTGGTGGCTACGGTCTTGTACCAGGACTTGGTGTCCTTCATCTGCTCCAGCATGGTGTCGATATCCGCGCCCAGGATGCGGTTCAGCTCCGTGGCAATCAGCACCGGCTCGTCGTTGTAGACCTTCTCGTTGCTCTTATACTCCTTCTCGTGGTAGAGCTTGATCTCATAGGGGGAGATAAAAACGGTGTAGGCCGTGGCGCTGCGGGCCAGGGTCTTGCCGTTGGCGTCGTAGATGGTGCCCCGGGAGGCGGAGACGGCCACGGAGCGGGTCTGCTGACGGACGGCCATCTCCTGATATTTGTCATGCTCGCGGATCATCACATTGTACAGCTGGACGCCCAAAACGATAAACGCAACTACGCCGCACACGACTGCCAGGAAAAGTGTGCGGCCAAGTATTGTTTTGTTTGTCCTCTGACGGGAGGAACCGTTTTTGGATGTGGCCATGATGAAACTCCCCGTTGACTGTGATAGATCCCAGCGGGCGGCACCGCCGCCCTTTCTCAGTTTATAGCGTCCTTAACTGAAATATTCCGGGAGGCTCTTCAAAAAGCCGACGATCCTGGCGCCCAGTCCCGCCGTCTCATCCTCCGCCAGGATCTGCGCCCTGTCGGCCAGGATCACGCCGCCGGTATACAGCTCGTCCAGCCCCCGGCTCATGCCCAGGATGTTGACGGCGTAGGACTCGATCTCCTCCATGTTGAAGGTCGTCTCGTAGTTGATCTCCAGAATCTCCTGGCGCTCCTCCAGCTGCGCGATGGAGGATCTGACGCGGCTGGTCTCGCCGGAGATCTGGGCAAGCCTTATGTACCCCATCAGGACGGTGATCATCAGCGCCGCCACCACCAGGACGCCCACAATGGCAAGGACGGGGATCCCAAAGGTCTGGGACGCGGCCTCGGTCTGGACCTTCGCCTGGGCCCGCGCCCGGGCGCGCTCATCCAGGCGCTGTTGTATCCGCTCCTGACTGGACGGCTCCTCATAGACCTCCTCCTCGGGAAGCGCGCTGCCGTGTACCCGGTCAAGATCATAGGCTTCACTGCCGTAGATGGCGGAATATTGTGCTTTGACTGCGGCTGCCATTCTCACAGATCCTTCCTTAGTTGGTTTCCCCGGTCAAATCCCTTGACATTCTTATATCCTCTCCGCGACCCTGAGCTTGGCGCTCCGGGAACGCGGGTTTTCCTCCAGCTCACGCTCTGACGGGGTGATGGGCTTCCGGGTGACGCTTCTCATGGTCTGACGGAACCCGCACACGCACACCGGCAGTCCCGGCGGGCAAGTGCACCCGTTTTCCCTGGCCCGTATGGCCGTTTTCACCAGCCTGTCCTCCAGGGAGTGGAAGCTGATGACGGCGATCCTGCCGCCGGGCTTCAGCCTGTCCATAGCCGTGTCCAGCATCTCCCGCAGGGCCCCCAGCTCGTCGTTCACCGCAATGCGGATGGCCTGGAAGCACCGCTTCGCCGGGTGCTGTTTTTCCCGCAGGGCCGCCGCCGGCATAGCCGATTTGATGACCTCCACCAGCTCCAGGGTGGTGCCGATCTCGTGCTGGGCCCTGCATTTCACGATGGCGGCGGCGATCCTGGCGGAGTACCGCTCCTCGCCGTACTCAAAAAAGATCCGCCGCAGCTCCGCCTCGTCCCAGCCGTTCACCACGTCAAAGGCCGTCAGAGCCGCCGTGCGATCCATCCGCATGTCCAGCGGCGCGTCGGTCATATAGGAGAAGCCCCGGGCGGCGTCGTCCAGCTGCGGGGAGGAGACGCCCAGATCAAAGAGCATCCCGTCCGCCCTGTCGATCCCCTGCCCGTCCAGAATGGCGCCGATGTCCCGGAAATTTCCGTGCACCAGCCTGACCCGGCGGCCGAAGGGCCGAAGCCGCTCCCCCGCCTGGGCGATCGCCGTCTCGTCCCGGTCAATTCCCAGGAGCAGGCCCGTGGTGAGCCGTTGGGCGACAGCCTCCGAATGGCCGCCCCGCCCGAGCGTGCCATCCACATAGATACCAGTGGGATCGATCTTCAGCCCCTCGACGCACTCATGAAGGAGTACGGGCACATGCGCGGCCCTGTCCATCAGAAGCCCAGCTCCTCAAACACCCTGGCAATATTCTCCGGCGTTGTCTCGACCACGTCCACATCGTCCCAGGTGCTCTCGTCCCAGAGCTGGGCGCACTCGCCGTTGCCCACAACGGCGACGTTTTTATCCAGCGCGGCGAAATCCCGCAGCGCCTGGGGCAGGAGCACGCGCCCCTGGCTGTCCAGCTCGCACTTGGCGGCGTGGGCGAACAGGGGACGGGCCTTGATCTGCGCCGCCTTGGGCAGGGCCACGATCTGATCCATCATCCTCTGCCAGCTCTCGGAGGAATAGGCCGTGAGACATTTTTCCGAGGAGATGGTGACGTAAAACGTCTCCCCCAGCTCCTCGCGGATCCGGGAAGGGATCGCGAGACGTCCCTTGGCGTCGATGGTGTGTCTGTATACGCCGAACATCCCGTTCCCTCCCTCCGTTTTTCTATAAAAAACTGTCTTGCATTCTCAGCTTCACTGTGGTATGATAGTGGGGAAATGGTACACTTTTCACCACTTCTCCCCACTTCATGGTATTATTATACGTAAGGCCAACAGAAATTGCAAGAGGAAATTAACAATTTAAAAATCTTTTTTTCGCCGCTTGTGTTGACATAAAGACCACCCCACAAGATATGGCAATCGGTGTTTTTGCATGTCTCTTCCCCCTCTTTTTGCGGTCAACATAAAAAATCCCCCGCCAGGCCACAGGGCAGCCCGGCGGGGGATTTTTTGTAAAATTTTGTTTTACAGCTCGATATCCGTCTCGGAGGCGGGAGAGGACTGTTCGCGCTGGGGGAGGGCGCTGGCGGAGACGGAGCGGAAACGGGTGCGGGACTGGCGCACCTCGCCCAGTGCCTCGGCGATGGCGTCCTCGGTACGGCGGAGGGCGTCGTCGGCGTACTCGTTGGCCACCCTTCTCAGCTCGTTGGACTTGGCCTCGGCGGCGGAGACGATCTCGTTGGCGCGGATCTTGGCGGCGCGGACGATCTCCTCCTGATCCACCAGCTGGCGGGCGCGCTGTTCGGCCACCTTGCGCATGGACTCGGCCTCGCGCTTGGCGTTGTTGACGTACTCGGCGCGGCTGGCGATGAGGCGCTTGGCCTCCTCAAGCTCGGTGGGGAGCTGGGATTTGATCTCGTCCAAAAGATCCAGCACCTTGTCGCGCTCGATGACGCATTTCTCCGCGCCAAGGGGCAGTCCCCAGGCGTCCGTGACCATGTTGTACAGCATGTCGATAAGCTCTTGAACGTCGTTACCCATAGTGATTCGTTCCTTTCTCTATTAAAAATGGAAAATAAAACCCATTTTATTTCTGGACGCAGAGTCTCTCCAGCACATCCGCCGCGATCTCCCGGGGCACCACCCTGGAGATGTCGGCATTGTAGGTGGCCATCTCCCTGGCGATGGTGGAGGAGAGGTATGTATATTTCTCGTCGGCGGTGAGGAACACCGTCTCGATCTCCGGGGCCAGCTTTTTATTGAGCAGGGCGATCTGAAATTCCATCTCGAAATCCGACACGGCCCGCAGGCCCTTGACGATAAAATTGGCCCCCAGGCTCCTGGCGTACTCCACCAGCAGGCCGTCGCAGGTGGTGACCTCCACGTTCCCGTACTTTTTCGTGACGCGGCCCACAAAGTCCGCCCGCTCCTCCAGGGTGAAGTGGGGCTTCTTGGCGGAGTTCACCGCCACGCAGACGTAGACCCTGTCGAAGATGCGGGAGGCCCGTTTGATGATGTTCAGATGCCCCAGGGTGATGGGGTCGAAGGAACCGGGATAGACGGCGGTCTTCATAGACTCAGATCCTCGTAAACGTAGTCAGCTTCACGCGCCCGTAGAGATATTCCCGGCGGGCGAATTTCTCCTCCGGCAGAGCCGGCAGGGCCAGGCCCCTGTCGCTTTCGCAAATCATTATACCATTTTTATTTAAAATGTCAAACCTTCCGATGAGATTTAATGCCTTTTCCAATAAATCTCCGGCGTAAGGGGGATCCGCCAGGATCAGATCGAAGCCCCGCGCCCTCTCCAGATAGGCCAGGGAGTCCATTCTCACGGTTTGGGCCCCGGCCTCCAGGCGGGTGGCGCGCAGATTCTCCCCCACGATCCTCAGGGCATCCGGGGATCTGTCCACAAAGACGCAGGCCGCCGCCCCCCGGGAAAGGGCCTCGATGCCCAGCTGCCCGGTGCCGGCGAACAGATCCAGCACCCGGGCGTCCTCCACCGAGAACTGGACGATGTTGAACATGGCCTCCTTCACCTTGTCGGTGGTAGGGCGGATGTCGTAATTTTCAGGGGTTTTCAGCTTCCGGCCCCTGGCCGAGCCCGTGATCACTCTCATGGTCTGTCTCCTCGTTGCTTTCCTCGCTGTGGAAATGGTCGTATACCGCCTTGGCGGCGGGGCCGGGGATCACGCCGGCCAGGTCGATGAGATCCGCCTCGGCGATGGCCTTGACGGATTTGAAGCGCCGGAGCAGCTCCGCCTTGCGCTTCTCCCCCACGCCGGGGATCCCGTCCAGGCGCGAGGCCCTGACCCGCTTGGAGCGCAGGGTACGGTGGTACTCGATGGCGAAGCGGTGCGTCTCCTCCTGGATGTTCCCGATGAAGGCGAACACCGCCGGATTGGCCTGGATCCCGATCTCCCGCCCCTCCGGGGTGATGAGGGCGCGGGTGCGGTGCCGGTCGTCCTTCACCATGCCGAAGACGGGCACGGAAACGCCCTTTTCCTCCATGGCCTCCCGGGCCGCCTCCGCGTGCTTGTCCCCGCCGTCGATGAGCAGCAGATCGGGGAGAGTCCCGAAGCTCTCGTCGCCGGCCGTATACCGGGCGAAGCGGCGGCCCACGGCCTCCCGCATGGAGCCGTAGTCGTCCTGTCCCTCTATTGTTTTCATTTTAAATTTCTTATATTCGCTCTTCTTGGGCCTCCCGTCCACAAACACCACCATGGAGGCCACCACGTCGTCGGCGCCGGTGTTGGAGATATCGAAGCTCTCCACCCGCTCCGGCGGCGCCTCCAGCCCCAGGGCGTCCATCAGCCATTGGGCCGTCTTGGACACCCGCTCCGCGGCGGTGGTGTGGCGTTCCGTCTCCTCCCGGGCGTTCTCCGCGGCGGCGGCCAGAAATTCCCGGTACATCCCCCGCTGGGGGACGGTCACCTGTACCGCGTGGCCGGCCTTCTCCGTCAAATACCGCTGCAGCTCCTCCCCGTCCTCCGTCTCCAGGGGCAGCAGCACCCTGGCGGGGATCAGCTCAGCGTCCTGATAGTACTGCCGCACCAGCAGAGAGACGGACTCCTCCGCGTCCCCCAGAGGATCGTCAAAGAGCTCACAGTCCTTGGCCAGCAGCTGTCCCTGGACGTAGTGGAGGACGGCGAAGGCGGATTTGACCTGCCCCTCAAAATACCCCACGGCGTCGGTGTCCGAGGCGCCCTTGTTTAAGACCGTCTGCCGCGTCTCCAGAAGCTCCAGCGCCCGCACCGTGTCCCGGAGCCGGGCCGCCTCCTCAAATTGGAGCGCCTCGGCGGCCTCGTTCATCCTCTCCGTGAGTTCGGCCGTCAGCTCCCGGCCCCGGCCCTTCAGCACCATCACGGCCTGGGCCACCCGCGCCCGGTAGTCCTCCTCCGTCAGCACCCCCCGGCACCAGGCGTCGCAGACGCCCATGTGGTGGTTAAGGCACGGTCTGTCCCGGCCCAGATCCCGGGGGAAGCGCCGGGAGCAGGTGGGCATTTTCAGGGCCTTCAAAAGCATCTCCAGGGCCGCCTTGGTATTGCCCCGGGAGCCGTAGGGGCCGAAATACTCCGCCCCGTCCTTCTCCCGGCGGGAGGCGATGGAGAAGCGGGGGTATCCCGCCCCGCCCTCCAGCCGGATGAAGGGATAGCCCTTGTCGTCCTTCAAAAGGATGTTGTATTTGGGCTTATAGTGCTTAATCAGGGAATTTTCCAGCACCAGCGCCTCGAATTCCGACTTGGCGATGATCACCTCAAAGTCGTCGATGTTGGCCACCATCGCCTCGGTTTTGGCGTTGTGGGTGCCGTGGAAATAGGAGCTCACCCGGTTGCGGAGCGCCTTGGCCTTGCCCACATAGATCACCGTCCCGTCGGCGGCGTGCATAATGTAGCTCCCCGGCTTCAGCGGCAAGGCCGCGGCCTTTTCACGAAGTTCATCGAGCTTTGGATTCACATCGTCAGCCTCCTTGTGTATGATGCGGCGGCCCGTACAGTGTCTATCGAAAGATATTCAGGAATTCGATACACGGGCCGGCCAGTGTCCGGCCCGTACGGGGTGCGTGATGCGAAATGTGACAGATTTCGTGAGGGCGCTCCCCGGGGGAGTCCAGATGGGGGCCGCGGCCCCCTCTGGTCGTTTTTTAAAGGTGGGATCCAGGGGAGGGAAGGTCGAAATCCCTCCCCTGGTTGTTTTTCTCCTCTTTGTTGCTTTCTTCTCTTTTGTCAACACAAAAGAGGAGAAAGCAAATCTCCTCCGCCCTATCAGGGCGGAAACCCCCGCCGGGGTAAGGCCCCCACAACAAAGCGGCCTGTTTCATTTTGTGTGAAACAGGCCGTTTTATGATGCGCTATAAATTACTCGGCAAAGTCGTGGGAGATCAGCTCACAGAGCGTCTCCACGGCGCGCTCCTCGTCCTCGCCGTCGGCGGCGATGGAGATGGTCATGCCCTTGATGATGCCCAGGGACAGAACGCCCAGCAGGCTCTTGGCGTTGACGCGGCGCTCCTCCTTCTCGATCCAGACCTGGCACTTGAATTCGTTGGCCTTCTGTGTGAAGAAGGTGGCCGGCCTTGCACGCAAACCAACCTGGTTCTTTACCTCAACTGTTTTTGCAAACATAAATGCCCCTCCTCAAAAGTGCGCAGGCCGCCGCCCGCAGAACATTTATAAACCTATCATTATTCTACCAAAGAGCTTCACGCCCGTCAATAAATAATTCTGTTGAATATTCGGCGCAAAACGGGAAAAATGTGTGCTATTTTGACAAAATCGCTCGTGTGTCAGCGGATCTCCACGATGGTGACGCCGCTCTCCCCCTCGCCGAACCGGCCCAAACGGTAGCTCTTCACCTGCTTAGAGCGCTTCAGGCACTCGTGGACGGCCTTGCGCAGCACGCCCGTCCCCTTGCCGTGGATGATGGTCACCTGATTGAGGTGCCGCAGCTGGGCCCCGTCGATGAACCGCTCCACCAGCGCCACCGTCTCGTCCGCCGTCATGCCCCGCACGTCCAGCTCGTTTTTGGCGCTCTGGGTGGAGGCGGGAACGGACACGGAGGCGGTCTTGATCTTCACCTTCTCCGACTCGGTGACCCGCACCTCGCTCTGCTTGGCGGTCACCTTCATGACGCCCGCCTGCAGCTGCAAAGAGCCGTCGGAGTTCACCTCCAGCACCGTGGCCTTGGAGCCGATGGACAGGATCTCCACCGTGTCGCCCTTCACCGCGGGACGGGTGGGCTTGCGCTGAATGGGGGCCTCCCGCTCCGGCGTCACCTTTTCGGCGGCCTCGTTGAGGCCCTGGCGGAGTCTGGCCTTGGCCTCGTTGAGCCTCTGCCAGTCGGTGTCCGTGGCCGCCTCCCGGCGGAGGCGCTCGATCTCCCGGAAGGCCTCGTCGGCGGCCCGGCGGGCGTCCTCGATGATCCGCTCCGCCTCGCCCCGGGCGTTTTTGGTGAATTTGAGCCGCTCCTCCTCCGCCTTTTTCCGCTCCTTCTCCGCCGCGTCCAGATCCTCCTTCGCCCTTTTCAGGGCCTCGGAGGTCTCGGCCTTACGCTCCTCGGCGGCCTTGCGGTTCTCCTCCAGCTTTGTCAGGGCCTCCTCAAAGTCCACGTCCCCCTTGTCCATCCGGCGTCTGGCGTCGTCGATGATGTGTCCGGGCAGGCCCAGCCGCTCGGAGATGGCGAAGGCGTTGGACTTGCCGGGGATGCCCATCAGCAGTCTGTAGGTGGGCTTCAGGGTCTTCACGTCAAATTCGCAGGAGGCGTTCATGACTCCCTTCTCCGTCATGGCGTAGATCTTCAGCTCCGCGTAGTGGGTGGTGGCGGCGATATGGGCGCCCACGCTCCTGGCGTACTCGATGATGGCCACGGCCAGGGCCGCGCCCTCCGCCGGGTCGGTGCCGGCGCCCAGCTCGTCAAAGAGGACAAGGCTCCCCTCCCCACATTCCGAAAGTATGCCCACGATGTTGGTCATATGCGAGGAAAACGTACTCAGGGACTGCTCGATGGACTGCTCGTCGCCGATGTCCGCCAGCACCCTCTCAAACAGCGGGATCCGGCTCTCGTCCCCCGCCGGGATGTGCAGGCCGCACTGGGCCATCAGGCACAGAAGTCCCAGGGTCTTGATGCTCACCGTCTTGCCGCCGGTGTTGGGACCAGTGATCACCAGGGTGTCGAAGTCCCCGCCCAGCTCGATGTCGATGGGCACCGCCTCCGCCTGCTTCAAAAGGGGATGGCGGGCCTTTTTCAGCGTCAGCTCCCCCCTCTCGGAAAATTCCGGCGGGGCGCAGTTGAGCTTGTAGCTGAGCTTGGCCTTGGCAAAGACAAGATCCAGCTGGGTCAGCAGGTTATAATCCAAAATAATGCTCTCGGAGAAGTCCGACGCCTCGGCACTGAGCTCCCGCAGGATCCGCTCGATCTCCCGCTCCTCCCGGGCCAGGAGCTCCCGGATCTCGTTGTTGGCCTTCACGGCGCTCATGGGCTCGATGAACAGCGTCTGCCCGGAGGAGGAGATGTCGTGGGTCAGCCCCGGCACGGCCCCCTTGTGCTCGGCCTTCACCGGCACCACATAGCGGCCGTTTTTCACGGTGATGATGGGCTCCTGCAGGGCCTTCTGATAGGTGGGCGAGGAGATGACCTTCTGCAGCGCCTCCCGCACCTTGCTCCCCGCCACCCGCATGGCGCGGCGGATATCCGCAAGCTCCGCGCTGGCGGAGTCCGCCAGCTCCCCCTCGCCGATGATGGAATTGGTAATCTTCTCCTCCAGATACTTGTTGGCGTGGAGGGAGGAGAAGAGATAGCCGATGCTCCTGGCGCCGCTCTCGTCCCCGGAGGCGTAGGCGGCGGCGTTTCGGGCGCACCGCAGGACCTGGGCGATGTCCGTCAGCTCCCGGGTGTTCAGCATCCCGCCGGCGTCGGCCCTCTTTAAGCTGTCCCGGATGTCCTTCACCCCGTCGAAGGAGGGCGCGGCGTAGAGGATCATCATGTCCCTGGCGTCCGTGGTCTCCCGCTGCCGCCGCTCCGCCTCCGCCCTGTCGGCCACAGGCGTCAGAGCCCGCGCCGCAGTCTTGGCCCCGTCGCTGACCGCCTCGGCCGCCAGCATCTCCAGTACCGCCGGCAGCTCCAGAATGGCCTGGGATTTCTCATAAAGCGTCATACCGTCACCTCCGTGGTGTCTTTCCCGTAGTTTTCGCCTTAAAACAGGTTTATCATACCACACCTTCCGGCTTTTTTCAAGCATAGAAGCGCCCGGCGCGAATTACTTCGTGACGGGCGCTAAAAAATATTTAAATTTTTTCAAAAAATACTTGATAAATGCTTCGGCCTATGGTATAATGCATCCTGTAACCGAAAATCGCCTTCTGAAAGGGCCGTTTTGGCGACCCTTGGCGGAAGCTTTGCCAAAAAGGGGCTGTCACTCCAGATTCAGCCGGCGCTTCAGGAAATAGGCGGTGATGCCGTAGCAGACGGCCCCCTCCAGGATCATAAGGCCCGCGTTGGCGCCGCAGATGCCGCGCCAGTAGGTCATGAACTCATAGATGTCCACGAAGGACGCGTCCAGGTAGCCGTAAAAATTGGTCATCACCGTCAGCCTGGCGGCGCAGCTGAGGGCGATCTGGCCCAGGATCAGAAGGCCGATGTAGGCCGCCACCGACGCGGCCATCTTGTGCCTGGCAAAGGAGTGGCCCACGCTGAGGGCCGCGTCAAAGCTCAGGCTCATGGTCACGGAGGCCAGCACCAGCATCGCCAGACACTCCACCACGATCTCCGCGATTTGTCCGTTGCTCCTGGTGACGATGAACAGGGTCTTGAACAGATCCCCGATGACCTTGAGGGTCTCCGCGTTAAAGGTCAGCAATACCACGGCGGCCACGATGGTCACGGAGGCCAGGGCGTACCAGAGGGCTGAGACCAGCACCTTGGTCCAGATCTGGGCGTGGACGCTCACCGGCAGGGTGTGCATGATGTACCCCTCGTCCCGGAGCAGGTTGTCCCGGAACCGGCGCACCATCATATACACCGTCACAAGGCCGATGGCGAAGATCCCCACGAAAAACAGCACCATCACCAGCGTGATGATGAGGCTCACCGCCGCCGGCAGATCGTGGCCGTTGCCCAGCCGGACGCACACGTTCCCCACCGCCGCCACCAGGAGCATCTCCCCGATGATGGGCAGCATGGTGTGGGACGTGGCCCGCAGCTCGTGCTTCATGAGCTTTCCTAACATCTGAACACCTCCCTGAAGATCTGATCTACGCTCTTGCCCTGCTGTTCCCGCAGCTGGTCGGCGGGGGCCGCCAGGACCACCTTGCCCTGATTGATGAAGATCACGTCGTCCAGCACCCGCTCCACGTCGGCGATCAGGTGGGTGGAGAGGATCACGGTGGCGGTGGGGTTGTAGTTGGAGATGATGGTACTCAAAATAAAGTCCCGGGCCGCCGGATCCACCCCGCCGATGGGCTCGTCCAGCAGGTAGAGCTGGGCCCTCCGCGCCATCACCATAATGAGCTGTACCTTCTCCCGGTTGCCCTTGGACAGGTGCTTGAGCCGCGCCTTGACGTCGATATTCAGCCGCGCCAGCATGGCCTCCGCCACGGCCCGGTCAAAGTCCGCGTAGAAGTCCCCGTAGAAGCCCATGAGCTGTGCGGCGCTCATCCACTCCGGCAGGCAGGAGCGCTCCGGGAGATAGGACACCGCCTTTTTCGTCTCCACCCCCGGCGCCTGCCCGTTGATCAGGATCTGTCCGGCGGAGGGCGTCAGCAGGCCGTTGGCCAGCTTGATAAGCGTTGTCTTTCCGCTGCCGTTGGGCCCCAGAAGCCCCACGATCCGCCCGGACGCCACGGCGAAGTCCACCCCGTCCAGGGCCCGGACAGGGCCGTAGGACTTGGAAAGGCCCTTACATTCCAAAATTGCCATGCTCATACCTCCTCATCTGCCTCCAGCAGCTTGATCATATCGCTTTTTTCCATGCCCAGCCTTCCCATAGCCGTGAGAAAGGTTTCTACGTATCCCCCGGCCAGCTCCCGCCGGGCCGCCCGGATGACGGCCTCGTCGCCGGTGACATACCGGCCCGCCGTGCGCAGGGTGTAGACAAGCCCCTGCCGCTCCAGCTCCGAAAGCGCCCTCTGCATGGTGTTGGGGTTGACCCCGGCCTCCATCGCCAGCTCCCGCACACCCTGGAGCCGTGCCCCCGGCGGAAGCTCCCCGGAGACGATGGCCAACTTCACCGCGTCCACGATCTGGGCGTAAATGGGCGCTCCCCCGTCAAACCGCCACTCCATGACGCACCTCCCCGCTGTTATCCCGCCGGATCTGTATCATTGTATTAGCCGCTTAATACAATAACACACCTCTCCCCCACTGTCAAGAGGAAAAAGCAAAAAATTCCCGCCGGGATCTTCCGGCGGGAGGCTGGTGAAAGACAGGCTTATAGAAAGAGAAATACGTTTGGCACGGCCCGGAGGCCGAAGGTTTTGACCGCCATGCGGTACATGGCCCTGGCGTGGATCCTGTCGTGCCAGACAAAGCGTCTCAGCACCTTTCTCAGCGACCACTCCTCGTCATAGCTGCCAAGGAAGACGGTATTTTTCAAGAAATCCGGCCGGCTTTCCAGCGCCGCGAAGCCGCGCTCCCGGCACGCCAAAACGGTGCCCTCATTGTCCGCGGGAACGCCGATCTCGCCAAAATAGTATTCGTTGACGTTCCTTGTATGCTCGTACATCTCCAGGGCCGTGCGCGGAACCGGCCCGTAGAAGGTTTCCCTGGCCGGCAGACAGCTCCTGTTCGGATCCGGCACCGCCTCAAGCAGCGTCAAAAAATCCCGGGCCGATTTCAGGGCCAGCGCTTTCAGTTCCTCGTACTCAGGCGGGCTCAACGCCTTCCTCTCCGCGTCAAAAAGCACATCCGAATCCGCGTCGGAGACCGTCAGCTCAGAGGGCTTTTCCTGAACGATCTCCACCTCAAAGGCGTCCGGGACCGGGCCGCCTCTCCACATCTGGTAGGCCCTGATCTCAGCGGGCATTTTCCGGATCGCCTCGGCTTTGGAGGGGCCTCTTGTAAAAGCGCCGGGAAACTGCTCGGCATACAAAAGACTGTCCTGGCCGTTATGCTCCCATACGCAGTTGATTTTCACAGAAGGATCCCTCCTCGTCAGGGGCGCCATTTACCCCCGGATGATCTTGACGCCCTCGGCGCCCTCCAGCATATCCGCCTCCCGGCTGTGGCAGGAGAAGAGGATGATCTGGCGGGTTTTGGACATCTCCAGAAGGACGTTCAGGGCGTTTTGACAGCGCCGGTCGTCAAAATTGGCCAGGGCGTCGTCCAGGACGATGGGGCAGGGGTCGTCCCCGCCCAGCAAAAGCTCGCACATGGCAAGGCGCAGGGAGAGGTAGATCTCGTCGGCGGTGCCGTCGGACAGGGCCAGCACATTGTGCGTCTCGGGGCTGTCCCCCTCCTTGGCCCCGGCGTCAAAGCCCTTGTCGAAGTAGAGCTTTTCGTACTTCCCGTCGGTGAGGCGGGACATGATCTCCCCGGCCTTGCGGCTGACCTCCGGGGAGAAGCGGGTCTGGAGCTTCGTATTGGCCTCGGACAGCGCCTCCACGGCCAATGTCAGGGCGCTGTACCGGCGGTTCAGCTCCCCAATCTCCTCGGTGAGAGCCAGGGCCTTGCCCTCGATGACGGCGGGGTCGCCCAGCGTCCTTTGGGCGCCGGTGGCCAGATCCAGGGCCCGGGTCTGCTCGGTAAGCTGTGCCCTGGCCCGCTCCAGGGCGGAGACCGTCTCCTCCCGGTTGCGCATGGGGATGGGCAGATAGGTGTCGTCCGGTTCCGGCACGGCCGCCGGATCCTGGCCGGCCAGAAGCGTCTCGTAGATATTCCGGGTGGAGACGGCGTCAAACTGGGCGCGGGTCAGCTCGTCGATGGCCCGCTCGGTGACGTTCAGGGCCTCCAGCACCTGCTCGCCGCTCTTCACGTCCGACATAAAGGCGGAGATCCTGGCGACGGCCCGCTCCTCCGCCTCCCGGGCGGCGTTCCCCGCGCTCTCGTAGGCGGCGCGGGCGGCGTCCCGGGCGGAGCGCTTGCTCTCCTCGTCCCGGACAAGGGCGGCGTAGGCGTCCCGCAGGGCCTCCAGCTTCCCGATATCGCCCACCCGGTACGCGGCCAGGAGATCGCCCAGCTCGTCGGCGGCGTTGCGCCGGTGGGGCAGTTTGATGAAGAAGAGCACCAATCCCACCGCGCCCGCCAGCAGGGAGGCCAGGATGCCCCAGATGTTGAGGCCCACGACCTTCAGCGCCTGGGGATCCCGACGGAACAGGGGCGTCAACAGCCCCGTGGTGAGCACAAGGCCCAGAACCGCCAGGATCCACAGCAGGACGGGGATCCACCGGGGTACCCGGGGCTCCTTCACCGTCAGGGATTTTTCCCGAAGCTCCCGTCCCCGCTGGATATCGGCGGCGGTCTTCTCCTCCGGGACAGAAGCCAGGGGCGAGGCGGCGCGGCGGGCGGAAGCGTCGTTCAGCTCCTTCTCCGCGTGCCACAGGGCCTTTTCCGCGTCTCTGGCCACCTTCTTCATGGGCATCACCGCGGCGGCGGTGTCCCGGATGGCGGCGGTGTCCTGGCGGGTCATCAGATGGCCGTCCACGGTCAGGGCGTCCGTGAGTCTGTCCACCCGCTCCTGGGCCGCCTCCATGCTCTTTTTGGCCTCCGCCAGCTTCCGTGCGGCGGCCCGGGCATCCAGCTTGTCGTGGGTGACCAGATCCTCCTCCAGAAGCTCGATGTTCTTTTCCGTCCTGGCCATGGAGGCGCGCAGGGCGGCGATCTCCTCGGAGGAGGAGGCGATCAGGGAATAGGCGTGGTTCACGTCCCGGAGCTCCTGCTCCAGGCCGGGGATAACGCCGGATTTGTTGTAGCGGAGCTTCCGCTGCCATTTGCGCAGGAGCTCGTCGGCGTCGGTATAGGAGGTATTCTCGTCCCCGGTGGAGACGAGATCCGCGATCTTCTTCTCCAGCTCCGAGGTCTGGGTCACCCGCATTTCGGGCCGGGCGATGAAGGCCGTGCGCTCAAAGACCTGCCGGGACACGCCCGTCAGCTGCCGGCCCAGGGAGTCCGGATCCTGGAGGCGGATGAACTGGGCGGTGCCGGTGTAGACGGCGATGAGGTTCTTCATGGGGGCGGCGCCCTTGGTGGTGCGCTGGATGGTGAGGCTTTTGCCGCCGTCCTCGATCTCCATGGTGCCCACCATGCCGCTGCCGTCCCAGGGGCGGTAGCGGGTCTTGGCGGACAGGTGTCCCGCCCGGTCCCGCTCGGAGGTGTCGATGCCGTAGAGCATGGCCGTCAGCAGGGCGCACCAGGTGGATTTGCCGGATTCGTTGGGGGCGGCGATCACGGTGAGGCCGTCCCCCGGCTCCAAAACGGCGTTTTTCAGCTTGCCGAAGGTGGCGGAGAGCTTTTTTATCTTCACGGTTTCCACTCCTCTCTGCCCTCCAGGGCGGCGATGCCGTACCGGGCCGCCAGCTCCAGGAGCTGCCGGCTGTCCTCGTCGGCGGATTCCTCAAATTTGGCCTTCAGATCGGCCAGGAACATCCCCGTCAGGGTGTCCTCCCCCGCCCCGGCCCACAGATCCCGGCGGCGGCGAAGCTCGCTTTTGACGGTCAGATGGTAGAATTTGTCCGACAGGGCCCGGGCGATGGCCTCCGTGTCCACGTCCTCCGGGTACTCCCCCTTCAGCACCAGCCGCGCGATATCCCGGGGGAAGCCCTCCCCCACGGCCTCAGAGGCGGTCTTCAGGGCGTCGTCGGAGGCGGTCAGATCGGCCTCGATGATCCGGTACTGCCGTCCCCCGGCGCATTTGAAGGAGAGGTCGGCCTTCCCCTTGTCCACCGTGCCCACGATGTACCCCTTCTCCCCCGTCTCGTCAAAGCCCCGGCCCTCCAGGCATCCGGGGTAGGCGTAGAAGGTGGAGCCGGCCTTTTTGATGCCGGAGAAGGTGTGGACGTGGCCCAGGGCCAGGTAGTCCAGGCCCGTGCGGGCGATGTCCTCCTCGGAGATGGCGTTGTAGCGGGAGTTGGCGGCGATGTCGCCGTGGAGCACCATCAGCTCCAGCTTATCGCTGGCCCGGACGGTGAAGGAGCGCAGCAACGGCTCACACCCGCCGGCGGTGAAGCCCGCGCCCCAGACCCGGGCGTTCAGCTCCGGGATCTCGATGCCCCGCAGCTGGGGCGTGCGGAAGATGTGGACGTTTTCCGGCAGCTCCATAAAGGCGTAGGGCGACCGGGCGGTGTAGTGGTCGTGGTTCCCCGGCGCGATGAACACCCGGGCCTTGACGGAGGACAGCACCCGGGTCAGCGTCTCCGCCGTCTCCCAGTAGGAGGCCGTGGAGTCAAAGAGGTCGCCGGCCAGCAGGACCACGTCCGCCTTTTCCGCCTCGGCGGCCAGCCGGTCCAGAAGCTCCCTCTGCTCCCGCCGGCGCTGGACGGCCTTGTCCTCCGGCAGGGCGTGGAAGGGCGAATCCATATGAAAATCCGCGGCGTGGAGTATATTGATCATGGGCGGTACCTCCGTTTCGTGAAAGCTGTGGTAATTAATGGTAATCTTTTTGGGGCCCCCGGGCGATCAGTAAATCATGCGGGGACGTAAGTGTATTCCGCAACGAAAGCATTACATTAACGGCGCCACGATCTTCAAAAGGGCGCCGAAGAATTTCACATGGAGCTTCTCATGGGCGACGCTCTCATGGGTGACGCGCTGGGATTTGGCCAGGGTGTCCTCAAAGTCGGCGCGGATATCCTCCAGGGCCGGGACGCCGCACAGCAGGGCCGCGCATTCGAAGTGGTGGTAAAGGCTCCTGTAATCCAGATTGATGGTGCCCACCACCCCCATCTTGCCGTCCTGGAGGAAGACCTTGGCGTGGATAAACCCGGGGGTGTACTCGTAGAGCTTCACCCCGGCGTCCACAAGCTGGGCGTAATGGCTCTTGGCCAGCCAGAAGGCGTAGGTCTTGTCGGGGATGTGGGGCAGGATGATGCGGGTGTCCACCCCGCGCTTGGCCGCCGCCGTCAGGGCAGTCACCGTCTCCCCGTCCAGAATGAGGTAGGGCGTCATGATGTACACGTACTGCCGCGCGGTGTTGATGAGGTGCAGATACACCGCCTCCCCCACCCGCTCGGAGTCCATGGGGCTGTCCCCGTAGGGGATGACCACGCCGGGGGCGTCGGGGACGCGGACCGTCTCCGGCTCCGGCAAAAACCGCTCATAGGCGCAGCCGCCGGCCCGCTCGGTGGAGTTCCACATCTGCAAAAACATCAGGGTGAAGCTCCTGACCGCCTCGCCGCGCACACGTATGGCGGTGTCCTTCCAGTGACCGAAGCGCGCCTTTTCGTTGATATACTCGTCGGCCAGGTTGACCCCGCCGGTGAAGCCCACCCTGCCGTCCACCACCAAGATCTTCCGGTGGTCGCGGTTGTTGTAGTGGGTGGAGACGAAGGGCCGCACCGGGGCGAAGACCTGACACTTGATGCCCCGGGCCTTCAGCTCCTCCGGGTAGGAATAGGGCAGGTCGGCGAAGGCGCAGGTGCCATCGTACATGAACCGCACGTCCACCCCGGCCTTGGCCTTGCGGGTGAGAATCTCCAGGATGGTGTCCCACATGCGCCCCTCGGCGACGATGAAATATTCCATGAAGATGAAGCTCTCGGCCTTCTCAAGCTCCTCGATCATCGCCGCGAACTTGTTCTCCCCCAGGGGGAAATAAGTCACCTCGCTGCCGGTGTAGGCGGGGAAGCCGGCGGTGTCCTTGAGGTATCTGGCGATGGAGGCCGCATCGGGGTCGGTCTTTTCCAGGGTCAGGGCCGCCGCGCCGCCGGCGTCGGGCGCGGGGAGCATGTAGGGGGCCGTCTCCGTGATACAGCGGCTGATGGAGCGCTGGACCGTGCGGTGGCCGATATCCGTCTTGATGTAGAAATAGAGGGGGATGCCCAGCACGGGCACCAGCGCCACCACGAAGCACCAGGTGAGCTTTACGGTGGGGTCGCTTGGGGAGTTGACGATGTAGATGAGCATCAGCGCGGAGGCCACCGCAGAGCCCAAGTGGATGTACTCGCCCAGCCGCTCAAAGCCCCACATCAAAAGGACGAACTGGGCTGCCAGCAGCAGCGCGATGATGAAGGTGCGGCCGGTGACGATGGCGAAAAAGCCGCGCTTGATTTTCTTCTTGTTGTCGGTGACGACCGGTGCGGACACAACTGTTCCCCCCAAAAGATATTATGTCAAGTACAGTATATCACCAATTCCCCTCTGTGAAAAGACTATTTTTCAAAAAACGCCAAAAAAAGACCCCGGCGGGCCTTCCGGCCCGCCGGGACGGGGATTAGATTCAGGGATTATTCTTCCGCAGTAAAGTTTTCCTTGCCTACGCCGCACATGGGGCAGACGAAATCCTCGGGAAGATCCTCGAACTTGGTGCCGGGGGCGATGCCGTTGTCGGGGTCGCCGGCGGCCTCGTCGTACTCCCAGCCGCAGATCTCACAGACGTATTTCATGGTAAAGGCTCCTTTCTGACGTGATCACTGTATTGGCTCAAAATCCGCCGCGCCGTGCTTGCACAGCGGGCAGACAAAGTCCTCGGGAAGCTCGTCGCCCTCATAGACGTAGCCGCAGACCTTGCAGACCCAGCCCTTCTTGCCCTCCGTCTTGGGCCTGGGCTTGACGTTCTGCTGATAGTAGGTGTAGGTCATGGTCTCCTTGTCGGAGATGACCCGGGCCTCGGTGACGGAGCAGATGAACATACCGTGGGTGTCCATGTCGATGTACTGCTCCACCTTCAGGGACATGAAGGAGTTGATGTACCGGGGCAGGAACACAAGGCCGTTGTCGGATCTGAGCACCTCAGTCCCCTCAAACTTGTCCACGTTCCGGCCGCTGCGGAAGCCGAAGGACTCAAAGACGGAGAAGGGGGCCTCCACGGACAGGCAGTTGACGTTCATCTTCCCCGTCTGCTTGATGATGTGGTGGGAGTAGTTGTCCTTGTTGATGCAGACGGCCACCCGGTTGGGGGTGTTGGTCACCTGGGTGACGGTGTTGACGATGAGGCCGTTGTCCCGCTTGCCGTCGTTGGAGGTCACCACATAGAGGCCGCAGCCGATGTTGAAAAGGGCCGTCATGTCGTTCTTGTTGGCCGTCTCTCCGTTCTGGGCCACGTAGTCCCGGGTGAGCTCCTCCGCCAGGGCCTCGATCTGCCCGCGGCTTATGTCGTTGAGGGCGGAGGTGATGCGCACGGTGGTGTCCGTCCAGGTGATGTTCTTGCAGCTCTCCAGCATGCCCTTCATGACCTTGGCGGCCATAGGCGCCCAGGAGCCGTTCTCCATAAGGCCCACGGTGCGGTTTTTAAAGCCCCGCTCCGTCAGGTGGTTGATGAACTCCCGCATGAAGGGGAAGATCTCGGCGTTGTAGGTGGTGGTGGCCAGGACCAGCTTTCCGTAGCGGAAGGCGTCCTCCACCGCCTCGGCCATATCGCTTCTGGCAAGGTCGGTGACCACCACCTTGGGGCAGCCCCGCTCCCGGAGCTTCTCGGCCAGAAGCTCCACGGCCTTTTTGGTGTGGCCGTAGACGGAGGTGTAGGCGATGACCACGCCCTCGCTCTCCACGCCGTAGCCGGACCAGATGTTGTAGAGATTCAGGTAATAGCCCAAGTTCTCCGTGAGCACAGGCCCGTGGAGGGGGCAGATGATTTGGATGTCCAGGCCCGCGGCCTTCTTGAGGAGCGCCTGCACCTGGGCGCCGTACTTGCCCACGATGCCGATGTAATAGCGCCGCGCCTCGCAGGCCCAGTCCTCCTCCACATCCAGCGCGCCGAATTTGCCGAAGCCGTCGGCGGAGAAGAGCACCTTATCTAAGCTGTCATAGGTGACGATGACCTCCGGCCAGTGCACCATGGGGGCGGTGACGAAGGTGAGGGTGTGGCGGCCCAGGGTCAGGGTGTCCCCCTCCCCCACCACCACGCGGCGGTCTTCAAACTCCGTGCCGAAGAAGTTCTTCATCATGGCGAAGGCCTTCTGGGAGGAGACGATGAGGGCCTCGGGATAGGCGTTCATGAAGCTCATGATGTTGGCGGAGTGATCCGGCTCCATGTGCTGGACGATCAGGTAGTCGGGCTTCCGGCCCTCCAGTGCCTCCGCCAGGTTGTCCAGCCACTCGTGGGTGAAGCTCCGATCCACCGTGTCCATGACCGCCGTCTTGTCGTCCAGGATGAGATAGGAGTTGTAGGCCATGCCGTTGGGCACCACATACTGCCCCTCGAAAAGATCGACCTTGTGGTCGTTGACGCCGATGTATTTGATATCCTTGGTGATGTTCATTCCATAACCTCCTTGCGCTTTACTGGCGTAATGTGATTATTTTAACACCTCCCGCGGGAAAGCGCAACGGCTTACGGAAAAAAGTTTGAAATATTCACTTTTTTTCGAAAGCTCATTCGTACTGGCTGGCGTAGAGCTTGTAGTAGAAGCCCTTCATGGCCATCAGCTCCTCGTGGCTCCCCTGCTCGATGAGGTTCCCGTGGTCGATGACCAAGATCCTGTCGGCGTTCTGGACGGTGGAGAGCCTGTGGGCGATGACGAAGCTGGTTTTGCCCCGCATGAGGCCCCGGATGGCGGCCTGGACCTGGCGCTCGGTGGTGGTGTCCACGTTGGAGGTGGCCTCGTCCAGGATCAGCATACTGGTGTTGTAGAGCATGGCCCGGGCGATGGTCAGCAGCTGCTTCTGGCCCTTGGAGATGTTGCCGCCGTCCTCGCTGATCACCGTCTTGTACCCCTGGGGCAGGCGCATGATGTAGCCGTGGATCATGGCGGCTTTGGCCGCGCGGACTACCTCCTCCTCGGTGGCGTTCTCCTTGCCGTAGGCGATGTTGTCGAAGATGGTGCCGTTGAAGACCCAGGTGTCCTGGAGCACCATGGCGTAGCTGCGGCGCAGGCTGTCCAGGGTGTACTGCCGGGCCTCCCGCCCGTCCACGAAGATCTGCCCGCTGTTCACGTCGTAAAAGCGCATCAGCAGATTGATGATGGTGGTCTTGCCCGCGCCGGTGGGGCCCACGATGGCAATGGTCTGGCCCGGCTCGGCCCTGAGATCGATGTTTTTCAGGATGACCTTCTCCGGCACATAGCCGAAGCTCACGTCCTCCACCCGCACCTGCCCCCGGCAGTTTTGCAGAACGGCGGCGTCCTCCACATCCGCCGGCTCCTCCGGCTCGTCCAGGAACTCAAAGACGCGCTCGGCGGCGGCCAGGGCGGAGTAGATCTCGTTGATGATGTTGCTGATTTCGTTGATGGGGCCGGAGAATTTCCGGGAGTAGAGCACGAACTTGGAGATCTGCTCCAGGCCCACCACCTTCATCAGGTACAGCACCGCGCCGCCCATGCCGATAGCGGAGAGGCCGAAGTTGTTGATCATGCCGATGGTGGGGCCCATGGTGACGCCCAGGCTGTCGGAATTCTTATACGCCTCGGCGGCGGCCCGGTTGATGGCGGAGAAGTTGTCCGTCACCCGGTCCTCGTTGGCGTAGGCCAGGATGGTCTTCTGACCGGAGAACATCTCCTCGGCGAATCCGTTCATGGTGCCGTAGGCGGCGCTCCGCTTGGAGTAGAGGGGCCGGGTCTTTTTGGACATCATGCGGGTGTACCAGACGGACACGGGGATGATAAAGATCATGCACAGCACCATGGGCGGGGAGACGATGATCATCATGATGAAGCTCCCCACCACCGTGACGAAGCTGGTGATGATCTGCACCACGTCCGAGGAGAGGCTCATGGTCACCACGTCCACGTCGTAGCTGACCCGGGAGATGATGTCGCCGGCCTGGTTGCGGTCAAAATAGCTCACCGGCATGACCATCAGCTTGTGGAAGACGTCGCGGCGCATGTGGTTGGCGATCCGCCGGCCCACCCGGGCCATGCCGATGCCCACCAGGAAGCTCAAAAGCGTGCTCCCCACATAGAAGACGATCATCCAAAGGGCGTAGCGGGTGACGCTGGACATATCGATCTTTCCGGCGCCCTGCTTGAAGCCCTCCTCCACCACGCCGATGGCCTCGCCGGCCAGCTGGGGGCCCATCAGATTGCCGATGTTGCTGAGGAAGGCCACGATCACCAGGGCCACCACCACCCACTTGTAGACGGCCATATATTTTATGATGCGCAAAAGGGTGCGCTTGGCGTTTTTGGGCTTGCGCTTGACGCCGCCCCTGTCTCCTGCTCCGGGCATTTCCTCACCTCCTCATTCGATCTCGCCCATCTGCACCTTGAAGGTGTCCCGATAGGGCTTGCAGGTCTTCAAAAGCTCCTCATGGGAGCCGTAGCCGATACACTTGCCGTTGTCCAGCACCAGGATATTGGTCATGTTCATGACGCTGGAGACACGCTGGGCGATCATGACGATGGTGCTGTCCGTGTGATTTTCCGTGATGGCCCGGCGCATATTGGCGTCCGTCTTGTAGTCCAGGGCCGAGGAGGAGTCGTCCAGCACCAGGATATCGGGTTTGGCGGCCAGGGCCCGGGAGACGAAGATACGCTGTTTCTGGCCGCCGGACAGGTTGGCGCCCTTGATGGCCGCCTCGTGCTCCAGCCCGTCGGGCAGGCCGGCGATGAATTCCGCCGCCTGGGCGTCCCGCACGGCCTCTAAAATATCCTCCTCCGACACCTTCCGGCCAAAGCTGATGTTCTCCCGCAGGGTGTCCTGGAAGACCACGTCGTTCTGGAACACCGTGCCGAACCGGCGGCGCAGCTCGTCCTTCTCATAGGAGCGCACGTCCCGGCCGTCCACGAAGACGCCGCCCTCCGTGGCGTCGTAAAACCGCATCAGCAGGTTGACGATGGTGGTCTTGCCACAGCCCGTGGGGCCGATGATGCCCAGGCTCTCCCCCTTTTTCACGGCGAAGGAGATGCCCGACAGGGCCTTCTCCCGGCTCTCCCCGGCAAAGCCGGACTTGTCCGCGGAGTCCTCGCCGTAGCTGAAATCCACGTTCTCAAAGCGGATGAAGCCCTCTCCCGACGGCTTTTTGGCCTCGTCGCCGGTGAGCACCCGAAGATCTGTGTCCGCGTCGATGACCGAGGCGATGCGGTTGGCGCTGGCGGAGGCCCGGGACATGGTCATGAAGATCCGGGAGAGGCCCATGACGCCCATGGTGACCATGTTGAAATATGTAAGGAAGGCCAGGATGACGCCGGGATCCATGACGCCCCGGTTGACCCGCCCCGCGCCGATGATCACCACTAAGGCCAGGCCCGTATTGAGGCACATCTGCATGAAGGGGCCGGGGATGGCCATTACCGTGGTGGCGGTGATGTCGCTTTTCGTCATGTCCTCGTTGACCCTGGCGAAGCGGCGCTTTTCATAGTCTGCCTTGGAGAGGGCCTTCACCACCCGGATGCCGGTGATGTTCTCCCGCATGACCCGCACCACCACGTCCAGCTTCTGCTGGACCCTGGCGTACAGGGGCAGGCCCCTGGCGGAGACGCCCAGGATGATGGCGATGAGCAGAGGGAGCATCACCACCATGATCATGGCAAGGCTGGCGTCCATCAGAAGGGACACGATGATCCCGCCCACCAGCATCATGGGGGCGCGGATGCACATGAGCTGGAGCTGCTGGGCCGCAGACTGGACGTTGTAGCTGTCGGAGGTCATGCGGCTGATGATGCTGGGCAGGCCGAAGGCGTCAAACTGCGCCCCAGACAGGTTCACGGTCTTGCGGAAAAGATCCTGCCGCACGTCGTAGCTGACATGGTGGGCGTTGTCGATGGCCCGCCGGTTGGCCCGGACGTTCAGCTCCCGGCAGAGGATGGCCGTCAGGAACATGCCCAGGCCCCACAAGAGCACGGGGATCAGTTTCCCCTCCGGCACCACCTTGTCGATGATGTGCTCGAATATGGTGGGCAGCAGCAGCTCCACCACCGTGCCCGCCAGCTTCATCACCATGGCGATGAACACGAATTTCTTGTATTTCCCCAGATAGCGGAAAATCAGCTTCATTTGCCGTCCACCTCCCTGCGCCATTTGAGATGCGCGTCCACGATCTTTTGGAGCATCGCCCCCAGCGCCTCCCGCTCCTGTGCCGTCAGCGCGGCGAAAAGCCGCTCGTCGGTCATCTCCCGGGGCTCCCTGGCCCGCTCCCGGCCAAGCTCCGTCAGCCGCAGGACGATGCGCCGCCGATCCTTCTCGTCGGGGGCCCGGGTGATGACGCCGAATTTCTCCATCCTGGCCACCAGCTCGCTGAGGCTCCCGGCCTGGATGCCCAAAAGCTCCTGGAGCTGGCGCTGGGTCAGCTCCCCGCGCTCGTCCAGAAGGGCGATGATCCGCCGCCGGCTGGCGTTGCCGCCGATGCGCCGGGCGATGATGTTGGAGCACTGCAAGAAAAGCCCGTGCAGAGATCCGTCCGCGCCCTCCGGGGCCTTCCCTTCCTCGTCCATTTTTCCACTTCCTTGCAATTCGTTAGGTTCCTTAGAAATTATAGTCACGGCGGGCCCGATTGTCAAGGCCCCTAACGAATTTCCCGGGGCGGCGGAAAAAACTTGGAGGCTTGCCCAAATCACGGCGGGGCGCGCCCGGGGGCATACGGTACTTTGGACAAAGCTCACAACGAATTTACGAATAATAAGTCAAATTTCCCTTGAATTTTGTCAAAAAGCCAGAGGACAGCGGGGCACAAATGGTGTACAATGATTCGAGCATAAAAAGGGCGGAGGGGGAAACCCATGAGGCTTTTGTTGATACGGCACGCCGATCCCGACTACGAGCGGGACTCCCTGACGTCCACCGGCTGGCATGAGGCGGAGCGGCTGGCGGAGAGCCTGAAGGGGGAGCGGATCGACCGGTTCTACGTCTCCCCGCTGGGCCGGGCCCGGGACACCGCGTCCCTGACGCTGAAGGCATTTGGCCGGGAGGCGGCGGTCTGCGACTGGCTGAGGGAGTTCCAGGCCCCCATATGGCGTCCCGACGACGCCTCCCAACAGCACATCACCTGGGACTGGCTTCCGGAGGACTGGCGGGACGAGCCGCTCCTCTATGACCGGGACAAATGGTACACCCACCCCGTCATGGCCGCCGGGAACGTGAAGGCGGAATATGACCGGGTGACCGCCGGCCTGGACGCGCTTTTGGCGGCCCACGGGTATGTCCGGGACGGGGGCCTTTACCGGGCGGAACGTCCCAACCACGAGACGGCGGCCCTCTTCTGTCACTACGGCGTGGGGTGCGTCCTGTTGAGCCATCTGCTGGGCGTCTCGCCCATGATCCTCTGGCACGGCCTGTGCGCCGCGCCGTCCTCCGTCACCACCATCCTCACCGAGGAGCGCCGGCAGGGCGTTGCCTCCTTCCGGGTCTGGCGCTACGGGGACGTGTCCCATCTTCTGAAATACGGCGAGGAGCCTTCCTTCTCCGCCCGCTTCTGCGAGTGCTGGACGGACGACACCCGCCACGACTGAGGAGAGATCTCATGAAAGCCTATCAAACCTGGCCCAGCGAAAAGATCCGGCGGACGGACAGAGTCTCCGGCGTGCCGGTCACCCAGCTGACAGGCTATCTGGGCCACAGCTGTCACGCCTACTTCACGAGCAACGGCTGGTGGGACTCCGGCCGGCGGCTTCTCTTTCGGGGCGACCGGGACAACGCCTCCAACCTCTTCTCCGTGGAGATCGAGAGCGGCGAGATCAGCCGTCTGACGGACTTCCCCGCCGGGGCGAAGGCCGTCCCCGGCTTTGCCAACGACGTGAACCCCGTCCGGCCCGAGGTGTACTACACCCTGGAGAATAAGCTCTACGCCCTGGAGCTGGAGACGCTGAAGACCCGCCTTCTCTACACCTGCCCGGAGGGGTTCAACCTCCACGGCGGCCTTGTGGGGGCCGACGGGAAATACGTCTACGCCACCGTGGGGGAGGATCTGTCCCGGCGGATCTACGCCGATCTCAGCGCCGGCTACATCGGCATGGAGGAGATCTTCAACGCCCACCCGGACACCCGGATCGTCCGGGTGGACACGGAGCGGGGCGGCGGCGAGGAGATCTGGCGGGAGAAGAACTGGGTGGGGCACGTGAACCCCTCCCCCACCCGCCCCGAGCTCATCAGCTTCTGCCACGAGGGCCCCTGGCAGCTGGTGGATCACCGCATCTGGGTGCTGGATCTCCGGGACGGCACGCCCCGGCGGGTGCGGGAGCGCCGCGCCCCCGGTGAGATGGTGGGCCACGAGTACTGGCACCTGGACGGAGAGCACATCGGCTATCAGGTGCACCGCCGGGAGGAGGGCAAGTCCTGGTTCGGCGCGGTGAAATACGACGGCACCGGCCAGCGCGAGGCGGAGTGCGTCCCCTTCCCCTCCCCGGATCACATCCACTCCAACGACTTTGACCTGATCGCCTCCGATTCCGGCAGCAGCATCAAGCTCTACCGCTTCAACGGCGCCGACTTCGACCCGGCCCGGGTGCTGTGTATGCACGACGGAAGCTTCTTCTACGGCTCCCACCACCCCCATCCGCGCTTTTGCGCCGACGGCAGGCATATCCTCTACAACTCCAACGTCACCGGCTACTGCCAGCTGTATCTGGCGGAGATCCCGGAGGACGTGACCGCGCTGCCCCTTCTCAAAAAATGACTTCCCCAAGGGCGGGGAAATTATAAGGAAAGAATGGTCTTTTCGGCATGAAATCAGCAAGTGAACGCAAATCCGGTATGCTCTCCGGCTCCATCTGGGACAAGATCCTGCTCTTTGCCCTGCCCCTGGCAGCCACCAGCATCCTCCAACAGGTCTTCAACGCCGCGGACGTGGCGGTGGTGGGCCGCTTCGTGGGCAGCGCCGCCCAGGCGGCGGTGGGGAGCAACGGCCCCATCATCGGCCTGCTGGTCAACCTGTTCATCGGGCTTTCCCTGGGCACCAACGTCCTGGTGAGCCAGTACATCGGCGCCGGCAACCGGGAGGGCGTCCGGAAGACGGTGCACACCTCCATCCTCCTGGGGCTCATCGGCGGCGTGGGCCTGGCCGTGCTGGGCTGGTACATCTCCTCCCCGGTGGTGACCATGATGGACGTGCCCGACGACGTCCACGACATGGCGGTGCTGTACCTGCGCATCTACCTGCTGGGGATGCCCGTCATCCTGCTCTACAACTTCCTGTCCGCCGTGTTCCGGGGCCAGGGCGACACGAAAACGCCGCTGATCGTACTGTTTATCTCCGGCGTGGTGAACGTGATCCTGAACCTGGTCTTTGTGGTCGGGTTCCACATGACGGTGGACGGCGTGGCCATCGCCACGGTGGTGTCCAACCTGGTCAGCTCCGCCGTCCTGCTGTGGCTTTTGATCCGGGGCCGGGGCCAGGTGCGGGTGGAGCTCCGGTATCTGCGGATGGACTTTTTCACCCTGAAGCGCATTCTCCAGGTGGGCCTGCCCGCCGGGGTGCAGAGCATGGTCTTCTCCGTGGCCAACATCACCATCCAGCGGGCCCTGAACTCCCTGGGCACCGTGGTCATGGCCGGCTCCTCGGCGGCCAACTACGTGGAGAGCTTCACCTATTCGGTCCTCAGCTCCTTCGGGCAGGCCGTCACCACCTTCGTGGGCCAGAACTGCGGCGCGGGCAATCTGGACCGGTGCCGCCGGTCGCTGAAGGTCACCTTCCTCATCGGCTATCTCTTCTTCGGCGCGGCGGTGGCGCTTCTGCTGACCTTCGCCACCCCCCTGCTGCGCATCTTCAACGAGGATCCCGCGGTCATTGAAAACGGCCTTATCCGCATCCGGTACATGTTCCTGGGTCACACCTTCTCCCTGGCGGTGGAGGTGCTGTCCGGCTACATGCGCGGCTTCGGGTACAGCCTCGTCCCGGCCCTCTGCTCTCTGGTCTTCGTCTGCGGCAGCCGGTTCTTCTGGGTGTTCGTGGTCTTTCAGGCCAACCCCACCTTTGACACGCTGATGATGGTCTATCCCGTGAGCCTCAGCATCACCGCCGCCGTCATCGCCACCGCCTGCTTCCTGTCCCGGAAACGCATGTACGCCCACGTGGCCGCCCCCCGTCCAGCCCCGGAGCCCGGCCAATGATCTGCAAAAAACATACCAAAACCCGGAGCTGACGCCGTCAGCTCCGGGTTTTGAGACTGTCGAAAAAAACGCCGCAAAAAAATATTTCAGGCTTTTTTCCTGAACACAAACGTCAAAACAACACAGACGATGATGCCAATACCATACGGAACGGCATATAGAAACGCTGTACCCGCAGGTGTGCCATACCCGGCATACCGACCTTCCCAAAGCAAATTGCAATAGTTGTACGCCACAACAGCACACATCATATCCGACAGCAGAACTGCCAGAGCGCCAAAGAGTGCGGATAGTTTTTTCATGCGCATGACTCCTTTCACTTTTTGCGAGAGCCTTTAAGGAGCAGGACAGCGCCGCCAACGACAGCGACTGCGCAAAGGAAGAAATAAACGCCATTACCATCTACGGTGATCACGGATGATTCGCTTATTTGGTTTGAAGCCGCGGGATCCAGCAGAGAAAACAATCCCCCGGCGATCAAGCAGAGGACGCCGCCGATGCAGAGAATGAACCCCATAGACCTTTGCGTATGATTTGTCCCTTGCGTGGATTCTCTCTTTTCTATCGAAGGCGCGTCTACAGACGGATCCTCGTCCTCTTTCATCAGATAATCCAAAGAGACGTGGAAATAACGGCTGATGGCAATCAGTTTATCGCTCTCCGGGCTTGAAGAACCCGACTCCCATTTTGAGATCGCCTGCCGGGATACTTTTAGCTGTTCCGCCAGCTGCTCCTGGGAAAGGCCGCTCTTTTTACGAAGCGCGTATAATTTTTCAGACAGTGCCATGTTTCCTCCTTTCCCATCAAGCATACCAATAGTCCCGGTAGAACGCTATACATGCGCGTATGCAATTACGCAACCGGTGGTTGCAAGTGGTTCCTCAGCGCTCCGGCAAAAGAAATTCGCGGGGAGAGATCCTGAATTTCCCAAATTTCAGGATCTCTCCCCCTGTTGCCGCGACAAGAGATTTATTTCTGTCCGCGCGGGTCACTCCGGAGGCTCATACGTCACTCCCCCGGGCCGGGGGCGATGACCTTGCGGGCGTTCCAGTTGTCCGCGGCCCGCTGGGCGGCGGCGTGAATGTCCCCGTCGCCGTCAAAGCTGACCTCGGAGGTGTGGGCGCCGCAGTCAAGGCACTGGACATACACGCACCAGCCGCCCTCCTCCTCCAGACATCCCACCCCGCCGCAGCAGGGGCAGTCCTCCAGGTGGATATCGTCAAAATGATCCATTTTTCCACTTCCCTTTCCCGGCGCCGCCCGGACGCCGTTCCACTATGAGTTTACACCGCCCCGGCCGCCCTGTCAAGGCCGTCCCCGCCCCGCCGCGCCGGGTTTCAATAAACTACCCAAAAATTTGCGCGAATTTTCAGGTTTATTTTGACATTTCGGCAAATTTGTGCTATTTTACATTTATAAAAATAAATTGTGGAGGTGTACCCCATGATCCTTGACTATACCCGCAAAGACGACCGTCTGGACAAAGACGCCCGCAAGGCGGAGATCAAGCGTCTGCGGGCCCAGCTGGTGAACCAACAGCTGGCGATCCGCGAGGCGAAGCTGCCCGTCATCGTGCTTCTGGAGGGCTGGGACTGCGCCGGCAAGGGCAATCTCATCAAGGAGCTGATCTGCGAGATGGATCCCCGCTTCTTCTCGGTGAAGAACTTCGGCCGGACGCCGGAGAGCGAGGAGCGCTGGCCCTTCCTGAAGAAATTCTTCGACGTCCTGCCGGAGAGCGGAAAATTCCTCTTTATGGACACCGGCTGGATGGAGGACACGGTGGGCAAATATCTGCGCCGGGAGATCCCCCGGGAGGAGTACCAGCGCCGTGTCAACTCCTGCGCGGTGCTGGAGCGCCAGCTCCGGGACAACGGGTACGTGGTGGTGAAGCTCTTTCTGCACATCTCCCGGGCCGAACAGCTCGGGCGCATCACGGCCCTGCGGGAGAACCGGGACACCCAGTGGCGCGTCTCGGGCGACGATCTGTGGCAGCAGCAGGAGTACGACCGGTTCCTGAAGACCTACGACAGCTTCATGGAGGACACGGAAAAGACCTTCCCCTGGCACGTGCTGGACGGCGAGAGCCGCCGCAAGGCGCTGTACGACGCCCTGGCGGCCATCACCGGCGCGGTGGACAAGGCCGTCCGGGCCGGACGGTACGACGGCGCGCCCTCGGGGCAGAAGTTCCCGCTCCTGGGCCATCCCTCCCAGAAGGACGCGGATCTCTCCGCCGCCATCAGCGAGGAGGAATACAAGGCCGAGCTGGAGAAGCTCCAGAAGAAGCTCTCCAAGCTCCACAACCAGATCTACCGCAAAAAGATCCCCGTGGTCATCTGCTACGAGGGCTGGGACGCCGCCGGCAAGGGCGGCAACATCCGGCGTCTGGCCTATCCCCTGGATCCCCGGGGCTTCGACGTGATCCCCATCGCCAGCCCCACCCCCGGCGAGAAGGCGCGGCACTACCTGTGGCGGTTCTGGACAAAGCTGCCCCGCAGCGGCCACGTGGCCATCTTCGACCGCACCTGGTACGGCCGGGTGATGGTGGAGCGGATCGAGGGGTTCTGCACCGAGAACGCCTGGAAGCGGGCCTACGGCGAGATCAACGAATTTGAGAGGGAGCTCACCGACTGGGGCACCGTGGTGCTGAAATTCTGGATCCACATCGACCCGGATACCCAGCTGGAGCGCTTCCAGGCCCGCCAGAACACCCCGGAAAAGCAGTGGAAGATCACCGACGAGGACTGGCGCAACCGGGACAAGTGGCCCCAGTACGAGGAGGCGGTGGAGGATATGCTGCAAAAGACCAGCACCGCGTACGCCCCCTGGTACATCGTGGAATCCGTGGACAAGAAATACGCCCGCATCAAGGTTTTGAAGATCGTCACCGACGCCCTGGAAAAGGCCGTGGAGGACAACGTCGTCCGCGGCATCAGGAGCCAGCGGAAAAAGTGATTTCCCCGCCCCGATACGGAGACGCCCCCCGGAGTGATCCGGGGGGCGTCTATTGTGCGTCAGTTCACATCGTGTCCGTCGTCGCCGCTGTGGGCGTCGCTCCAGGTGCGCTCCAGCGCCGCCCAATCCCGCATGGGCAGGGGCGCCAGCCAGCGCTCGTAGACCTTGCCGTTCACGGTGAGATCGTCCATGGCGCAGGTGTGGGAGTTGGCGGCCTCCTGCACGTCGGCGTAGTACCAGGCGGCGGTGTCCGTGTTGTCCGGCCACAGGATCATTTGTTTCTCCGGCAGAAGCCCGTCCCTGTGGGGCTTGCGGCCCAGGAGGCGGTTATAGACGGTCATGGCCTCGGCGCGGGTCAGGCTCCGGTTGGGGTAGACGTGGTTGGTGGCCCCGTCGCCGATGAAAAGCTCCAGCTTCTCCGCCGCCGCCACATACCGGGCGTACCAGGCGGTGGGGTCGATGTCGTCAAACTTGGTGTGGAAGTCGCCGGTGTTCATGTCGTAGTCGTAGAGCCGCGCCATCATGGCGGCCATTTCGGCCCGGGTGATGGGGTCGTCGGGGTGGAAGAGGCCGTCGTCCTTGCCCTCCACAATGCCCAGGTTCTCCAGGGTGGAGATGGCGTTGTTGTACCAGTCCGCGCTCTCCACGTCGGGGAAGGTGTTGGTCTTCGACCAGAATTCCTCCCGAACCTCCTCCTTCAGGAGCCGGAAGATGATGGTGGCGATCTCCGCGCGGGTGATCTCCCCGTCGGGATCCACGCTCCCGTCGGGCTTGCCGATGATGTAGCCGTAGTGCTCCCGGTCGTCAGTCTCTACATCAGGATCCAGCGTGTCGCCGGGAGGGGGCGGGGTGACCTCGCCGGGATTGACCGTAGGCGGCGTGACCTCGCCGGGCGTCCGGACGATCTCGTAGGTCTTTTCAATGCGGTTGCGGTAATTGTTGATGCCCTGATAGACCACCTTGATCTTTCCGGGCTCGATAAAGTCCGTGTCCGCGCTGATTTCGTTCCATTTCCCCTTGTCGTCCTGCCGGTAATAGGCGACGGTGTAATCCGTGCCCTCTTTTAATTCCTTGTATCCCTCCGCGTTTTTGTCGTTCCGAAGGGTGCCCCCCTCGAACTTATGGGGATTTCCGTCATAGGTATACGTTTCTGCCGGGCCGCCCGTGAACTGCACGCCGGTATAGAAGGCGGTCAGCTGTTTGTCGGTCGGGATATCCGTCTTGCCCCTGTCTGTGTATTTGTATTCTATGACAGCAGCTTCATAGTCATCCGTGAACGTATCGATCGTCTTAAATCCATCATCATAAAACGACGGATCGTTGGTGATGCTCTGCGGGTAGATGGTGAAATACCCCAGCTCGAAGTCGATCGCGTAATCATTTGTGTGATCAATATCATCCATGAATGTTATGATTCCCACAGAGCAGTCGGTAATCCCGGCGTCTATGGGGCTTTCAATATCCACATCCTTCGGGCGGAGATTCAGTGTCGTATACGGGGGAATAAAAGGATCTGTAAGCCTGACAATGAAGCCCGGCTCGTCTTCCCCAATGGCACTTCCATCTTCTTTGACGATCTCATCATATTTCGGCTGCGCAATAAATTCGCCTGTGGGTTTATCATCCGGGTCTACTTTTTTTGCGTTCATATAAGCCGTATTGTAGATCTTCTTATCTGCGGATGGTATGCCGCTGCCGTCAAAAATCTTGGCTCCGCCATACGTCCAATACTTTACGGGGCGCGGCACGATCCTGACGGAGATTTTTTCAACCTCTTTGCCGGTGAGATCAGTTATTACTTCTTCCTCCTCCGAGCCGTTCATGATGGGCGCTCGTGATATGGTCGTGGCTTTTGAGCCGCTGACAGTGTAGTTATCAGCATCAGCACCGGCATCCGCAAGCTCCAGCGCGGCGCTTGTCAGATCAAGGGTCATTTTCTCAGTATCGCCGACCCGGGTGGCACGCAGGACGATTGCCGTACTGCCTTCATCAGGGGCAAGCTTAACATCAACCGGCGTACCATTTTTATCCTTTATTTCAAATTTATTGGGAGCAAGGCTGATAGTATGCTCGTATCCGTCAAAGATAAACTCCGCGATCAGTTCCTTGTCAGCCTTGTCGTACTTATATGTGGGGGTAACCGGTTCATCTCCCTCTTTTCCATTTCCTATTCCCGCTTGAAGCTCGTTAAGCTCTGTAACGTTCAACTTGACCTCCACAGGGCACGGGTCAATAATGATCGTCCCGGAAACGAGAAGCACTTTTTTCTTCTGCTCATCGGTAATCCCCTGAACGTCCAGGATGGACTGCCAGCTTTCTCCTCTGTCCGCAAGTATTTTACTCAGATCTACCGACACGCCGCTTTCGTCCGTGGCGTCAGTCCAACCGCACCCTTCAAGATTTGCGTCGCCCTTCAACGTCACCGTAATACCCGGCCACGTCTCCCCATTGACCTTCTTAGCAGTAAATTCTTTGAAGGTCTGTTCTTTTCCGTTATAGATTTCGCGAACCTCCGTCGGCTGGATGATGACAGCTGTATCCTCGTCGATGAAGCTGTATGTGTACACAAAGGGGCCGTCTTTCGTGACCGTATCAGGCGCGCTGCCCGTGGTGGTACTCCATATGCCCGTGGTGTAGCCCTCGGCAGGCTCCCCCGCTTCCGGGGCCGTCAGCTTCCCCGTCCCCGTCTCGGAATATTCTTCCCCGTCCATCAGCGTGACAACCTCGGTTTTTTTGCCGGTCATCCCGTCTGCCCATGCGCCGTTTTCGACCTGATAGGTCACAAGGCGCTGGAATTTGTCCGCGATCCCGTCGCTTCCACCATTACCGAGCATGTCGATGTCGTAGTAGACGTCGAAATTGTTTGGGCCTGTTTCAGTCGCCGTTCCAGAAGCCTCCGTCCGGTCAAACAGATACGTCTCCTCATTATATTCTATGGTAGTCTTATCCGGTTTGTACTCATTCAATGCTTTCCCCAACGGATACTGTACCGTATCCGAGCTGGTCACATCGGTTCCATCCGTTTTGATGAAATGATTGGTGATCTTACACTCTACTTTTTTCTCCCTCCATATTGCGTAAAGATGTAGATTATTCGTTATGGTCACAGTGTTTCCCGGCGCATAGGCCGGGTCAGCCTCCGTTGCGAAACGGTATGTACTCCATCCCAACGGCTCGTAGCCAGCAGGCGGTTCAAAACCAACTCCCAATATTCCGGACTGAGTTCCACCTACTTGACGAACCTCAAAACTATTATCACTGCTCACAAAATATCCGGAAGGTTTTTCTCTTTTAAGATCACTTGCTGTTGCTGTTGGCGGATTGGAGTGATAGTACACGCGCAGATCGTTTGTCCATCTGGCCTCAAATATGACTTCTTCCGTAGTATCGCCTAAAGTTATATTATTTCCGGGGCCTCCATCTGTGAAAATTTTGTTTTTTCCCATAAACGTCGAAGTAGTGACATCCCAGCCAGATAACTCTTTATTTTGCACTTGGCCAAAAAAGATTCTCCGGGATCTTTAACGTCCCAGCCTTGGTCGTATAGCAGATAAGCTCCTTACCAGTTTCGCCAAGATCAGAAAAAGTGATTTTGATACCGGCACTCGATGACTTGGGACTCCATTGAGCCTTGTAAGTGATATTTCCCAAGACCGCGGGCGTTTTGGTTCCGGCCACATATACTTCATCATCTTCGTCCGCTTTCCATCCCATCAAACCATAATATCCGCTTCCGCCCGTTCTGCTCGCAAAAGGAAACACTGTCGTTTCCCCTGCCGTCACTTGAACCGAAAAGGTGTTTTCATCGCCGTAAAACTCAGGAAAAGTCCCTCCGTTTGCGTCAAACGTCACCGTATACGTCGTCTCCGCACGCGTCTCCGTCACCGCGGCGCACAGAGACAGCGCCATCACCGCCGTCAGCAGTATGGTCAGTACGCGTTTTCCGATCCCATGATTTGTGTACTCCATATCAACATTTCCTCCCTCAAAAAACAGTATCAAAGCGGAACTGAAAAACGGCTTTCAATGGATCGTCAAATTTCATGCGATTTCCGTATTAATTTCTTTACTGAATTTATTAGTCCCTTGACACAGAAATTTCAAGAGGAATGTATAAATTTTATCAAAAAATTCCGGCCCTTTTTGTGGATTATCACCTATACGTATTTTTAAAATCCTTCTGTATTCATTCATTTCTGGAAATAAAAAAACAGTCTCCCGAAGGCAATGCCTCCCAGAGACTGTTTTTGCGCCGTAAAAAAGCTTATTTTGCCAGCGACCCCATGGGATCCCAGGGGGCGAGCCGGATGACCGGCGTCTCCAGCGCCGCTCTCTGCCGGTCGGTCAAATACTTCCTGTTGACCACCACCTGGTACATGTACTCATCAAACCAGGCGTCGGACATGACGTAGTAGCCCTTCTTCCCGGCCTCGTCGCCCCAGCTGTTCTCCACGCGCCAGCGGGTGGGCCACCCCCCCTCGTCCAAATCCACGCCCTGGAACACCATGGCGTGGGTCATCATGCTCTGGCCGTAGTCCAGCCGCTGGGCCTTGGTCATGCTAAGCTTGATCCCCAGGGTATTCTCATAGTCGTAGTTGTCCGGATCCAGCGTCCCCGTCTCCCGGTCGGAATAGGGCCCCACATCACAGCCGAACCACACCGGCTCGCCGTCCTGCATCTGGGCGATGGCCGCCGTCTTCAGCTCCTCCACGGGCAGGTTCAGGTAGCACACCGGGTCGCCCTCCTTCACGTTCCCCAGCCTCTGCACCGTGAAGCGGCGATAGTAGGGCTTGTCAGCGGTGGGCGCGTTGATGAGGCTGATGTACTCCGACAGATCCATATCCACATATTTGGTGAAGAACCTCCGGGGCGTCAGGCCCCGCTCCCGGATGAAATTGTCCTCCTTGTCCCGGGCCTCAAAATCCACAGTCATGGGCGGCTCGCCCAGGCAGATCACCAGGATCCGGTAGACCTCTCCCATCATCCGCTCCTTCTCCGCCTCCAGGGCCTCCCGGCCGGCGCCGCCGGCGGCCTGCTCCCGCAGGATCGCCGCGTCGGTGCGCAAAAGCTCCGTGAGCACCCGGTTCATCTCCCGGGTGGACGAGGAGACGGCGCTCTCGGGCATAGCGTACTTGGGCACCACGCCGTACTTGTTCACCAGATTGGCCATCATGTCCCACTGCCCGCCGTCGCCCACAGGATCCCGCAGCAGATAGTCCAGAAGCCGGCTGCCCACAGGCTCCGCCAGCGTGTCCAGAATGTTCTCCAGGAACCAGTTGGCCTTTTCCAGCTTATCCCAGAAGAGCATGTAATTTTGGGACAGCTCGAAGTCGGCAAGGTTCCACTTTTGGATGATCCGGGCGCGCATCACGTTCATGGCGGCGAAGAGCCAGCAGCGGCCGCTCTGCTTCTGATTGGTGACGGGCCCCTGCTTCAGGGCCAGGGAGAAGACGTGGGTGGTGTTCCGCCGGGCCCGGTGGTTGAGACAGCTCTTGTTAAGGCCGTTGTTCATCACCGCGTCCCGGGCCACCGCGTTGGCCCTGTCGGCGTCAAAGGCCGTCTGGAAGCTCTTCAAGGCCTCCGCCGTAATGTATTTATTCATAAGATCCCCTCCTGAGAAAAAATGAACTCAAAAGGCATTTTTCATTGATGCCGTTTTGGATTTTAGCACTTTATCCGGTTCATGTCAATCGCCGCCTCCAAAGGGGCGCAAAAAATCCGGGAACGGCTGTTCGTTCCCGGATCCTTGTCACCGGCTAAAGATGCCGGGCGGACATCAGTTGACGATGGCCCTCTCCGTCTCCTTGTCGAAGACGTGGATCTTCTCGGCGTCCAGAGCCACGGTGATCTTGCTGCCGTAGCGGGCCGTGGTGGCGGCGCTGACCTTGGCCGACCACTGCACCTTCTTGGCGTTCTCATAGGCGTCATCGGAGAACTGGCGTTGAACCTCGGCGGGCTTCTCGTTGAGCAGGTTGAAGTAGAGCAGGACTTCGGAGCCCAGCAGCTCGTAGCCGTTGATCTTCACCTCGAACTGGGTGTCGGGGTGGGCCGCCAGCTCGTGCTCGGCCTCGAAAATGGCCTCGGGGCGGACGCCCATGATGACCTTCTTGCCGACGTAGCCCTTCTCCCGCAGGACTTTCGCCTTGGATTCAGGCAGCTTCACCTTGTGGAAGTCGAACTCCAGATACACGTCGTTGCCCTTGGCGGTGCACTCGGCGTTGATGAAGTTCATCTGGGGGCTGCCGATGAAGCCGGCCACGAACAGGTTGTCGGGATGGTTATAGAGCTCCCGGGGGCTGGCCACCTGCTGGATGATGCCGTCCTTCATGACCACGATGCGGGTGCCCAGGGTCATGGCCTCGGTCTGGTCGTGGGTGACGTAGATGATGGTGGCGCCCAAGCGCTGATGGAGCGCGGAGATCTCGGCGCGCATCTGGACACGCAGCTTGGCGTCCAGGTTGGAAAGAGGCTCGTCCATGAGGAACACCTTGGGCTCACGGACGATGGCGCGGCCCATGGCCACACGCTGCCGCTGGCCGCCGGAGAGCGCCGCGGGCTTCCGCTCCAGAAGCTCGGACAGATCCAGGATCTGGGAGGCGTCCTTGACCTTCTTGTTGATCTCGTGCTTGGGAGTCTTGCGGAGCTTCAGGCCGAAGGCCATGTTGTCCTTGACGGACATATGGGGATACAGCGCGTAGTTCTGGAACACCATCGCGATATCGCGATCCTTGGGCTCCACGTCGTTCATGATCTTGCCGTCGATCATGAACTCGCCCTCGGAGATGTCCTCCAGGCCGGCGATCATACGAAGGGTGGTGGACTTGCCGCAGCCGGAGGGGCCGACGAAGATGATAAACTCCTTGTCCTCAACCTCCAGGTTGAAGTCCTTTACCGCTTCATAGCCGTTGGGGTAGATCTTGTAGATGTGCTTCAAAGACAGACTTGCCATGATTAACCCTCCTGAATTGAAATGTTCAATTTTTACCTTCTTAAAAAATTTTTATATGTAAAGGGGAAGCTCCCCGATTCAACACTTGAGCCGCATCCAGACCGCCATCTCCCCCGGCTCCCGGTTGCCCCAGAAGCAGTAGGGGATGAGTCTCAGCGTGGCCGGCGTCCTTCCCGGCGGCTTGGCGCTGTACAAGCCCCCGTCCCAGACGGTTCGTTGGCCCCTGGCCTCCACCACGGTGACCCCGCCTAAAAGCGCCGGCTCAAACCGCTCGGAAAGGGGCTCCTCCGGGTCGATTTGCAGGCCCGACAGCGTCTCGCCGTTGTCCGTCTCCTCCAGGCAGTAGACCAGCGGCCCTTTTTTCACCGCCGCCTTTCCGGCGTCCGCCGGCACCCGTGGATCGGCGTAGAAAAGCCTGGCCGGCATATCGAAGTCGAAGGATGCCCGGGCGCTCCAGCCCGTAAGCTCCAGAACCGCGTAGCCCTTTTCCACCGGCGGATCCAGGCTTGCGCCGTTCAGCGTGAACCGTGGGTTCTCGGCGTAGTCCGGGATGCGGATGAGCAGCCGCCCCTCCAGGCACTCCCGCGCCTTCACCTCCAGGCTGACCCTCCCCTTCCAGGGGAGCTCCGATTGGACGGTGACCGTCACCGGCGTTTCGCCCAGCCGCGCCTTGTATGTGCCGCCGATGAACAGGTTCAGCCTCAGCTCCCCGTCCCCGGTGAAAAAGACGTATCCGCCCACGGAGGCCACCGTCCGCGCGATATTCGGCGGACAGCAGGCGCATCCGAACCACTTCCGCCGCCTGGGCTCCACATGGGCCTTGTCGGTGGCCGGCTTACAGAAGGACGGCGTCACCTCCAGGGGATTGACGTAGAAGAAGCTCTTCCCGTCCAGGGCCACCCCCGCCAGAACCGTATTGTATAGGGCCAGCTCCGCGGTGTCCATGAATCTGGCCTCGCCCGTGACCCGGGCCATGCGTTTGGAGAACATCGCCAGCGCAATGGAGGCGCAGCTCTCGGCGTAGGCGGAGTCGTTAGGGAGATCAAAATCCGCCGTGAACCGCTCCAGGGTACCGGAGCTCCCCACGCCGCCGGTGATGTACATGCGCCGCTGGGTCACATTCTCGTAAAGCCGCCGGCAGGCGTCCAAAAGGCCCTCGTCCTCGTAGCTCCCCGCCGCGTCGGCCATGCCGGACAGCAGATACAGCGCCCGAACCGCGTGGCCCTCCGCCGCCGTCTGCTCCCGCACCGGGGCCTGGGCCTGGCCGTATTCGGGGATGTAGGGGTTCCTGTCGTGCCAGACGTCGATGAACCTGGGCATTTCCGCCTCCCGGCTCAGATAGTCCGTCGTCCCCCGCCGGTTGATGAAATCGTAGGCCATGGCCCGGTATCGCTCCCGGTGGGTAGTCTCGTAGAGCCGCATCAGCGCCAGCTCGATCTCCTCGTGGCCCGGTACCGCGTCCTCGTACTCCGGGCTCTGGAAGACCCGGCAGATGAGATCCGCAAACCGGCACATGGCCACCAGAAGTTTCTCCTTGCCCGTGGCCTCGAAATAGGCCACCGCCGCCTCGATGAAGTGGCCGGCGGTATAGAGCTCGTGGCCCTCCTTGAGGTTGCAGAACTGATGCCCAGGATGCAATGTGGAGAAATAGCTGTTCAGATACCCGTCGGCCCGCTGGGCCTGACACACAAGGTCTATGAGCTCATCCGCCGTCTTTTCCAGCGCCGGATCCGGCTTTCGCGTCAGGGAGTAGGCCACGGCCTCCAGCCACTTGGCCAGATCCGTGTCCTGAAAGACGAATCCCTCAAACGTCCCCTGCTCCAGCCCCGCAGCAATGCGCAGATTGCGCACGCACCGGCTGGGCGGCGCGCCGGGCACCCGATCCATCAGGGTATCCAGCTGGTAGGGGATCATCTCGTCGGTGACAAGCCGCAGGCGCTCATTCCAAAATCCGTCGTCCACCGTCAGATCCCTCAGCGACAGCTCCCGCAGTCTCTGTCCGTTACGTGCCATCCGGCTCATCACCCCCTTTATCTGTGGCTTTTGCTCTCAGAGCGTATCGTTGTCAAAGCTGAATATGGGCTTTTCCTCTGTCCAGCGCATGGGCTGGAGCATGGTGTGCCTGTTGGGATTGTACAGCGGATTGCCCTCGATCCGCGTCTCCGTGCGGGCGTGGAAGACAAGGATGTCATTGCCCTCCTCGTCCCGGGTGAAGGAGTTGTGTCCCGGCCCGTACACACCCCGATCCCAATCGGTCTTAAGTACCGGCCAGCGCTCCTTTTTCCAGCTGAGGGGATCCAACAGATCCGCGTCCTCGTCCGCCGTCAGCATCCCCATGCAGTAGTTGATGCCGGTGTCGCTGGCGGAGTAGGTCAGATACACCTTCCCGTTGCGCTTGATCACCGCCGGCCCCTCGTTGACCCAGAAGCCGTACCGCTCCCAGTCATAATCCGGGGTACTCAGCAGTACCTGCACCGTAGCCAGGCTGTGGCCGTCCTTCATGCGGGCGATGTAGAGGTTGGAGATCCCCTTCCCCACGCCCACCTTCTCGGCCCAGACGTAGTAAAACGCGCCGTTGCACTGGAAGACCGTGCCGTCCAAACTGAAGGCGCGAAAGGAGAATTTGTCCTCCCTGGCGGCCTTCATCTTGCCCTTTTCCACCCACGGCCCCGTCAGGGGGTCGTCGCCTTGGCACTCCAGCACGTAGGGCCGGACGTGCCAGGGGTGCGCCTTGTCCCCGGCGGAATAGTAGAGATGCCACTTGCCGAAGACCATGTGCAGCTCCGGCGCCCAGATATGCATACTCTGGGGCCCCGCCTCGTGGCAGTGCCAGATCTCATGCTCCGGCGCGGTCTGAAGCCCCGCCAGCGTCCGGGAGGCCCGCAGGACGACGCGGTCATATTCCGGGACGGAAGCGGTGAAGTAGTACGTCCCGTCGGTGTGCCGGTAGATGTAGGGATCGGCCCGCCGGAGGATCCAAGGGGTGTTGAATTGAAGCTTGCTGTCCATAAAAACCTTTGCCGTTATCGTGTATTTGGCGAACGCCCCGTGTTCGCTTTTCCAGGGACGCGCCGCGCGCGTCCTTGGAAAAGCGGGGCTTCTGTATGGAAGCCCCGCAAGGCTTAGTAGGTATTTAACCGGGGATCAAAGCTTATTTGGTCTCCGCGCTGAGAAGCTCAATGTACGCGCCCTCGCCCTCGACGAACACATAGATGGGGCCGTCGGCAGGAGCGTCAGTGGTGACGACAGCCTTCTCGGTCATAACGGTGCCGTCAGCGGCGGTGATGGTGTAGTCGATGGTGACCACATTGGCGGCACGAGTCAGGGCCACGGTGACGTCAACATCGGTCATCTTGTTCAGCCAATCCACCCAGTCAGTCCAGGACATCTCATAGGTGGCGGCGTAATTGACAGAACCCTCGGGGGCCCAGCCGTAGGCATCGGTACGCTGGACGGCATACTCAGTATAGCCCTCCACGGTGCAGACGGTGGCGTCGCCGGAAGCGAAGTCCTCCGTGGTGAACTCATTGGCGCAGAGGCCAAGGCAGAAGTTGCACCAGTTGTTGGTGGCGTTGGAGTAGTTCTTCAGGGTCAGGGTCGTGGTCTTGCCCTCCTCCACGGGGAAGGAAGCGGTGTTGTCAGTCCACCAGGCTAGGGCGCGATCGGGAGTACCCAGCTTGTCGATGGCGGCCTCGTCCACGGGTGCGGCCGTCAGGGTCGTAGGATCGATGGGCTGAGTCTCGGGAACGTCGGACTCATCACCGTCCAGGGGGCCATCATAGGTGGGCTCGGTGAAGGAGGCGGGAATGTTGCCCTGCTGATAGAGGGTCAGAACCTGGCCGGGAGTCAGAGCCTCGTCAAAGAGGTACAGCTCGTCGATGAAGCCCTTGTAGCGGGCATCCCAGTAGTTGATGCCGATGTAGCCCTCCAGGGTGCCGTCGCCCATGAAGATCTCGGGGGCGAAGCCCTGATAGTACTTGTTCTCCGCGTTGGCGTCGAACTTCAGCTCGCCGTTCAGATAGAACTGGCAGCCCACGCGCTCACCCATGGGGGCGTTGGTGGCCTCGTCCACGTACTGGTAGCGGCCGCCGTCCACCACGAAGGTGACCAGGGCCCACTCCTGCTTACCGACGGTCTGGCCGTCCAGAGCGCCGGTCCAGGGGAACACGCCGCCTTCAAGCTGGTCGGCGCTGATGGAGGAGTTGCGGTTCCAGACGATGGGGTACAGGGTCTGATCCCAGCTGCCGCGGGTCACGCTGAACCAGGAGACGGTGGCGTTGGCGATGTCACGGCCCATGTTGCGGCCCATGGTGACAGAGGGGGTGAAGTCGGACAGACGGCTGGCGTTGTACCAGAAGGATACGGTGTAGGTGTCGTCGGTGGGGGCCACCAGGTTGTCAAGCCTCACGCCGTACTTGCCGTCCAGATAGAGGGCCTTGCCCACGGGGCCCTGGCCGTCCACCAGCATGATCTCATGCTTGCTGGGGTTCAGGTCGTAGGTGGCGCCGTCGTTGGGGCTGTCGGCAGCCTTCTCGTCCTGGAACACGGCGGTAAGGCCGGTGGTGTCCTCGAAGCTCCAGTAGTTCAGGGGATTGGCGGGCAGAGCCTCGGGGGTGACGGGGGCGGAGGTGTCCTCGGTGCTGTCTTCGCTGGTGTCGTTGCTGCTGGTGTCGTTGCTGCTGGTGTCGTTGCCGGTGTCCTTGGTGGTGTCGTCGCCGTTACCGCCGCAGGCGGCAAGGGAGAGCACCATCAAAAGCGCCAGCACAAGTGCCAAAAGCTTTTTCATTTTGTTCTCCTTCCTTTTCAAACAGGAAAAAATTCTATTTTTATCCGCTCGCGCGGTAAAAATACGGTTTCAAAGGCGCAAAGCCTCATCAGGTCCCCTCGAAGGTGTTGACGATATCCTGATAGAAGGCGGTCTCATCCTCGCTCAGCACGTTGTAGATGGAGCCGGGCCCGAAGTAGTCCACCATGGCCTTGGCGTGGTAGTAGTTGGCCTGACGGTTGATCTCGTCGATGAAGTCGGCGGCGGCCGCCTGGCCCTTCTCGGTCTTGGTGTGGATGTCCACCTTGTTGAAGTACTCGTCGCAGAAGTTCCAGTAGCCGGCGATGTTGGTCCAGCCGTAGGAGATGGGCTGCATGCAGCTGGCGAAGTAGTCACGCCACAGCTGGGTGTGCTCCTCGTCCATGCCTTCGCAGTAGAGGGCGATGTACTCGTCCCAGATGGTCTGATCCTTGGTGATGGGCACGGGCATGACGTCGTTCTTCAGGGGCACGCCGGAGGCGTTGACATTGCTCTCGTCGGCGAAGATCTCGTTGCGGGTGTGCCAGCCGTCGATGCCGAAGGACATGAACTTCAGAAGCTCATAGGCCTCGCGGGGATACTTGGTGGCGGAGGTGACTCCGCCGTAGTCGATGGTGGCGATGGAATGGTGGGCGGCGCTGGCGTCGTCAGCGGAGACGGCGGGGATGACATAGGGAACCACGTCCAGGTTGGGGTTGGCTTCCTTGAAGGCGGGGGCGTTCCAGGAGCTCTGGAAGGTCCAGAAGGCCTCGGAGAAAATGGCCACATGGCCGGTCTGGCCGAACCACATCTCCCAGTCGCCGGTCCACTCCTCGTTCTCATCGGTCTCTCTCTGGGGGGCCACATAGCCGCCCAGCATCAGGTCGGCAAACTCCTGCTTGCCCACGGCCCACTTGGACACGTCGAAGGTCTTGCCGTTGAAGCCGAACTCACCGATGACGTCCTGGCCCGTGGCGATGCCGTAGTAGGAGTCAAGACGGTTGTACCAGCCAAGGCCGTAGTACTTCATGCCGTCGATGTCGGTGTGGCCGGTGGCCTGCTTGATGATGTCGACCATGTCGGACCAGCTCCACTGCTGGTTGGGGATGGAGATGTTCAGGGTCTTCAGCACGTTCCGGTCAATGAAGACGATGCCGGGGAAGAACTTGAAGGGGACGCCGTAGCGCTGGCCGCCGTCCAGGTTAAAGGTGCCAAGGCCGGCGGAGTTGACGGTGTCGGCCAGGTTCTTGGTCTCCTCGTCGGTGTTCCAGTAGCTGGAGATGTCCAGCAGCAGGCCGTTGGACAGGGCATAGTCGGCGTCGGAATACATGATGACGTCCGGGGTCTGCTTGTTGGTGGTCATGGACTGCAGGGCGTTGGTGTAGTCGTCGCCCACAGCGGCGTAGGAGACCTTCACGGTGATGTTGTCGTAGATCTCATGGAACCGCTGGGCCAGCAGCTCATCCACCTGCTGCTGGTCGAAGCTGTGGACCGTCAGGGTGATCTCGTCGGTGGTCATGTCCTTGGCCTTTTTGTACTTCCAGCCGTTGATCTCGACCTCATCGTACTCGTTGGAAACGGTGGTCGCGCTGGAACCGCCGCCGCCCCCGCCCTTGTTGCAGGCGGCCAGGACGCTGACCAGCATCAGTGCGGCCAGGACAAGTGCCAATATCTTCTTTTTCATAATTGCCTCCATTGTAGATTATTTTGTCAGGCCGTCGGCCTGCGCAATACGTTTTTCCGGCGTTTCTCCCGGTATTCCCTCCCCCGGTTTTGCCGGGGGAAGGGGAAACTCGTTCAGATCATTCGCCGGTGATGCCCGCCCGGTCAATGGACTCCACGAACTGCTTCTGGAGCACGAAGTAGAGCAGCAGGAGGGGCAGGATGGACAGCATGGTGCCGGCCATATTGATGGATTCGTTCAGGCTGGCGGCGCCGCTGACGGCGGTGCTGGCGTAGCTGTTGTAGTTGGTGGCGAAGTTCTGGAGCTGGATGACCAGGCTCGTCATGCCCTCGCCGGTGAAGCCGTGGACATAGAGGCTGGTGAGATACGCCTCGTTCCAGTACCAAACGAAGGAGAACAGGGCCACGGTGATGAAGGCGGGCTTGGCGCTGGGCAGGGACACCTTGTAGAAGGACTCGAAGTAGCCCGCGCCGTCGATCTTGGCGGCCTCATTCAGCACCTTGGGGATCTGGCGGAAGAACTGCCAGAAGATCAGGATGAAGATGGGGGCGTTGATGCCCTGGCCGAACATGGCCGGCAGGATGAAGGCCCAGATGGTATTCAGGATCCCCAGATTGGAGTAGAGCACGTAGGTGGGGATCATGGTCACCTGGCTGGGAAGCACGTAGCTCAGGATAATGATGCCCAGGCAGATGTTCTTGCCCCGGAAGTTGAACCGGGCCAGGCCGTAGCCGATGACAGAGCAGGAGATCAGGTTGCAGATGGTGGGGATCCCGGCCAGCAGGATGCTCTGGCCCAGGGAGCTCCAAAAGTCCATACTGGCCGCCGCCTGCTTGTAGTTGGCCAGGTTAAAGGAGCTGGGGATCCACTTGATGGAGGAATCCAGCAGGTCGTCCAAGGTCATGAAGCTGACGGAGACCATGTGGAGGATCGGGTAGAGGTAGATAAAGCCAATGCAGATGAGCAGGGCGTACACCATGAACAGCTTCAAAAAGCCCTCTTTGTCCTTGGTGCCCATGAGGAAACGCCGGACTTTATCCTTGTTGATGCGCTGGTACCAGGGCTTTTTGGGGGACTCAGTAATCCTCTCGGCTCGTGGTGCGCGAGGTGATCTTGCCCTGCGCTCTCTGACGCTCAATACGCTTTGCATTACGCACGTTCCTCCTTTCGATCTTTTTACGGTTGCGGGCTTCCTGCTTCTTGGCCTTCTTGGCCCGCTTGACCTGCTTCTCGTAGGCGCCCTTGCGGGTCATCAGCAGGAGGGCGAAGAGGCCCACGATGAGGATCACCACAACGGTGTACAGCCACGCCATGGCGGCCGCGTACCCGTAGCCCTTCTCCTTGGTGCCGGAGAACATCGAGGTCTGGATGAGCCCGATGATGGGGTTCTGGGAGGTGCTGGAGATGAAGATGACGGTGTAGACCACGTTCAGCAGGATCATGGGCTTGATGTTGGGCAGGGTGATCTTCCAGAAGCACTCCCATCCGGAACCGCCGTCGATCTTGGCGGCCTCGTACATGGATTTGTCGATCTTCTGGAGGCCCGACAGGAAGATCAGGATCTGCACGCCGGAATACCACAGCGTGGTGATCATGTTGTTGAAGAGATCCGAGATGGGATCCGCCAGCATCTTCGGCAGCACCCCGCTGATGGCGGAGGTGATGGCGTTCATATCGATGGCGGAGATGCTGCCCGCGCCCTCCTCGGTGAGCATGCCCAGGATCGGGCCGCTGACGATGATCACGGGCAGGAAGAAGATCAGGCGGAAGAAGCTCTTTCCCTTGATCTTCATGTTCAGCATCATGGCGATGATCAGGGCGAAGACCACGATGATGGGCACCGACAGGATGGTACTGGTGACGTAGTCCACCAGCTCCACCACGAAGTCGGGATCCTGCACCAGGATGTTGGAGAAGTTGCCCTTCCCCACGAAGGTGGCCAGCAGGCCCTGGGGGGTCAGGCGGATGTTGTTCAGGGCGTACCAGAAGCTGGTGCCCAGGGGGTAGGCCAGGAACACGGCTACGCCGATGAACCAGGGGATCATGAAGAAGTAGCCCTTACTGGCGTCCCGCTTTTCAAGCTTGCCGGATTTCAGGTGCTTCAGCCGCTCCTTCAGGTCTTTTTTCTCTTGCCGGGTCATTTTTTTCGTTTCTTCCATCGTCACTCACCTACCTTATAGGACAGGGCGTCCACCGTCACTCCGTCGTAAGTCAGGGAACGCTCCGCGTAATTGACGTAGATCTTGACACCGTTTTCATAGGTGACCCTGACCAGGCCGTTGGGCAGGATCTCATGGCCGGTGATGACGGAGGTGCCGACCATTTCCGCCAGCGCCCGCAGCTCCCGGTCATACTGCGCGATGGTGTCGCGGTAGCTGTCGAACTCCAGGGAGTAGAGGTTGGAGGAGTTGGTATAAATGAGCTTGGAGGAGTCCTCGGCGGTGACGTAGAAGGAGGGATACATACCCGCCTCCACCATCTTCAGGAAGTTCTCGGTCTTGTTGGCCTCAAAGTTCACGAAGCTGGAATAGGTGGGGACAATGCCCTTCAGGACGATGCTGAGGAACGGGATCTCCTGGTCGATATAGAGGTAATCGGAGGAGCCCAGGGGCATATCCAGCATGGCGTCGGCGTACTTCCACAGGTACTGGTTGGGCGTCTCCAGCAGCAGGTTCATATCCTCGTCCACGGTGTCCACCGCGTCGATGAACATATCCATGGTGTCGGTCCTGGAGTAGTAGTTGCCCTTGTAGCTGTAGGAGAAGAGCTGTCCGGTGATGCCGTCCAGGGCCAGATTCTTCACGTTCTTGCCGGCGGCGCTGGCGGCGAGCCTGGCCAGGTTCTCCCCCGCCCTGCTGGGCATCAGGTAATAGAACGTGTCGTAGACCTGTCCGTTGACCTCGTTTTCAAAGGTGCGCTTGTTGACCTTCTTCATGACGCTGTAGGTGCTGGAATTGGTGGTGGCGTTCACCTGCAGGGCGTCATTGTAGAGGTAGATGGTGTTGCCCTGCTCGGCCTCGTCCAGGATCACCCGGGTCAGGGCATTGGTGCCGCCGATGTCGCCGTCGGCCTTGTACTTGGTGATGGGCAGATTATAGAGGCCGCCCTTCTGCCAGCCGCGGTAGACGGTGAGCACATTGGACACGCCCTCCCGGCGAAGCTCGGCGTAGATGTCCTCCAGCTGCTGGGCGCTGGTCATGGGGACCGAAGTGGTGCCCATCAGGAACTCCTCGCGCTCCGTGCCCAGCACATCCACGCGGGTGTTGTAGCTCAAGTTGCGCTTCTCGATCCTGCCGGTATCCAGCAGATACTGCCGGTAGGCATTGGCCATGCCCATGTAGTTGGCGTCCTCGCCGGAGAGCAGGCAGTACCGCACCGTCAGGTCGCTGTGGAGCCTGTCGGCCTCCACCGTCAGGGCGGTGTTGGCGGTGCTGGAATTGGACAGGGGCTGGTTGTAGACGTCCCGCAGCAGGAACCGGGCAAAGCACCGGTTGTAATCAATGCGGGCGCCGTTGGGATGAGCCTCGATGGTGGCCCGCTGATCGCCGCTCTCCACGATGCCCAGATACGCGATCTGGTCGTCCGTGTGGGCCATGCCGAAGATGGGGGCCAGCACGGGATTGGCGCCGGTGACCGTCTCATACCGCTCCCAGAGGGTAGAGGTCTTGACGATATCCGTAAGGCCCACGTCCGTGCCGTAGATGAGCCCGGCGAAGCCGCTGGCGTAACGCCCCTCCTTGTCGTTCAGGTTGATAAGTGCGCCGTTGCCGTCGGGGATCAGCATATAGCCGTTCTCCTCCCCCAGGTAGGTGTAGCCCAGGAACTGGAAGGGGCTGATGGTGTAGATGTAGGTGCCCTCCTTCTCCTCCTTGATGGACTCCTCGGGGATCCGAACCACCAGCTGGTCGCCCTGGAGGCTCACCTCCACGCCCACGCTGATGCCGTAATCGGGGAAGGCGATCTTGGCGTAGATGCCGCTGTCGGTGTAGTATGTTTCGATGGTGTTCTTGGCATTGTTCATGTCGATCTTATCGGAGGACTTGGTGGTCTTCTCGATGGTGCCGATGGCAATGCCGCTCTTCATGGTGCCGGTCCAGTCCTCGTTGTTCTTGCCGTCGTCCTTCTCGTCGGAGACGGTGGACTCCAGCACGGCGCCGGTCTCTTTATTTTCCAGCCGGATGGAGAACCGGGGCTCCCAATAGTAGAGCCGGTAGCTGTCGCTCTCGGCCACCAGGACGTAGTCGTCCTTGGCCTCCACCTTGCCGCGGGTGACAGGCAGGGCGCTCTGATGGACGTGGTTGCCGGAGACGATCTTATCCTGCCGGCTGCCCAGGACGATCAGCACCGTGGCGATGACGGCGGCCACCAGGACGACGGCCAGGATCACGGCCAGCCATATGACTTTTTTCCGTTTCTTAGTAGCCAAGTCTGTACACCCCCTCGCCCGCTATCGCGATAATGAAATCGAATACCTGTGCCCAGAGCACGTAGATGATGAAGATCAGGAGCGCCAGGATCAGCGCCGTGAAGGCCGTCAGGAACAGAACCTTCACCGTCTCCTTGGCGTTGAAGTTGTTGACCTCCTTGAGGCCCACCACGGCGATCACCGCGATCCACACGTAGATCACCAGCTTGATCATGTCGATGAGGAAGATCTCGTTGTTGGTGAGCACGTGGCTGAGGGCGTATACCAGAGGCATCAGCAGGATATACGGCACCAGGCTGTAGCAGAAGAAGGTGTAGATCTTCTTGACGGTGCCTTCGCCTTCGTTGATGGTGCACACAAGGTAGGTGCAGGCGGTGAGGGCGGCCATGACGGCCACGATCATGCCCACGTCGCTGAGGATCTCGTACCGGCCCTCCATCACGGTCTTGGAGAGGAAGCCGCAGGTGTATTTCATCACCACGAATTCCACGATGAAGACCAGCAGCAGGAAGGAGGATACCAGCCAGTTGGCCCGTCCCTCCGCCGCGATGCCGTAGGCCCCGTCGGCGGGCTTGCGGATGTAATAGCCGGAGTAGGTCAGGTTGGCAATGAATTTGTTCTTTTTCAGCTTCCTGTAGGCCCTCCTGGGCTTTGCCAGGATGTGGGAGCGCTTATCCAGGGCCTTCACGATCTTGTACGCCACAAACAGAAGCACGGCCAGGATGATGGCGGTCATGATGTTGTTTTTCAGCCACACGTTGCGCAGCTCCCAGTAGGCGTCGGAGTAGCCGTCATAGTCCTTGGCCAGCCTTGCGTACCGGAGGGCGGCGTTGTAGTTCTCCTCCTGGAAGTAGCTGCGGCCCATGGCCTTGTTGGCGTAGTCGAACATGGAGTTCATCTTCAGCACCTGGCTCAGGGGCTCCTTGGCCTCGGTATAGCGGCCCTTGGAGTAGAGGTACAGGGCGTTGTGCAGGAGGTTAGTGAACTCGGTGGGCTCGTAGATCTGCACCTGGGCCATATCGGAGTCCAGCACATAGATCCGGTCGGAGGAGTCGATGGCGATGCCGCTGACCATCTTGGAGAGGCCCACGCGCTGGGTGTCGTCGTTGGGGCCGCCGAAAGTGAAGAGCATCTCGCCCTCGTTGTTGTACTCGAAGATGTAGCCCTGCTGGTCGGCCACGTAGACGTTGTCGTGGTTGCCGGCCACCACCGCCACGGGGTTATCGGCGTAAGTCCCGTCGGAATTGTGGATCATGTTGGTGCCGGCGATGTTCAGACGCTTCAGGGTGTCGTTCCCGTTGCCCAGGGTAACGGTGTAGATAAGGCCCTTGGCGTCGATGCCCAGGTTGGTGGGCGTGGCCGGGATGTTACTGAGCATCTTGGCCCGCTGGGCGTCCGTCAGGACGGCCCGGTAGATGATGGTCATGATGTCGGTGGTGGTGTAGTTGGTGCCGAAATAGCCCAGGAAGGAGCCGCCCTCGGTGGGCGAGATCTCAACGATGCCGTTGGTGTTGGACTCGCACACGATGAACATGATGCCCGCGTCGTTGACCACCAGCTTGATGGGCTGGAAGACGTTGGCCTCGCCGTACAGGGGGCTGGTGGGCTTTCCGTACTCCTGGATCACCTTGCCCTGCTGGTCAAAGACCACGATCTTGTTGGCGTCCCTGTCGGCCACATAGATGCTGCCGTCGTCGGTGACGAAGACGCCCCGGGGATTCACTAAGATCCCCTCGCCTATGGTCTTGATGAGCTCGCCGTCCAGGGTGCCCACCACGATGCGGGCGTTGCCGGTATCGGCGATGTACAGGTGTCCGTCGGAGGCGATGCAGATGTCGCTGGGCGCGCTCAGCGTCACATCCTCGCCGAATTTGGTGATGGTGGCGTAGGCCAGATAGGCCGTCTGGGTCTGGCGGATCTGTCCGTAGCCGTTGATGGTGTAGGTCACGTAGGGCGTATCCGCCGACGCCGTCATGGGCAGCAGCACGGCCCCCAGAACCACCAGCGTCAGGGCCAGGACGGCCAGGCGTTTGAGGTTTCGCATATTCCCCGCCCCCCTTACTTGATACCGGAGCTGGCCATGGTGTTCATAACCTTGTTCTGCAGGATGATGAAGAGGATAAGGTTAGGAAGGAACATGATCAGCGAGGCGGCGGCGCCCATACCTTGGCCGGCCACGGTGTTGTTGGCGTTGACCAGCGTGTTCATGTAGAAGGTAAGGGTCTTCATACTGTCATCGTCGAAGTAGTAGTTGGAGGTCTCCATGTTGGTCCAGACCTGCTGGAACACCAGAATGGAGGCGGTGGCGATGGCGGGCTTGATCATGGGGAGGATGACCTTCAGGTACACGTCCAGGTCTGTGGCCCCGTCCATATACGCGGCCTCCAGCAGGGAGTCGGGCACCTGATCCACGAACTGCTTCACCAGGAACAGCGCCACGGGCATGGCCACCAGGGGCAGGACGTGGGCGAAGATGTTGTTCACCAGGCCCAGCTTGCAGACCACCAGGAAGCGGGGGATCAGCACCGCGGTGGAGACGAACATGATGGCGATCTGGTTGATCTGGCCCAGCATGTTGCGGCCCTTGAACTTGATCTTGGACAGGGCGAAGGCCGACATGGTGGTCAGCAGCAGCGCCAGCCCCACGGTCAGGGCCGTCACCAGGACGCTGTTGAAGAGGTAGCGGCTCAGGGGGATGCCGCTGGTGTTGGAGAACTTCATCAGCTGCGTGAAGTTATCCATGCGCGGGTTTTTTACGAAGAAGGTGGGCGGGAACGCGAAAAGCTCATCCATGGGCTTGAAGGCGTGGTTGATGATGAAGATGATGGGCATTCCCATAAAGATGACCAGCGGAAGAAGGATCAGAATGATCTTCAGCTGTCCGATCTCAAACTTTTTCGGGTTAATTTTCTTCCCCTTGTTCATCCTCTTCTCCTCCTTTCTTTCCATAAGGATCTTTTTCGGTCAGAAGCGCGTTGGCGCCCTTGCTGAATATCTGGACAATCAGCAGCAGTACCACGGACAGCGCCGCCGCGTAGCCCATTTCGTATTTGGCGAAGCCGTAGTCCTCGATGTGGTTGACCAGCAGCTGTGAGGCGTAGCCCGGGGAGGGGTTGCCCACCAGCATGGAGGTGATCATACCGTTCTGGAAGGCGTTGACGATGGACATGACCGCCGCAAACAGCATCTGGGGCTTCATCTGGGGGATGGTGATGTAGATCATCTCCTGGAAGCGGTTGGAGATGCCGTCGATGGAGCCGGCCTCGTAAAGGCTCTCGTCGTTATTGAGGATACCGGCGATCATGGAGAGGAAGCCGATGCCCATGCTGGACCAGAGGCCGATGACGATGACGATGGGCAGCAGGAACCGGGTATCCGTCAGCCAGATGATGGGCTCCGTGATGACCCCCAGCTCCATGAGCCAGGAGTTCAGCAGGCCCGCCTGGTCGCCGGAGAAGATGACCTTCCACAGCACCGTCATGGCCACGCCCGTGGTCATGGTGGGCGAGTAGAGGATCAGGGCGAAGACGGTGCGCACCGGCTTTGTCAGGTTGCACAGCGCCCAGGCCAGGATGAAGGAGAGCACATAGCCCCCGATACCCACCACCACGGCGTAGACCACCGTGTTGGGCAGGACGTTCTTCATGAAGACGTCGTCGTTGGTGAGGATCGTAATGTAGTTCAAAAATCCGACGAATTTGGGGAACTGGATGGCGTTGAAGTTTGTGAAGGACAAAATCACCGCCAGAATAACGGGAACCAGGATGAAGATGGAGAAGATCAGCGCGTAGGGGCCGATAAAGGCCCAGCCGTGCCAGTTGTTGTCCCGGCGGGAGATCTTGTTTTTCTTTTTCTTCTTGGGCGCCGTGTCCACCACGGGCGCCTTGCTTACCAAAGTTTCACTTGCCACGAACGATCACCTCCTCAATTTCTTCCAAGGATTCCCTTGATGCTGTCGATGGTGGGAATCACATAGGGTTCAATGGTGTTGCCCTCGCTGTCGATGTAGCCGAACTCCTCCAGCTTGCGGGTGATCTCCCGGTTGATGGTCTTGACGGCCTCGTCGATGCGGCTCTGGGCGGGAACGCCGTTCACCACGATGGCGTTGAAGGCGTTGGACATCTCGCGCTCCAGCATGTAGGTGCCTGGGACGCGGGCCACGTCCACCACGTTCTTCATGAATTCCAGGATCACCTGCTTGTGGGCGTTGTCCACAGGCAGCTGGGCGAAGGCCTCGGTGTTGGCGGTAGTCCACAGGTAGGTGTTGCCGTAGGTGATCTGCATGGTCTGGCCGAACCGGGCCTGGACGTCCGCGTCAGACCACCACTTGATGAACTCCCAGGCCTTGTCCTCCCGCTCCCGGTCGGACTTGAAGATGACGGTGGACTCGGCGCAGCCGCAGGTGGCGCGGTTGATGGTGCCGTCGGGCTGCTCGGTGCCCGGGACGACGGAGATATCCCAGGAGCCTGAAAGCTCCGGCGCGGCGTTGGCGATCAGGTTATAGGTGCCGTAGTCGCAGATGCCGATGGGGATGTCGCCGTTACGGAAGTGCTGATAGAAGTTGGAGATATCCACCGGCATGTCGTAGACGGTGAAGAGGTCGGTCAGCTGCGTGAAGCCCTTGACGGAGTTCTCGCTCCCAAGGGTAGTGCCCTCCTGGGCGGTGCCGGAGTAGAGGGCTCCGCCGTTCTGGACGACTAAGGGCGTGGTGCCGTGGAAGTTGCGCATGGCGGCCATGCCGGCGGTGGGATAGTAGAAGTTGAGGCCGCGGCGGTTCAGCTCCGGCAGCATGTCGATGACATCCTGCATGGTGTCGGGCACCTCCAGGCCCAGCTTCTCCATGACGTCGGTGCGGTAGACCAGCACCCAGAAGTTCATGGTCTCGGGCATGGAGTAGACGGACTGGCCGATGGTGCCGGTGAGGAAGAAGCCCGGCTCATAGGGAGCGGCCACCTCCTGGAAATCGTCATAACGGGCCATATCCACCAGCGCGCCGCGGACGGCCAGCTCGTAGGGCACCGTGTAGTTGATGCCGGTGGCCACGTCGGGGGCGGTGCCGGAGGAGTTGGACAGCACCAGCTTATACTGGTCGGGCATGATGGAGATATCCACCTCGATACCGGTCTTGGGGGTGAACTCGGAGTCGATCATCTTCTGCATGACCTGGACGTACTGGCTGGCGCGGTTGACCCAGACCTGAAGATGGCTGCGGTCGGTGTTGGAGGCGGAATAGGACTGATCGGTGAAGGAGCTGAAGAACCGGGTGATGCTCATCCAGGTGGATTTGAAGAAGCCCGGGAGCTTGGGGAGCTTCGCCCCGTCCTGATAGAGCCAGATGCGATCCACGGCCAGGGAGTTGGCCAGGAGGGCGTCGATGGTGTTGGCCAGATACTGGTTGACGGAGTTGGTGCTGGAGGACAGCTCACCGATACGGTAGGGGATCTCGTCGGGATTCTCGGCCAGAGAGATCAGCTGCTTCGCGGCGATGATCATGGAGGACATGACGGCCACGTTCTTCCCCTTGGCGGTGAAATGCCGGGCGCTCTTTTCCAGCTCCGTGAGCCGGTCGGCGTACCCTCTCAGGGTGGACTCCAGGTTGGGTATGTAGAGGGAAAGCTTCAGATCCCTGTACTTGTCGGAGTTGGTGCCGGCCACCTTGGTGATCTCCAGGGCCAGGTCGTTGACGCCGGCCATGATCTCCTCCAGGGCCTCCAGCACGTAGTTGATGGGATCCAGGCTGATGGTCAGGGAAAGCGTGTGCTTGCCGGACTCCAGGTATACGGAGAGCTTCTGGCCGTCCTCATCGGCCATAGTGTAGATCTTATATTTGCTGGTGTAATTCATCTCGTGGGCCTGGAAGGCGGTGTTGGGGATGGCCCCGTCCACCCGCACGTCCAGGAACACCGGAAAGTCGTTCTTGTCGGACTGCCGGTAGTTCAGGGCGATGTGGTACCACCCGGCCTCCGTCACGTCCACCTCGTAGTTGACGGTCTGTCCGGCGTCCTTGAAGGAGTCGGAGTCGATGGTGTTCAGCACGGAGTCGGACACCTCATAGGGGTTCACGCCGCTGTCGAACTCGGCCAGGGCGTGGACGGAGGAGTCGTTGGTGGAGACGTAATCCTCGGCCTCGATGGGGATGATGGCGCTGCCCTCCGCCGCCTGGGAGCCGGTGTACTCGGGCACCTTCTCCGGGGCGCACAGGGTGACGGTTTTGAACAGGAAGGTGCCGCTCTTCACGTCAAAGCGCAGCACATGCTCGCCGGCGTCCAGCTCCAGCAGAAGCGGGGCGGAGCGGCGGTAGCTGCTGTCCACAAAATAGCGCGTCTCCCACTGGATGGCCTTGTCGGGGACGGTGACTACCTCGTCGTTGTAGCGGTCGAAGGAGGGCTCCGCCTGGGGGATCCAGGTGGAGTTCAGTTCCACGTTGCGGCACTCATAGAAGGGGTAAGCGCCGTCCACCTGCATGGAAAACTCGATGGGCAGGACGGAGCTGTCGTAGGACAGATAGTCGAAGAGCACCGCGTACAGCGCCTTCTGGGGCGCCGTGACGGTCAGCTCCACCACGTCGCCCAGCTCCACATCCAGGACCTGGCCGCCGCCGTACTGGGTGTCCTGCTTCTTTTCCGCCGTCGTGGCGCCGGCGGCCTCGGAGGCGGCAAACGCCAACGCCTCGCCGGAATACTCCGCCGAGGTATAGCCGCTGCTGACCTTTGTGTAGTTATTGGAGATCCTCTCACTGACAAATTGCGCGTCATAGGTGGCGGACGAGCCGGCGCCGCTGTCCGATGGCGCGTCCGCAAGGGCGTTCAATCCGGGCGTCAGCAGCAGAAACACCGCCGCCAGCACCAGGGAAAGAGCGCGCTTGAGGTTTTTGCTTACTTTCCTGTCGCTCATGATGTCCTCCTTATTCGCGCCCGGCGGCTGGCCACCGCCGACACGTTATTTATTTGGTTATTTCCGCAAAGCGGAACGCCGGGAAAGACCCTCATGACGGTAAAACCGTCATGACAACGAGGGGGATCCCCCTCGCGCCGGGTATTGGGCGCGCCGCGCCGCAATTGTTAACAAACTTTTAAATTATTTTACTACCCTGTTTTCGCAAAGTCAATACTTGACAAGACGTTTTTTTGTGCTATTTTATAGGTGTGCGGCCCCTGTCCGGCGGTTTTTTGGCAGTTTGACCATAGGCATAAAACCGCGAAAAAAAGGGGTTTTTTTCAACAACTTATTCAAAAAACGCATTGTAAATCATGCAAAATGACATTTTTTACGTGAGGTATTGGATATGAAGCTCCCCTTTCGGCTGAACGACTACGACATTCACGCCAATCCCGCCGCCGGGGCTCACGACCCCGGCATGATGTGGGATCCGGTGTCCCGGCGGTATATCTGCTGCTGCACCGACGCCTACGGCCCCGCCCTGGGGGTGGAGGACGTCATCGGCATACCGTCGCGCGTCTCCGACGACCTGGTGGACTTTGTCTATCACGGCAGCGTGCTCTCCAAGGCCGCCGCAGCCCAGGGGCGGGACAACGGGCGTTTTCCCGCCACGCGCTCCTTCTGGGCGCCCTACCTGGAGTACGTCCGGGGCGAGTACCGGCTCTATTACGCGGCCACCCGGGCCTTTGGAAGCTCGGAATCCCGCATCTGGCTGGCCGTCTCTCAAGATCCCCTGGGGCCCTTTGAGAACCGGGGCGTGGCGGCGGACACCTGGGGCACCGACGACACCCTCCCCAACGCCATCGACCCCCACGTGCTGTGGGACGGGGCGCGGGCGTATCTGATCTACGGCTCCTTCTTCGGCGGCATCTTCCTTAAGGAGCTGGATCCGGCTACGGGCCTTTCGCTGGACGGGGATCCCAAAAGCCTGGGGAAATGTATCTCCCGGAAGTCCGACCCGGTGGTGATGGACGGCCCCGAGGGGGCCTCCTGCTGCTGCGTGCCGGAGACGGGGTACTTCTACCTCTTCCAGTCCTACGGCTGGCTGGGGGATACCTATGACATACGCGTGGGCAGGAGCAAATATGCCGCCGGCCCGTATCTGGACCGGCAGGGCCGGGATCTGGCGGGAGAGAGTTTGGGGGAAAAGCTGGCGGGCAGCTACCGCTTCGAGGCGGAGGCCCCCGCCCACGGGGACAGCGTCCCCGGCTGGCGCTGGGGCGGCCTGCGGGGCCCCGGCCACGGCGTCCCCTTCTTCGACCCGGTTCGGCGCGCCTGGTTCTTCGTCCACCACATCCGGGACGGCGCGGCCGTGAACCGGCACGTAGAAAAGGACGGCCGGCAGAGCTTCCGGAAATTTTACATGTGCGTCCGGCCCATGTTCTTTGTGGACGGCTGGCCTGTCCTCTCCCCGGAGCCCTTCGGCGGGCAGGAGCTGACGCCCCAACCCCCCAAGGCCGGGTGCTGGGAGCTTATACATTATACTTATGGGGACAACAGCCAGACGACCGGCCGCCGGGTGACGCTGACGGCCTCCTCTCCCCTCTTTAAAAGCTCCGTAGTGCACCTGGCCCCCGACCTGGAAAACGGCGGGGCGTGCCTGTGCCTGACGGGAGTGGAGGACGGTCAGGCCGTCTGGGGCAAATTCCGGGGCGAGCTGTAAAACGGTCCGCTTTGTTGTAGCGTTATTATACCATAAATTTATTCTAAAGTCAAGTATTTTATTGATTTATTGATGCAATTTTTACATATATATGCGCAAGCAAAAGCAGGGGCCGTCCGGGGACGATCCCTGCTTTGCGTTTAAAAACAGTTCAATAATAGAATTTGCGGTGAACCAGCACGAAGGCGTAGGCGACGGAGCAGATCACGCACAGGATGCCGGCGTAAAGGAAGATGCGGACAATGGTGACGTGCCAGACGTTCAGCAGAAAGAGGGAGGCCAGCAGGAGCATCGCCAGCCAGTAGGCGTAGAAGAAGACGGTAGCCACGGCCCATTTGGCGGTGGTCTTGGCGGTATCCGCGGCGATCTGGCGGCGGGTCATGCCCTCGTAGTAGGGGTTGATCCGCTTGCGGAAGCCGGGGCGGCCGGGGACGACCTTGGAGGGCGCTCCCCCGGCAGGGGTGAGGTCATTCGGCTGCCGTGTCATATTTAACCCCCCAAAGGCTCATGTTGTAGCCCACCACGGAGAAGGTCATCACGTCGGCGCCGGCCTCGTCCTTCATGGCGCAGAATACGCCCTTGTACTCCTTATCGCTCAGGGTGATGGTGACGAAATAGGAGTCCTTGTCCATGGACCAGGTGCCCTCCTCGTCCTCGATCTTGGCCTTGCCGCCCTTGTTGAGGTAGATGATCATGGGCTGGGAGATGGTCTTGCCGATGAAGGTGCCCTGATTGATGTAATAGTAGCGGCCCGCCACCTCATCCTCGGAGTAGCCGGTGGGGCTCACCGTCTCGCCCTGGGTCTGGTAGGGCAGCATACAGGGCCAGCCGTCGGCGTTCAGCAGATACTGGTGGACGCGGGGCGAATGGGCCTCGGAATCCATATCAAAGCGGGTGTGGTAGGCTATGTAGCGCTTGCCGTCGTTGTCGATGAGGGCGGAGTTGTGGCCGGTGGCCATATACGCCCGGGGCAGGCTGGGCAGCATGTAGTTGCCGGAGAGCTTCAGGCCGAAGTCGCCGTGATTGCTCCGGTAATCCGGGGTCCCGCCGTTCATGTCCACATAGGGGCCGTCGGGATTTTCGGAGCGGAACACGCGCATCTGGTAGCCGCCCTCCCGCTGGAGGTTGCCGTAGGAGAGGAAGAGGTAGTAATATCCGCTGTCCTTGTCGTAGAGGATGTAGGGGCCCTCGATGGATTTATGGCCGCCGCCCAGGAGCTTCTTGCCGAAGTAGGCATCCACGTTGTTGTCCGGGTCGTCGGCGGGGTGGATGACCTTGCCGGTCTCCTCGTCGATCTCCAGGAGGAAGATGCCGCCGGACCAGGAGCCGTACACCAGCCAGTCGTTGCCGTCGGCGTCGGTGAACAGGGTGGGGTCGATGGCGTTGGGGTACTCCAGATAATTGTAGCCCTGGCCGTTCACATACCGGGAGAGGGCCGTCTCCTCGTCCACATAGTCCAGCACGTCGGTGTACCGGATGGTGTTCTCGTCAAAGCCGGAGTAGATGAGGGCGCCCTGCCACTCGAAATTGCCGTCGGGGGTATCGGAGAAGGCGTAGCACAGGTTGGAGGCGTTGAAGGTGGAGGAGGTGCAGTAGTACATCACGTACTTGCCCAGCTTCTCGTTGTATTTCACGTCGGGGGCCCAGACGGCGTCGCCGGTGGCGGGGATGACGCTGGAGGTACTGCCGGTGTAGGCGAAGGCCTCCTTGGCCTTATTGTAGATGGCGCCGAAGATGGGGTTGGCGGCGCCGTAGCCGTCGGACATCTTCTTCCAGTTCATCATGTCGGTGCTGTAGGCGGAGGCCATGTGAGAGCCGTAAATGTAATAGGTGTCCCCCACCCGCAGGATGGACGGGTCATGGACAGACACGCCGGAGCCGATGTTCTGAGTGGGGATGCCGCTCATATCCACGGTGAAGTCATAGTCCGGCTCGGCGGGAGCGCAGGAGGCCAGCGCCAGCACGATCAGCACGGAAGCCAGAAGGGCGGATAGGACACGTTTCTTCATAGACGGTTCTCCTTTACTGATAAAATAGGCGGGTCGTGGATTTGAAAAATTACATATAATTATAAATGTATTTTTTTGATATGTCAATATCTGATTTACAGATTAACGGCCTCACCCCGGCGTGGGAAATAAGGTTGCCCGCCTTAACGGCGGGCACCTTATAACCCCTCGCCGGGGTGAGACGCGCGCTTACTCGACTACCTCGTAGCCCTGATCCTCCACCGCCTTTTTCAGGGCGGCGAAGTCCACGTCCCGGGTGAGGGTGACGACGGCGGTACCGGCGGTGTGGCTGGGGACGGCCTCGGCCACGCCGGGGACGGCCTCCAGGGCCTTCTTGACCCGCATCTCGCAGTGGGGGCACATCATGCCCTGGATCTTCAGTGTTTTTTCCATGGTTTTTTCCTCCTTTTTGGATTTCGGTTTGATTTTCTTATCGTGACGGGCGTCACGAATTTTCACAAGGTTGAGCCGCAGGGCGTTGGACACCACGCAGAAGCTGGAAAGGCTCATGGCCGCCGCGCCGAACATGGGGTTCAGGGTCAGGCCCAGGCCCACGAACACCCCGGCGGCCAGGGGGATGCCGATGGCGTTGTAGAAGAAGGCCCAGAACAGGTTCTGGTGGATGTTCCGCAGGGTGGCGCGGCTCAGGCGGATGGCGGCGGGCACATCGGAAAGGGCGCTCTTCATCAGCACCACGTCGGCGGCCTCGATGGCCACGTCCGTGCCGGCCCCGATGGCGATGCCTACGTCCGCCCGGGTCAGGGCCGGGGCATCGTTGATGCCGTCGCCCACCATGGCCACCTTGCCCTGGCGCTGGAGCTTGCGGATCACCGCCTCCTTGCCGTCGGGCAGGACGCCGGCGATGACCTGATCCACGCCCACCTGCGCCCCGATGGCCTTTGCCGTGCGCTCATTGTCGCCGGTGAGCATCACCGTGCGGATGCCCATGCTTTTCAGCTGCCGGATCGCCTCGGCGCTGTCGGCCTTGACGGTGTCCGCCACGGCGATGAGGCCCAGAAGCTTCCCGTCCCTGGCAAACAGCAGGGGCGTCTTGCCCGCCTCCGAGAGGGCCGCCGCGGCCTCATTCGTCCCGGGATCCGGCTTTAGGGAGGCGCTTATAAAGGCCAGACTCCCGCCGGTGAGGGCCGCGCCGTCCATAGACGCCGTGACGCCGCTGCCGGGCAGGGCCCGGAAGTCCGTGACCGGGGGCGGGTCGATCCCCCGTTCCCCCGCGCCCCGGAGGACGGCCTTTGCCAGGGGGTGCTCGCTCCCCTTCTCCAGGGCGGCGGCCAGGGTCAGGAGCTCCGCCTCCGTTATGCCCTCCGCCGGGCGGATGTCCGTGATCTCCGGCTCGCCGGAGGTGACGGTGCCGGTCTTGTCCAGGACCGCTATCTCCACCCGGCCCGTCTCCTCCAGGGAGACGGCGGTTTTGAACAAAATGCCGTTTTTCGCGCCCACGCCGCTGCCCACCATGATGGCCACGGGGGTGGCCAGCCCCAGGGCGCAGGGGCAGGAGATCACCAACACCGAGATGCCCCGGGCCAGGGCGTAGCCCACGGGCCTCCCCATAAGCAGCCACACGGCTGTCGTCACCAGGGCGATGGAGATCACCGCCGGGACGAAGACGCCGGAGACCTTGTCCGCGATCTTGGCGATGGGGGCCTTGGTGGCCGCCGCGTCGGAGACCATCCGGATGATCTGGGAGAGGGTGGTATCCTCCCCCACCCGGCTGGCGCGGCACCGCAGGAGCCCCGCCTCGTTGACCGTGGCGGCGCTGACCCTGTCGCCGGGGGCCTTGTCCACGGGGATGGACTCGCCGGTGAGGGCCGCCTCATTGACGGCGCTGTGGCCCTCCAGCACCTCCCCGTCCACGGGGACGCTCTCGCCGGGGCGCACCAGGAAGATATCGCCCACGCGCACGTCCTCCACGGGGACGGCCGTCTCCCGCCCGTCCCGCTCCACGCTGGCGGTCTTGGGGGCCAGGCGCATCAGGGCCTTGAGGGCGTCGGTGGTGCGGCCCTTGGACCGGGCCTCCAGCGTCTTGCCCACGGTGATGAGGGCCAGGATCATGGCGGCGGACTCGAACCAGAAGTCCATCATATACGTCATGACCGCGTCCATATTCCCGTCCGCCTGGGCGCGGGTCATCCGGAAGAGCACAAAGGTGGACCAGCCGAAGCTGGCCGCCGACCCCAGGGCCACCAGGGTGTCCATATTGGGCGCCCGGTGCACAAGGCCCTTGAAGCCGTTTATGAAAAATTTCTGATTGATGACCATGACGGCGGCGGCCAGGAGCAGCTGAAGAAGCCCCATCGCCACGTGGTTGCCCTCAAAAAAGTCCGGCACGGGCCAGCCCCACATCATGTGGCCCATGGAGAAATACATCAACACCAGCACAAAGCCCACGGACCAACAAAGCCTGCGGATCAGCGCCGGCGTCTCCCGGTCCCGGAGGGCGTCCTCCCCGGCGGCGGGGGCGCTTTTGGCGCCGCTCCCCTTGCGGCTGGCGCCGTAGCCGGCATCCTCCACGGCCTTGATGACGGCCTCCTCCGACGCCGTGCCCTCCACGCCCATGGAATTGGTCAGCAGGCTCACCGCGCAGCCCGTGACGCCGGGGACGGCGGAGACGGCCTTCTCCACCCTGGCCTGACAGGCGGCGCAGGACATGCCGGTAACATTATACTGTACCATATTTATCGCCTCATTTCATCAGCTTCCGCAGAAGCTCCACCAGCTCGTCTATGGTCTCGTCATGACCGGCCCGGATATCGCCGGCCACGCAGGTCTTGATGTGGTTGGCCAGCAGCTCCCTGGTGAAGCCGTTGAGGGCGGCGCCGGCCGCCGCCACCTGGGTCAGGATATCCGGGCAGTAGGCGCCGCGCTCCACCATCCCCCGGATCCCCCGGATCTGGCCCTCCACGCGGTTTAAACGGTTGATCAGCGCCGCCACCTCCTCCGCCGGCCGTTCCTTGGTCTTGTGGCAGCAGTTGCAGTCCCTGTCGCAGTTCATGATCTCAGAATACCCCCTCCCGGTATTTTTATGTATTATATACCCCACCGGGGTATTTGTCAAGGGGGGGAATGAAAAAAAGACGGATGTCTCGAAAACCCGATATTCTCCCTTTAAACGCATGTGGGCCGCCAAGAGAGGCGGCCCGCCGTCTTACGCATGGATTTTCAAATTCCCCGTTTTTTTCGTCCAACGATCCCGTACGCGCCGGGAATACGTCGGCCCGTCACACCACCTTGGCAATATCATACCTCGCGGCGAGGAGGGCCCAGTTCTGGTTGAAGGCGCGCATGATGTTCCAGTAGCCCACGCCCAGGAGGCCGAATTCGTCGGCCAGGGCCAGCTTGGCCTGGATACTGCGCACGTCCTCGAACCAGACGATGTGCTTCTTCCCGCCGGTGTAATACTCGAAAAAGGGCGACTGGGCCGTCTCGTCGAATTGGATCTCCGCCCCGTAGCGGGCGGCCCGGAGCACCGCGCCCTGATTGCCGATATTCTCCGCCCGGGAGACGCCCTGCTCGTAGGGGAGCGTCCAGTCGTAGCCGTAGTTGGGCACGCCCAGGAGGATCTTCTCCCCCGGGATCTCGCTGACGGCGTAGCGCGCCACCTGACGCACCTGGTTCAGGGGCGCCACCGCCATGGGCGGGCCGTAGGTGTAGCCCCACTCGTATGTCATCAGCAGCACCCTGTCCACGATAGCGCCGATGGCCGGGTAGTCGTGGGCCTCATAGAGGAGGCCCTGCTGGCCGGCGGTGGTCTTGGGGGCCAGATCCACGCTGACGGTGTACCCCGCGGGGCCCATCACCGCCACGGCCCGGCGCAAAAACGCCTGGTAGCCCTCCGCGTCCTCCGGGGCGATGTACTCAAAGTCCATGTCCACCCCCGCGTAGCCCTTCCGATCCATGGTGCTCCGGAGATTCCCCAGCACCGTCTCCTGGAGCTGGGGGTCGTTGAAGAGCCGGGAGGCCCGGGCGGTGGAGAAGCCGCCGGACTCGTCCAGGCTGGAGAACACCAGGATGGGCGCGGCGCGAAACTCCCCGGCCGCCGCCAGCAGGGCCGCGTCGTCCGCCGGGATCAGGGCCCCGGACTCGGTGAAGCCGTAGGAGAACACGGCCAGATACGTGAGAAACGGCAGGGCACGGCGCAGGATGTCCCGCCGGATGGTGGGATAGGCGTAGCCCAGGGTGACGATCCGGCGGAGCTTCCCGCCCTGAAAGCCGGCGGTCAGCACCTGTCCCGGCCGGAGGACGCTGTTCAGGGCCAGCTCCGGGTTATTCTGGATGAGCTCGACGACGGTCAGGCCCAGCCTGCCGGCGATGGACGTGAGCGTGTCCCCTTCCCGCACGGTGTACGTCCGGGACGGGAGCGTGACGATCAGCGCCTGCCCCACCACCAGGGTCTGGTTCTCGGTGAGGCCGTTGTCGGAGCGCAGGCGCGCCACGCTGACGCCGTAACGGCGGGCGATGGAATAGAGCGTGTCGCCGCGCCTGACGATATGAATAAGCAAAAAGATCCCTCCTTATCGCTCCATCCTATGGCGCGGCGGGGCCGGGTGTGCCTTTTTTTCAGGGGGAGCGTCATATCCGGCGGGAAATTTCGACATGGTTATATGCCGTTTGTTCACACAAATCCTCTTTACCGCCGCCCTTTTTGGTGGTACAATAGAGGACGATTTTCAGAAAAAGGGGCGAGCCCATGAAGCCTCCGGCGCGGAAACGAAAAAAAGTCAATACCCTGGCCATCGCCTTTCTCCTGCCCTTCGCGGGGATGCTGATCGTCATGGCGGCCCGGCGGTGGATCCCCTTCGGGCCCTACAACATGCTGTATTCGGACATGTACTACCAGTATTACCCCTTCTTTGTGGCCTTCCGGCAGACGCTGCGGGAGGGGCGGGGGCTCCTCTACACCTGGACCGTGGGGATGGGCCTGGACTATCTGGGGCTTATCGCCTACTACCTGGCCTCGCCCCTGAATCTGCTCTCCGTCCTGGTGCCGGAGCGCTTCCTGCTGGACTATTACACCCTGATCGCGCCCGTGAAGCTGGGGCTGGCCTCCCTGTTTTTCGCCCTCTTCCTCCAAAAGCACTTCCGCCGGAACGACCTGTCCACGGCCCTGTTCGGCGGGCTTTACGCCCTGTGCGCCTGGGCGCTGGGGTACCACTGGAACATCATGTGGCTGGACACCTTCGCCCTCCTGCCCCTGGTGGCCCTGGGGACGGCGGCCCTGGTGCGGGACAAAAAATTCGTCCTCTACACCGTGACCCTGTTCCTCTCCGTCTTTCTCAACTATTACATCGGCCTCTTCACCTGCGTCTTTGTGCTCCTGCTGTTCTTCTGCCTGGAGATCTGCCGCTGGCGGGGCTTCGGGCGGTTCTTCCGGGATTTTGCGCGCATCGGCTTTTTCACCGTCCTGGCCATCGGCATGACGGCCATTCTGGAGCTGCCCGCCCTGGCGGCCCTGCAAAACACCCAGTCCAGCGTCAACAACTTCCCCCAGGGCTTCCAGCTGAACATCACCGACCAGAACACCTGGCGGGGCCTTCTGGACGCCATGCGGCAGGCGGCCGGGAACCTGGGCGGCGGCCTGGAGCCCACCTTCCGGGAGGGCCTTCCCAACCTCTACTGCGGCGTGGGCACCGTGTTCCTGGCCTGCCTGTTCCTCACCGCCCGGGAGGTGCGCCTCCGGGACAAGCTGTGCTGTGTGGCGCTGCTCCTTTTCTTCACCGTCAGCTTCATCATCCGGCAGCTGGACTACATCTGGCACGGCTTCCACTTCACCAACATGCTCCCCTACCGGTTCAGCTTCCTTTTCAGCTTCGTCCTCCTCTATATGGCCTACACGGCCTACCTCCGGCGGGCCCGCTTCCGGCCCTGGCAGCTGATCCTGGCCGGCGTCCTGGCCTGCCTCCTGCTGGCCTGCTCCGACCACCGGGACGAGCCGGTATACTTCGCCTACAACGCGGTCTTCTTCCTTCTTTACTTCGCCACCCTGCTCCTGGGCACGGTGCGCCGCCGCCCCGAGCCGGAGGAGGATGAGGAAATCTCTGAAAATCTCCCCGAAACGGCTGAAATTCTCCCCGAAAGCTCCGAAATTCCCCCCGAATTCTTCGAAACCCTCCCCGAGATGCCCGAGATCCTCCCCGAAAGCCCCGAAATGACCGCCGGGCTTCCCCAAACCGGCCCGGAGGAGCCCGCCGCGCCCCCCGTCCTGCCGCCGGAGCCGTTTTTGGGGGAGCGGGCGGTGTCCGTCCTGCTGTCGGTGATCCTGGGGCTGGAGCTGGTGGCCCAGCTGGTGTGCTTCGGGTGCTGGTTCCCGGGCAACGGCGTCACGGATTTCCCCCAGGGCGGCACGGCCACGGCCTCGGTGGTGGCCGAAATGCGGGAGCGGGAGCGGGACACCCTCTTTTACCGGGCGGACGTCACCCACTCCCAGACCCACAACGACAGCGCCCTCAACGGCTTTGACGGCGTCTCCGTCTACTCAAGCTCCGCCAATCTGCGGGTCACCGAGTTCATGCGGGCCATGGGCTTCGTGGCCCGGAACACCTACAACCGCTTCTGCTACGAGGAGACGTCCCCCACCGCCAACCTGTTCCTCAACCTGAAATACCTGCTGGAGCGCACCGGCCACGAACCCACCGGCGGCTATTTCACCCCCGTGGCCCGGGAGGGGAACTCCATTTTACTGGAAAATAATTACTACCTCCCTCTGGGCTTCCTAACGGAGAGCGCCCTGGGCGAGATGGACTTCTTCGACGAGAGCGACCCCTTCGCCTTCCAGAACAAGCTGATGGCCGCCGCCTCCGGGGTGGAGGGGACGTACCTTTCCTCCATTCCCACCTCTCAGCTGGAGATCACGGCCACGGAGGGCATCGAGCTGGCCGCCCAGGTGGGCGGGCGCTACTGCTCCTACACCGGCGGGGACAAAAGCGGCGCCGTCTCCTTCAGCTACACCGCCCACAGGGCGGGCCTGGCGTGCGTGCACGTCTTCTTCTCCGGGCGCTACAACTTCCGGGTCTACAAAAACGGCGAGGAGCAGTACGCCGAGTACTACTACCTGCCCCAGATCCTGGCGGTGTGCCAGGTGGAGCCGGGGGACGTCATCGAGGTGCGGCAGAACGTCTCCGCCAACCTGAAGGGCTCCATGACCGTCCGGGCCGCCGTGCTGGACAAGGAGCTTTTTGACCGGGCCTACGCCGTCCTTGCCGCCTCTCAGCTGGAGCTTACGAACTTCGACTCCACCCACGTGGAGGGCGTCATCGACTGCGACCGGGACGGGCTTCTCTACACCTCCGTCCCCTGGGACGGCAACTGGCAGACATTCGTAGACGGGGAGGCCGTGGAGCCTGTGCTGGTGGGCGATTGCATGATCGCCCTGCCCCTCACCGCGGGACGGCACGCCGTGGCCCTGCGCTATCATAACGCCGCCTTCTCCTTCGGCTGGAAGGTGAGCCTCGCCTGCGCCGCCGTCTTCCTGGCCTGCGTAGTTATCTCCCGCCTGCGCCGCCGGAGGAGGCGGTGACCCCTTCGTCATTTTTTCACTTGACTTCTGCCTTTTACCGTAGTAAAATAGCCCATAGTTTGTTTATGGGAGTGATCTGTCATGGAAGCTTACATACCCTCCGGGTACAGCCCCAGCCTGGGGATCTACGACACACAGCGGGCCATCGCCGTGATCAAGAGGACGTTTGAGGACGCCCTGTGCCGGCGGCTCAATCTTCTGCGCGTGTCCGCGCCGCTGTTTGTGGAGGCCAGCACCGGCCTCAACGACGACCTGAACGGCGTGGAGCGGCCCGTCAGCTTTGACATCCCCGACGGCGGCAAGGAGGGCCAGGTGGTCCACTCCCTGGCCAAGTGGAAGCGCATGGCGCTCCACCGGTACGGCTTCCAGCCCGGGGCGGGCATCGTCACCGACATGAACGCCATCCGCCGGGACGAGGTCATGGACAATCTCCACTCCATCTACGTGGATCAGTGGGACTGGGAGAAGGTCATCACCCGGGAGGACCGGAACGTTGACACCCTGAAAAGCACCGTCCGGGAGATCGTGGCCGCCATCGCCGAGGCAAACGCGGAGCTTCAGAAGGTCTTCCCGGTGCTGGACGCCAGGATCGACACCGACGTCAGCTTCGTCACCAGCCAGGAGCTGGAGGACCGCTGGCCCGACCTGACGCCAAAGGAGCGGGAGAACGCCTATGTGAAGGAGCACCCCACCGCCTTCATCATGCAGATCGGCAAGAAGCTCAAGTCCGGCCAGATCCACGACGGCCGCGCCCCGGACTACGACGACTGGGACTTGAATGGCGATATTCTCTTCTGGAACGACCTTCTGGGCTGTGCCTTCGAGGTCAGCTCCATGGGCATCCGGGTGGATCCGGAGTCCCTGGACCGCCAGCTCACCGAGCGGGGCTGTGACGGGCGGCGCAAGCTCACCTTCCACAAGCTGCTGCTGGAGGGCCGCCTGCCCCTGACCATCGGCGGCGGCATCGGCCAGTCGCGCCTGTGTATGCTGCTTTTGAAGAAGGCCCACGTGGGCGAAGTCCAGGCCAGCATCTGGGACGACAACACCATCCGCGAGTGCGCCTACTCCGGCGTGACCCTGCTGTAAAGCCCATAAAGACGGCAACGCCGCCCATCGGAAGATGGGCGGCATTTTTGTACCGGGAATTCGTAACCGGTCAACCGTTCATTTAAATGGCGGCAAAGCCGCAGCCGTGATTGACAAAATATGCCCATAGCCGTATAATAACGGCATGGGCTTCCCCGGTGGGGAGGGTCCGGGAGCACCCGGACTGGAGATCTCCGTTCCTTTAAAACGGGGCGGTTAAAAAGGCGGTGCCTGGCATCCCGCGCGAGCGGAATGGAGGCGTGTGACAGCTTTCGCGGGAAATATTCCTGAGGGGAGGCTGGTACATATCACTTTATCGATGCTGCTGAGTCTTGTGGGCTTTTTTGGCTCCCTGGCCAGCATAATCTCCTTAGTGCTGTACTTGCGCGACAGGAAAAAGAAGTGAGCCGTCTGCTGGAACAGACGGCTCACTCTGTGGGTTTGGGGCCGCAACCCCGGCTCATGGTAATGTAAGCTCAATGTGACTGGCACCGCTAAACGGTCTCCACCCTCATTATAGAGCGTTATAGCCGGATTGTCAAGATGGTTTTTACGGTGACGGGCCGCCCGGAAGGGCGGCCCGTCAGTTTAAATAGCGGCGGGGCCGCAGCCTTTGCCCTTTTGCAGCGCTCTGATGATCCTTTGAAGGCCGGCGATCCCGTTTCTGACCTCCGCAAGATCCATCCCCACCTCCGAGGCGGTGACGCCCGGCAGCGGGGTCAGCTCCGCCCCATAGGGTCTTCCGGTCACCTGCCTTGCCAGAAGGAGCGACGGCTCCGGCAGCGCCGCGCCCATGTTATCGGAGATCAAATACCCCAGGGTCACGGTGCGCGTCTCCCCCGGCTCCAGCCGGAAGGCCAGACACGCGTCGGCAAAGTTGTACCCCCGGATATCCAGGCCCTCCGGGTCGAAGCCCTCCCCGTAGAAGGAGTAGAAGCTGGGCTCGTAAGTCCTGCCCGGGTTCCCGGCCTCCGTCAGCTCCAGAAGGTATTGGCCTCCAAAGAGATACGGGTCTGTCAGATACCCCGTGGTGCAGGGGCCGGTGCCGTCGATTATCCGGGTGGAGCAGTCCTCGTTGATGATCTCCAGCTCCACGAAGACCATATACACGCCTTCGTCAAAGGAGCCGTCCTCCCGGAGGAAGGTGGGCGTGCCGCCCTCGGTCCAGCAGGTCACGGGGTCGCCCTGGCCGCCCTTCAGAAGGCTCAGATCTAAGTTGCAATAGGGCTTGAATTTCCCCGCCGGGATCGCGCCCGCGTCATAGGCCGTCCAGGCGCGCTTCACGCGGTAGCGCAGCTGACCGCTTTCGATTTCCCCGGCGCCCCGGGCGGAGAGTATGAATTCCTTTCCCCCGGCCCTGTCCGCTCTGACCGGCGTCAGGGCCAGCGCGGCCACGGCGCACACCGCCAGTACCGCCGCCAGGATCCCCGCCGCGGTGATTTTTTTGTATTTCATAATGGATACGATCCTTTCTCTTGTTTTTCTCCGGGCAAACCCGGAGGCGAAGGCCGTCCCATGGGGGGCCGCCGACAGGCTTATGACGGCGTTGGCGTACCGCGCCCGGATGTCCCCGGACGCCCCGGCCAGCACCGAGCGGTCGCAGGAGAGCTCCACGTCCCGCCGCAGCAGCGCCGCCATCAGCCACACCGCCGGGTTGAACCAGTGGACGCACACCGCCAGAGCGGCGGCGTAATGCCACAGGTTGTCCCCCCGCCGCACATGCGCCGCCTCATGGGCCAGCACATACCGGTACGCCTCCCCCCGAAGCTCCGGCGTCAGCACCACGTCCGGCCGGGCCACGCCGAAGGTCAGCGGCGCGCCGGGGATATGCCCCACCCGGAGCCGCGCCCGGGCCGGGAGCACGCCCTCCGGCCTCTCCTCCGCCAGGGGCACAGCCAGGATCCGCCGCCGGGAGCGGAGCCAGACCGCCGCCGCCAGCACCGCCAGCGCCGCCGCCACAGCCCCCCAGACCGCCCGGACAGCGCCGGACAGATCCCGCGCGGGGGCGGAAGCCGCGTCCTGCTCCCAGGACCCCGGCGCGGCGGCAGGAGCCTCCGCCCAGGCCGCCCCCGGGGCGGCGGGGACATACGCCTCCCACCGGATCGCCGTCTCCGCCTGCCGGATGGCCGGCCCGTAGGGGGACAGGGAGCCCGTAAGAGGGACCGGCGTCATCAGCCGCGCCAGACACAGCGCCCACAGCAGCAGCGACACGTGGGGACTCAGCCTCCCCCGCAGTACCCGCCGCAGCAGCGCCGCCGCCAGGATCATCACGCCGCCCAGCAGCGTATTTTCCAAAAGCTGTCCCATACGGTCACCTGAGCTTTTCCACCAGCTCCCGGAGCTCCCGGGCCTCGTCCTCCGTCAGCTCCTCCGAGAGGAAGGCCGACAGGAACGCGGTCTTGGAGCCGCCGAAAAACCGGTCGATGAGCCCCTCCGTCTCCCGCCGCTGTACCTGCTGGCGGCTCACCAGCGCCCGGCAGATAAATCCGGGCTCCCGGCGCTCCACCAGGCCCTTGTCCACCAGCTTCTTGATGACGGTGTAGGTGGTGTTCCTGTTCCACCCGCAGGAGGCGTTGAGCCTCCGGGTCAGCTGACCGGCGGACAGCTCCCCCTCCTCCCACAGCGGCTCCATCACCCGAAGCTCCGATTCATACAGTCTTTCCATTGTGCTTCCCTCCTGTGCCCCTTTGGACAGGGCATGATGTTACTATTGCAATAGTCATCCTATGGATAGACTATCACAATAGTCGCGCTTTGTCAACAGGAAAATTTAAAAAAACGCCCCCAACCGGGGATGTTGCTTTATCTAAAAATTATTTAATCTTTTTTAAGTATTCCTCTTGACAATATACTTCGTTTGTGGTATAATGCCAGCATCCAATAAAACGAGTCCAAAGGAGGGACGGTTTTTGAAAGACCCGGCGATGCTTTTATACACATCGGACTTTCTCAGCGCTACATATCTTCTGTCCATGGAGGAGCGCGGACAGTTCATCACCCTCATCTGCCTTCAGCAGCAGCACGGCCATCTGGAGCTGGAGGCGATGGAGACTGCCGTAGGCTATCTGTCCAACAATCTCATGAGGCTGCTCAGCGTAGACGAGGACGGGAGATATTACAATGAGCGGGCGGATTTCGAGATCCAGCGGCGAAAAAAATATTCTCAGCGTCAGGCCGAGATCAGCCGCAAGCGGTGGGCCGGCAATGCCACGGCATTGCCTATAGAAACAGAAACAGAAATAGAAAAAGAAATAGAAATAGAAACGGAAAAGGAAACGGAAAAAGAAAATCAAGAAAAGAAAAAGTCCACGCCCGCCCCCGCCGGCACGGCCTGTGGAAAAACATGTGGAAAACCATGTGGAGAGAGTGTGGAAAGTGTGTGGAAAGCTTCAACTGGCAAGACAGAAGCGGTCAAGCAGGTGGAGTTCGACTATGAGGCGGAGACGCGGCGGCTCCGGGAGGAGATCGGCGCGGCCTATCCCGCCAGCTCGCCCAAGCAAGTAAGCCGTATGGCGACGCAGAGGTTTCTACAGCTCCACCCCGGCTATTTCGCGGGCACGCTGTCCCCGCCGTCCCCCAGCCAACGCCCCCGTGGCTGCCCCTGACGCGGAACGTACGGCGTTTAACGAAAATTTTTCGGGAAGTCGATACTGCACCGGCGAATTTGTAAAATCCTCCCTGCTTTTTTCCCTCTTTTCATTTCGCCGCTCCTGGTGTATAATGGGGAGCAAATCGAGAAAAGACAGGTATTTTTATGGACAGACAGGCATTGGAAAAACGCGTGGCGGCGGCCCGGCGGGAGCTGATCGCCCGGGATTTCGCCCGCCTCAACGACATGCAGCGCAAGGCCGTGATGACCACGGAGGGGCCGCTGCTGCTGCTGGCCGGGGCCGGGAGCGGCAAGACCACGGTGCTCATCGACCGGGTGGCCAACCTCATACGCTACGGCAGGGCGTCGGATTCCGACGAGGTGCCAAAGGAGCTGGGGGAGGCGGAGCTGGCCCTTCTGGAGAAGGCGGTGGCGGAGAGGACGCCCCCCGCCCCGGAGATCCGGGAGCTTTGCGCCTTAGAGCCGGTGGAGCCCTGGCGGATCATCGCCATCACCTTCACCAACAAGGCCGCCGGGGAGCTGAAAAGCCGCCTCCAGGCGCGGCTGGGCCCCGGCGCGGAGGAGGTATGGGCCATGACCTTCCACTCCGCCTGTGTGCGGATCCTCCGGCGGAGCATCGACGCCCTGTGCATCGACACCTCCTTCGCCATCTACGACGCCGCCGACTCCCAGGCGGTGATGAAGCGGGTGCTGAAGGAGCTGAACATGGACGAGAAGGTCTTCCCGGTGAAGAGCGTCCTTTCGGAGATCAGCCGCGCCAAGGACAGCTTCCTCTCCGCCGCCGACTACGCCGCCGCCGCGGAAAAGGGCTTCGACCCCCGGAAAAAGGCTGTCGCCCAGGCGTATACCATGTATTCCCGGCGGCTGCTCTCCGCCGACGCTTTGGATTTTGACGACCTCATTTTCTACACCGTCAAGCTCTTCCACGACTGCCCGGAGGTGCGGGAGCGGTGGCAGAGGCAATTCCAATACGTGCTGGTGGACGAGTATCAGGACACCAGCGCCCTGCAGTACATGCTTGCCTCTTACCTGGCGGGCCGGACCCGGAACATTTGCGTGGTGGGCGACGACGACCAGAGCATCTACCGCTTCCGGGGCGCCACCATCGAGAATATCCTGGGCTTCGAAAAGCGCTTCCAGGACGCCCGGATCATCAAGCTGGAGCAGAATTACCGCTCCACGGGCCACATCCTGGAGGCGGCCAACAGCGTCATCCGCAATAATCATGAGCGCCGGGGCAAGAACCTGTGGACGGACGCCGGGGCGGGAGAGCGGTTGAAGCTGTATCTGGCGGAGAACGACGACGCCGAAGCCGCCTACATAGCCGCCCGGATCGTGGACGGCGTGGCCGCCGGGATGCATTGGGGGGACTTCGCGGTGCTCTACCGGATGAACGCTCAGTCCAACCGGCTGGAGTACGCCTTCAAGCGCATGAGCATCCCCTACCGGGTGGTGGGGGGCACCAGGTTCTTCGACCGCATGGAGATCAAGGACATCACCGCCTATCTCAGCGTCATCCACAACCCGGCGGACGATCTGCGGCTTTTGCGGATCATCAACAACCCGCCCCGGGGCATCGGCGCCGCCACCGTGGAGCGCCTGCGCGCCATCGCCGCCGGGAAGGGCAGGCCCCTTTTGGACATCGCCGCCGACGCGGCCAATTACCCGGAGCTGAAAAGCGCGGCGGGGAAGCTGACGGGCTTTATCCTGCTCCTGATGGAGCTGCGGAAGCTGGCCGGGGAGCTGCCTTTAGAGGACTTCTACGACGCCATGCTGGACAAGACCGGGTACCTGGCGGCCCTGGGGGACTCCGACGAAGCCCTGGCCCGGATCGACAACATCAAGGAGTTGAAGAGCAACATCGTCTCCTACGCCTCCCGGGCCGAGACGCCCTCCCTGGCGGGCTTTTTAGACGAGATCGCCCTGTACACAGACCTTGACAGCCTGGAGGCGGGGGAGGACAGCGTTGTGATGATGACCGTCCACGCCGCCAAGGGGCTGGAGTTCCCCTGGGTGTTCATCGCCGGGATGGAGGACGGCATCTTCCCCACCGCCCGCACCATCGGCGAGCCGGAGGAGATGGAGGAGGAGCGCAGGCTGTGCTACGTGGCCCTGACCCGGGCCAAGAAGCGGCTGACCCTCACCGCCGCCCAGAGGCGGATGCTCTTTGGCCGCACCACCTCCAATTCCGTCTCCCGGTTCGTGGAGGAGATCCCCGACGAGCACATCGACAAGCCGGAGCTGCCGGCCCGGGACGGCTGGATCCGCGAGCCGGATCCGGAGTATATGGACTACGAGTACCGGGAGCGCCGGAGCGCCGGGGAACCGGCCTGGGGCCGCGCCGCCCAGAGCCCCCGGGGCGGCTCCTTTGACCGGGGCCAGCCCCCCGTCACCGTCAAAAAAGCCCCCGCCAGCCCCGCGCCCAGGCGCCCGGTGACGCCCGCCCCCACAGGGCCGGCACTCCCGGAGCTGGCCCCGGGGGATATCATCCGCCACAAGGTGTTCGGCCAGGGCACGGTGACCCAGATTACCAAAATGCCCGGCGACGCCCTGCTGACCGTGGACTTCGCCGGGACGGCCAAGCGCCTGATGCTCAAGGCCGCCGGCCCCTTTATCAAGAAGCTGTGAGGTATGACCATGCCTGTATATGACACCCTTCTTTTCGACCTGGACGGCACCGTCACCGACTCCGCCCCCGGCGTCATGAACTCCTTCCACCACGCTCTCAGCGCCTTTGGCATCGAGCCGGAGAGCCACGAGGAGCTGAAGCAGGTGGTGGGCCCCCCGCTGAGAACCTCCTTCACCGTCACCTACGGCGTGCCCCTGGAGCGGTACGACGAGATCATGCAGTACTACCTGGAGTACTACCTGCCCAAGGGCATTTTTGAGAACAGCGTCTACCCCGGCGTGGAGGAGATGCTCGCCCGGTGCAAACGGGCCGGGAAGCGGCTGGTGGTGGCCTCCTCCAAGTGGCAGAAGGGCGTGGATATCGTCATGGAGCACTTCGGCCTGAGCCGGTATTTCGACTTTATGGCCGGCTCCGAGATCACCCTGGGCCGGGTGGAGAAGGCCGACGTGATCCGGTATATCCTGGACACCCTGCCCGTCACCGACCTTTCCAGAACCCTGATGGTGGGCGACCGCAAGTACGACGTGGAGGGGGCCGCCGCCTTTGGCATCCGCACCGCCGGCGTCCTCTGGGGCTACGGCACCCGGGAGGAGCTGGAGAGCGCCGGGGCCGTCATGACCGCCGAGACCCCGGAGGCCCTGTGCCGCCTGCTGGGGGTCTGACATTTTTTTCGTATTTTTCCGGTTTTCCCCTTGACAGGCGGATATTGGAATGATATCATTATGATATCACATAAGTTAAAAGGAGGAAAACCCTATGAAAACGGATATCAAAGAAAAAGAGCTCCACCCCAAGTCCGGCGGCCTTATGCTGCTCCTGCTGCTGGCGGGGGTCGTACTGGGGATAGTGCTGATAGTCTTTGGCGTGGGGCTGGCCGCCTGGACGGATCTGGGCTTCCTGGTGATGATCGTGGGCTTCCTGACCACGGTTCTCTGCCCCGTCCTGATGGCGGGCCTGAAGATCGTCAAGCCCAACGAGGCCCGGGTCTTCACGCTGTTCGGCCAGTATTACGGCACGGTGAAGAAGAGCGGATTTTATTATGTCAACCCCTTCGCCGTCTCCTTCAGCCCCACCTACAACGCGGCCCTCGGCGCCGCCCAGGCCAAGAGCAAGGAGATGCAGGCGGAGGGCAAGACCGCCGCGGTCTCCGTGGGCGTGGGCAAGGGCATCAGCCTCAAGACCCAGACCCTGAACAACCAGAAGCAGAAGGTCAACGACGTGTTGGGCAACCCCATCATCATCGGCGCGGTGGTGATCTGGCACGTGGAGAACCCCACTCTGGCGGCCTTCGCCGTGGAGAACTTTCAGGAGTTTTTGAACATCCAGACCGACTCCACCATCCGCAACATCGCCCGGCTCTATCCCTACGACGTGTTTGACGACGACGATGACGACGACGGCGTGAAGGAGAAAACTCTGCGCTCCTCCGCTATCGAGATCGCGGACATGATGCGCGACGAGCTGCAAAAGCGCGTGGCCCCCGCCGGCCTTTCCATCGAGGAGGTGCGCATCACCCACCTGGCCTACGCCGAGGAGATCGCCGCCGCCATGCTCCAGCGCCAGCAGGCCGTGGCCATCATCGCCGCCCGCCAGAAGATCGTGGACGGGGCCGTGGGCATGGTGAAAATGGCCATCGAACGCCTTAACGAGGACGAGGTGGTGAATCTGGACGAGGAGCGCAAGGCCGCCATGGTGTCCAACCTCCTGGTGGTGCTGTGCGGCAACAAGGACGCCCAGCCCATCGTCAACTCCGGGAGCCTCTACTGATGACCCCCGAGGAGCGCGAACAGGCCCTGCGGGAGAGATTGGAGCGCATTGAGGCCCTGGAGCGGGAGCTGAAGGCGAAGGAATCGGCCAAAAAGCAGGTGCCGCTGCGGCTGTCCGTCACCCTCTGGAGCGAGCTGGCCGCCTGGGCGGAGGAGGATTTCCGCTCTATCAACGGCCAGATCGAGTATATCCTGACGGAGGCGGTAAAGAAGCGGAAGGGCTTGAAATAAGGTGTCCGCCTTGCCCCGGCGGGGGGAATAAGGTTGTCCGCCTTAACGGCGGACGGGAATTTGCTTTCTCCTCTTGGATTTTCAAAAGGAGAAAAGGCAACAAAAGAGGAGAAAGCAAATCTCCTCCGCCCTATAAGGGCGGAAACCTTATAAAAATAAACCCCCCGCCGGGGCAAGGCGGCCCCTACTGCCCCTCCATCAGCAGCTCTACGATCCTGCCGTAGAGCTTTTCGGCGTTTTTCTTGAAATTCTCCTCGATCTGCTCGGACTGCTTATCGTCGCCGGTGAGCAGCTCCAGGGACAGGATGGGCCCCAGGCCGTCGGACATGCTCAGCTTCACCGTGAAGCCGCCCCGGTTGCGCATCTCGTGGCTGGCGGTGATCATGCTCCGCCGGCGCTGGAGATTGGCCAGGGTGGAGGCCGCCTTTTCCGCCCGGACACGGACGGAGTAGGGCAGCGAGCTCTCCATGGTCTCGCCGTTGACCCGCCCCTTCTCGGTGATGAGATAGCCGTCCTCCGTCAGGCTCACGTGCTCCGTGTCCACCAGATCCGACAGGCTTTGGGTGAAGTCGAAATAGTCGATGGCCCCGTCGGTGAGAAGCGTCATGTCCGTCAGCTCCTCAAAGGCCGCCCGCTCCGGCAGACGGCGGAGAATGAACAGGATGAGTACCTTCAGCTCCATCTCGCTGTGAATAAAACCAAGCCGATTTTCCACCTTGACGCCTCCTTCTGCTGTTTTCCTGCTCTGATTATACACGACCCGGGACCGCTTAACAAGTATTTTCTTATTTTCGGCGTTTTGAAGTTGACATAACAATAAAAAAGCGGTACAATAGGGCGGTGGAAGAATCCTACAGAAACGGAGGCAGATCTATGCCGACAGTGAATAGAGAGAAAAAGACGGGGAACAGACGCGCAGGCCGGGGCGGCCCCGGCGGGCGGCAGACCGTATGGATCGTGATCTGCGTTGTGGCGGCCGTCGCCATCGCCGCCGTCGCGCTGGTGATGACCCTGGGCTCCTTAAAGCGCGGGGAGGACACCACGCCCCCCACCGGCGACACCGCGGAGGACACCGCGCCCCCGGTGACGGAGCCGCCCACCGAGCCCCCCGAGGACACCGCGCCCCCGGAGACGGAACCCCCCACCGAGCCCCCCGAGGACACCGCGTCCCCGGAGCCGCCCAAGCCCAGAAGCCCCCTGACGAATCTGGAGGTGGAGGAGGACATCTCCGCCCGCCGCCCCTGGGCCGTCATGTTCGACAACATCAAGGGCGCCGCGCCCCAGACGGGCATCACGGCGGCGGATATGATCTTCGAGATCCTGGCGGAGGGGAACATCACCCGCCTGATGGGCATCTACGAGGACTTTGACGGCATGGAGATCCTGGGCGGCGTGCGCTCCTCCCGGGAATATTTCGCGGAGATGGCCCTGGGTCTGGACGCCATCTACATACACGCCGGGGGAAGCCCCGGGGCTTACACCTTCTTCCAGAAGTACAAGGTGGATCGCATCGACGGGGTCAACGGCAGCGGCGAGACCTTCCACCGGGACGCCTACCGGAAATCCACCTTTGGCACCGTCCACGCCCTGGTGGTGGAGACCACGGAGCTGGCCGGCTACGCCGAAAAATACAAGCTGCGCACGGAGCACAAGGAGGGCTATACCGCGCCCTTCACCTTTGACGACGAGACGGAGCGCACCGGCGACCGGGCCGTCACGGTCACCGCCCACTTCGGCTCCGGCAAAAGCGCCAAGACCACCGGCTTCACCTACGACCCGGAGAGCGGGCAGTACCTGGTCAGCCAGTTCGGCGGCTTTATGGGCGACACCGCCGTCAAGGACACCGTGAAGGTGCGCAATATCATCGCCCTGAACGCCAAGATCTACGTACTGAACGACGACGACAAGGGCCGCCGGGAGGCGGAGCTGACGGGCACCGGCACCGGGAAATACATGGTGGACGGCGTGGCCAGGGATATCCAGTGGTCGCGGGACTCCCGCACCGGCTTCTTTACCTTCACCTACACCGACGGCACCCCCGTGGCCCTGGGCACCGGCAAGACCTATTTCCTGCTCCTGCCCATGAGCGGCACCGTGGAGCTGGGGGCGTAAACAGAATCTAAGGGGAGCGCTGAAGCGCTCCCCTTTTTTCCGAATCGGCCGAATGCCGCAGCATCCGATCGATACGCACCCGCAGGGGCACCCTCTCTCCTGGCCGCCCGCGGCGCCCACAAAAAGGGACCGGAGCCCGTCAGGGCTCCGGTCGATAGAAAAAGAGGATAAAATGAAAAAGGTGAATTATCTGCGGTATGGAAATATCATACCCCAAATCTTTTAAAAGAAAAACAGCGTTGTGTTTCGAAAGTGTTAAATCTCGTTTTAAATTTCGTTCATTAAATCAGTCCAGCCCCGGGCCAAACCAAGCTGGGCCCGCCGGGGCCTTCAGGGAATCTATGTGGAGCAGGGCGGAGGGGGCGGCGGCGTCCCCCGGCCGGGGCAGCGTCCAGTAGGTAAAGCGGCTGCAGCCCACGGCCCGGGAGACCAGGGCGGCGGCGTTGTAGATACTGCCGGAGGGGACGATCAGCTCACGGATGAGGGCCCGCTCCCCCTCCCGCTCCACGGCGGCACAGCACCGGACGCCGTCGGAGATCAGGTAGTAGAGGCCGCCGCCGGAGCGCCGGCACAGCTGCTCCCGGTACTCCAGGGCGCGCAGATCCACGTCGATATATTCCCGCCCGTGGAGAAGCTCCTCCCGGAGGGCGGCGTACCCCCGCACCGTCACCAGGACGGCGCTGCCGTGAAGGGGAAGCTCCACATCGGCGCAGTCCTGGATCACCGCGCCGAAGGCGGGCCGGAAGCCGTGCTTTTCAAACCAGGGGCGCAGGGACGGCTCAGGGAGGCAGACGGCCCCCAGGCCGCTGCGGGTGGCCTCCTCCACGGCACAGGCCAGCACCTTGCCGCCGTAGCCCCGGCCCCGGTACGCCGGGTGGGTGCCCAGGGCGTGGACGATCCGGCAGGGCGTCCAGGCGCCCTCGGACATAAAGTCCCCCAGCTTCACGATGTAGGCGGCGGAGACGATCTCCCCGTCCACCAGATACGCCCGGGCCATGCCGGGGGTGTAGAGCTTTTCAAAGAAGGCGTCCAGGCGCTCCCGGCCGTCCCCGAAGACGCCGCGCCACAATTGCATCAGCCCCGGCTCGTCGCCGGGAACGGTTTTTCTCAGTTCTTCCATAGTTGGATTTCCTTTTCCGCGCTACGCCTGTGCGTAAGTCTCCGGGCACAGCTCCCGGATCCTGGCCTGGAGGGCCTTTAAATCCACGAAGGTGTCCGGCTTTTTCCGGGGATCCCGCAGCAGGGCCGCCGGGTGGTAGAGGGCGGTGTACTGCACGCCGTCCACGTCGAAAAATTTCCCGTGCTCCTGGGAGATCTTGAAGTCGGGCTTGATCAGCACCTGGGCGGCGATGCGCCCCAGGCACACCACGATTCGGGGCCGTATCAGCTCCATCTGCGCCCGGAGCCAGCCGATACATGCCTCCTGCTCGATGTTCAGGGGGTCACGGTTTTTGGGGGGACGGCACTTGACGATGTTGGCTATGTATATGTTCCTGTGTCGATCCAGGTCGATGAGCGTCAGCATCACGTCCAGAAGCTGGCCGCCCCGGCCCACAAAGGGCTCGCCCTGGAGATCCTCGTTCTCCCCCGGGCCCTCGCCCACGAACATCACCCGGGCGTCCCGGACGCCCACGCCGAACACAAGATTGGTGCGCGTCTGGCACAGGGCGCATTTTTGGCACCCCTTTGCCGCTCTTTCAAGCTCCTCCCAGGTCATAGGCGATCCCTCCGTTTTCTCTGTCTTTGCCAAGTATAGCACAAATCGGGAAAAATGCAAGGGCCTACCGCCGGGCCGCCGCAGCTTATTAAAAAACTCAAATTCAATATTTTTCCCGGCGACATGCGCGTCGGGAAAAATCCCTTTTGTCGCACAAGTGTGCGCTCTGCGTGCGCGCAGGGCGACAGCAGGGCGGTTTTCTCTGAATTTCGCAAAATTCAGAGAAAATCGTCCGCACGTTCCCCTTGTCGTAAAAGTCCGTCAGGACTTTTACGACATTTTAGCTCTTGTCCCCGGGCTTGAAGATGACGCTGACAAGATACCCGAAGAACACCGCCGCGCCGACGCCGCCCGCGGCGGCGGTGAAGCCGCCGGTGAAGGCCCCCAGAAGGCCCTTCTCCTCCACGGCCTTTTTGACGCCCTTTGCCAGGTTGTTCCCGAAGCCGGTCAGGGGCACCGTTGCCCCGGCGCCGGCCCAGTCGGCGAAGGGCTGGTAGAGGCCCAACGCCCCCAGCGCCACCCCCGCCACCACGAAGGCGGTGAGGATCCGGGCCGGGGTGAGCTTCGTCTTGTCGATGAGGATCTGTCCGATGACGCACAGCGCCCCGCCGGCCGCGAAGGCCCTGACGTACTGCATGATGTCGAAATTCATAGCTTCCTCCTCATTTCGTCCTGGAGATGGCCACCGCGCAGGCCACGGAGGGGATACTCTCCCCCTGCATGGTGGTGGTGGGCGAGAGCAGGGCCCCCGTGGCGGTGAACAGGATCCTGTTCCAGCGGCCCTCCCGCATCCCGTTCAGCAGATATCCGCACAGCACGGTGGCGGCGCACCCGCACCCGGAGCCGCCGGCGTGGACGTCCTGCTTTTTCCGGTCGAAGATCAGAAGGCCGCAGTCGGTGTGCCGCTGGGCGATGTCCACGCCGTCGGCGGCGAAGAAATCGCACAGGATCTCGCTGCCGATGGCGCCCAAATCGCCGGTGACGATAAGGTCGTAGGCCTCCGGGCCCACGGACAGATCCTCAAAGTGCTGGCGAAGGGTGTCGTAGGCCGCCGGGGCCATGGCCGCGCCCATGTTGTTGGCGTCGGTGACGCCGTTGTCCACGATCCGGCCGGGGGTCACATGGGTCACATAGGGCCCGGGCCCCTCCGCCGTCAGCACCGCCGCGCCGGAGCCGGTGACCGTCCACTGGGCGGAGGGCGGACGCTGGCCGCCGTACTCCAGCGGCGTGCGGAACTGTCGCTCGGCGGAGCAGAAGTGGGAGCTGGTCACCGCCATGGTCGTGTCCGCGAAGCCCCCGTCGATGGTGAGGGCGGCCAGGGCCAGGCTCTCGGCCATGGTGGAGCAGGCGCCGTAGACGCCGAACAGGGGGATGTTGGAGTCCCGCACCCCGAAGGTGGTGCCCACGCACTGGTTGAGCAGGTCGCCGCAGAAGACGCAGTTGATCTGGGCGTTGGACAGGGACGCCTTGGAGAGGGCCAGGCCCGACGCCTTTTTCACCAGGGCGCTCTCCGCCTTCTCCCAGGTCTTCTCGCCCAGAAAGGAGTCCTCGCTGATGAAGTCGAAGCTGTCCCGGAGGGGCCCGTCGCCCTCCTTTTTCCCCACCACGCAGGCGTGCCCGGCGAAGGAGGGGGGATTTTGAAGGGCAAAGGTCTGTTTTCCCATCAGTTTTGATGCCATAGTTTTCACCCGCTGTCTTTGTATTTCGATCCTATTTTTTCACGTCCTTCGCAAATCATGCACGGCGATAGGAGCTTTGGCGAAAACGCCGGAGTTATCCGGCGATTCACCTTTTAAATTCAGAGAGAAAACGGTTGACAGAAGGGGTCAAAAGGTGTTATTCTACCACCAATATGAACGAAAAACGGAGGAGAAACTATGGCGTATTATTACAGCGAACCGTCCCGCACCTTCAGCGAGTATCTGCTGGTTCCCGGCTACTCCAGCCCCAACTGCGTGCCGGACAATGTGAGTCTCAAAACGCCCCTGGTGAAGTTCAAAAAGGGCGAGGAGCCGGCCATCTCCATGAATATCCCCATGACCTCCGCCATCATGCAGGCCGTCTCCGACGACAGAATGGCCGTGGCCCTGGCCCGGGAGGGCGGCGTCAGCTTCATCTACGGCTCCCAGACCGTGGAGGATCAGGCCGCCATGGTGGCCCGCGCCAAGGCCTACAAGGCGGGCTTCGTCATCTCCGATTCCAACGTCAAGCCCACCGCCACCCTGAACGAGATGCTGTCCATCGTGGAGCGCACGGGCCACAGCACCGTGGCCGTCACCGAGGACGGCGGCCCCAACGGCAGGCTCCTGGGCATGGTCACCCGCCGGGACTACCGGCTCTCCCGCATGACGGGCCAGGAGACGGTGGAGAGCTTCATGACCCCCCTGGACAAGCTGGTCACCGCCCCCGCCTCCACCACCCTCAAGGAGGCCAACGACATCATCTGGGAGCACAAGGTCAACACCCTGCCCATCGTGGACGACGACGGCGGACTCATCTATTTCGTCTTCCGCAAGGACTACGACTCCCACAAGGAAAACCCCCTGGAGCTCCTGGACGCGGGTAAGAAATACGTGGTGGGCGCGGGCATCAACACCCGGGACTACGCCAGGCGCGTCCCCGCCCTCATCGAGGCCGGAGCGGACGTGCTGTGCATCGACTCCTCCGAGGGCTTCTCCGAGTGGCAGCGGATGACCATCAACTGGATCCGCGAGCACTACGGCGACACCGTGAAGGTGGGCGCGGGCAACGTGGTGGACGCGGAGGGCTTCCGCTTCCTGGCCGAGGCCGGGGCGGACTTCGTGAAGGTGGGCATCGGCGGCGGCTCCATCTGCATCACCCGGGAACAGAAGGGCATCGGACGCGGCCAGGCCACCGCCCTTATCGACGTGTGCGCCGAGCGGGACAGGTATTTTCAAGAGACGGGCGTCTACGTCCCCGTCTGCTCCGACGGCGGCATTGTCCACGACTACCACTTCACCCTGGCCCTGGCCATGGGCGCGGACTTTTTGATGCTGGGACGGTATTTCGCCCGGTTCGACGAGTCCCCCTCCCGCCGTGTCAGCATCGGCGGCAACTACATGAAGGAGTACTGGGGCGAGGGCTCCAGCCGCGCCCGCAACTGGCAGCGCTACGACGTGGGCGGCAAGGAGGGCATGGCCTTTGAGGAGGGCGTGGATTCCTACGTGCCCTACGCCGGCTCCCTCCACGACAACGTGGCCCTGACTCTCTCCAAGGTCAGGCACACCATGTGCAACTGCGGCGCGGTGACCATCCCGGAGCTCCAGCAGAAGGCCAAGCTGACCCTGGTCTCCGCCACCTCCATCGTGGAGGGCGGCGCCCACGACGTGGTGCTGAAGGAGAACACCGTCAACGGCGGGAAGAAGTAAAAAACGTGACAGAAAAAAGATACCACCCGTTGGAAGACGGGTGGTACTGTTTTCGGGGAACGTATTTCATACCACGGGGGCCTGAACCCGGCGGGGGAATAAGGTGTCCGCCCTTATAGGGTGGAGTGATTTACTTTCTCCTCTTTTGTGTTGACAAAAGAGGAGAAGGTAACAAAGGGGAGAAAAACAACCAGAGGGAAGATTTCGATCTTCCCCCCTCTGGACTCCCCCTTTTAAAAACGACCAGGGCCTGCGGGCCCTGGACCCGGGGAACGCTCGCGGGGGAGTAAAAGCGACGTAAAAAATATCCCACGATCATAACCGCAACAGCGCGGGTTAAATAGGAACGATGGGTTCGTTGATAGAGCTGTGAGCGGCTAAGCGGGTTAGACGCAGAGACAATGCGTTATAAGGACGCGCGGTGATGAATGGGACGGGCTGCCCCGGAAAGTCGGCGGGCCGCCAAGAGAGGCGGCCCCTACAGATACGTTGTGCGTAATTCGTTGGGAATTAGACAGAATTTTAGTGCGTGGGAAATCTTGCTTTCTGCACTCGCTATCTTGCGGGCATCCCCGGGGTTCTCCACATAGGGGCTCGCAGGCCCCTGTGTGGTCGTTTTTAAAAGGGGGTTCTCAGGGGGGAAAAGCGAAATCCCCCCTGAGCTGTTCTTTCTCCTCTTTGTTACTTTCTCCTCTTTTGACGGCTCAAAAGAGGAGAAAGTAAATTCCCCTCCGCCCTATAAGGGCGGAATCCTTATTATTTGATATGGAACCGCTTTACAAGCTCGGAGATCAGGCGGGTTTTCAGGATGAACGCCGTGGCGATGAGCAGAACGGCGGCGGTGACGGCCAGGACGATCATGGGCCAGCGCGTCTCGGAGAACACAAAAAGCGCCAGGGCGGAGGCCACCGCCAGCAGGAGGGTCAGGAGGATCAGGGGCATCACGTTGTGGCGCTGCTTGGAGACATTGACGAAAAACAGCACCGCCAGCACGATCAGCGCCCCGTAGGCCACGATGGGCACCACAAAGGCCGCCCAGCCGGGGTAGATGAGCCAGTCGATGAGGATCAGCAGGATCACCGTGGTCGCCAGCAGCTTCACCCCCTGGCTGATGAGGTTCCGCTCCACCAGGGGCGCCTTCAGCACCAGCGTCCAGACCATGTAGAGCGACCACAGGACGATGACGCTCCAGGCCTTGCCCTTCAGGATGATATTCACCGCCACGCACACCACCGCCGCCGCCATAAAGAGAAGGCCGAAGATATACCGCACATACAGCATGGCGATGGACTGCTTTTTGATGTGTGGGTAGACGATCTCAAAATCCATACAGCTCACTCCCCGAGATCCGGATCCCGATGCCCATTTCGGTGAACAGCCGGCGCATCCGCTCCTCGAAGGAGGGATCCGCCGTCAGCTTGGCGATGGACAGGGTGGCCACGCCGTTCACCGTCACCATGGAGACGGCGGCCCGGGCCAGGGCCACGGTGCCCAGCACAAAGTCCATCTTGCGTACATGCTCCGCCATCCCCTCCGGCGCCTCCACCACGCCCAGGTTAGAGAGGGTCGTGGTGAAGGCCCGGTCGCCCAGGAAGCCGTAGACCACCCGGGCCACGGGGCACTTGATGAACAGCGGCACCAACCGCACCGAGCGCACCAGCTTCACCGCGCCGTTCATCATCTCCTGCATCTTCTCAAAGGCCAGGCCCGCCTTCAGCTGCTCCGTGACCCGGGGCAGAATCTCATCCACCGTGGTGATCTCCTCCAGCGCCAGGTGGATGTTGGCGTAGAGGGAGAAGTTGCGCAGGGTCCTGGACTCAAAATACCGGCGCATGTTGGCCGGCACCTGGATATGGACGGTGCCGTGCTGCCGGTCCATGGCGGCCTTACAGGCGATAAACATCATGGCGGTGACCAGCGCCGTCACCGACGCGCCCCGCTCCCGCGCCGCCCGGTGGAGCTCCTCGGCGGCCATATCGAAATGGATCACCTGGCAGGGCTTGACCTTGGCCAGCCGCCCGCCCATCTGCATGGCCGGCTTGTCCACAAAGCCGGAGGATTTTTTGCCGGAGACGTATTTGGAGAAGTCGTCGGCGGACTCCGAGGCGTCGGGCAGCGCGCCGATATCCAAAACGCCCTTCTCGCATTTGACCTCCCCGCCCAGGAGCCGCAGATACTCCGCCGTCAGGCTCTTCAAGAACACCATGCCGCCGGTGCCGTCGGTGAGGATGTGGAAAAACTCACAGCTGACGCGGTTTTTGTAATAGAGCACCCGGAAGGATTTGGAGCCCGTCAGGGACACGTTGATGTCCGCGCAGGGCACCGTGGCCTCCGGTTCCACGGGGAAGCGGCGCTTGGCCGCGTCGATGTAGTGCCAGAAGACGCCGTTTTTGATGGTGGTGGCAAAGAAAGGGAAGCGCTTGATGGTAAAGGTGAGGGCCATCTGCAAAAGCTCCGGCACCACGTCCGCGTCCAGGTACACCGAGAGCCGGAACACAGCCATCTGCTTGTGGCTCATGCTGAGGGGGTACACCTTGGCCGCCGCGTCCAGGGGGAACCAGTCGTCGGCGGGCCGGGAATAGAAGCCCCCCAGCTTCTCCGGGGAGAGCAGCTCCAGCGCCCGGGGGAGGGGCACGCCGTTTTTGTGGTACCACAGAAGGGCGTTTTCAAAATCCCGGAGGATCTGGCGCTTCCACTCCCGGGAAAGGGCCAGGTGCTGGTCGAGGACGCGGAAAAACCCGTCCAAACGCGCCCGGTCGGACTCCGGCAGCGCCTCCAGGTATTGGCTGTATTCACTTGTAAGCCTCTTTTTCTTCGCCATATCCGGCCTCCGTGGGGAAATTTCTTTTTCCAGTATACCAAATCAGCGCCGGAAACGCAAGAGCGAAAGAAAAGAGGGCCGCCCCGCTCCCCTGAACGCCGTGGGGGCCGGCCAATGTCCGGCCCCCACGCGGGAATTTATTTTGTCGGGTCGTAACCGGAGGTGAACTCTCCATCGCCGGAGACGGAGGGGACGCTGCCGTCAGGGACGGCGGAGGTCAGGCCGGCAGGATGCCCGGACACGCCCAGGCGGACGAAACGGGCGGTCAACTCTTCGTAATTTTCCCCGGTGACGGTGGCCTTCCAGCCGGTGTTCCGGGTGAAAAATTTCACCTCGCAGGTGTCGTCCCAGGTCAGGGTGACCACGTCCACGCCGTCCACCTCTGTGTGGCCGTAGGCGTCGTCCTGGTAGACGCAGCAACTGGGGACATCATGGCCCGCGCACTGTTCGATGAAGATCTGCCCGCCGTCCCACGCGGCCCACAGGGAAAAACCGGAGGGATCGCCGTCCCGGAAGAACCACACCGAGGCGTCCGTCTCCGCCTGCGCCGGGATGCCCAGATGCTCCCGCCAGCGCGCTCCCAGGAGGCTTTCGATCTCCTCCTCCGTCGCCTCCCGGGAGGTGTCCCCCAGGGTGTAGTCCAGGGCCGCCCGCTCTCCGGCGGGCTGGAAATTCAGGAGCGGAAGCACGTACCGCGCCACCGTCTCCCCGTCCGACAGGTCGTACCAGCCCCCCACGGGGGTGGTCATGTGGTTTTCATCGGTTTCCGGGGCCAGATCCTCGTCCAGCTCCCGGCGGCCTGTCTCCTCCCCCTGCACGGAGGGGTCGTCAAGCTCCGTCCCGGGCTGTGCCCGATGCCAGAGAACGCCCGCGCCCATGATCAGCGCCAGGCACGCCGCGGCGGCGGCCCAGCGAGTGAGGGGGACGGTCTTTTTCTCAGCCTTCAGCTCCGTCAGGCGCTCCGCAAAGCCCTCCGGGGCTTCAATATTGTCCATATAGTTTACATAACGCTTCAAAGTTCAAGCTCTCCTTTCAGCTCCTGTCTCAGCCGCTCCCGGGCCCGGCTCAGATAGGAGCGGGCCGTTCCGGGGCGGCATTTCAGGATTTTCGCGATCTCGTCAGTGGTATAGCCCTCGTAGTAAAAAAGATGTACGGCGGCGCGCTCATTGGCGGGCAGGCGGGCGACGGACTCCAAAAGCTCCCGCGACTCGCCCTCCGGCGCGGGGTAGACGTCCAAAAGCTCCCCCGTGGGGTGGCGCTTTCTGTCCCGCACCCGGTCCAGGGCGGCGTTGACGGCGACGCGCATGAGCCACGCCTTCTCCCGGCCCTCCCCGTCAAGTCTTGGCCGAGTTTCCAAAAATTTCAGATACGCCTCCTGAACCGCGTCCTCCGCGTCGGGGATATTGCCCGTGACGGAGAGCGCGGCCCTGAAAAGTGCCGTACTGTGGGAGTAAACTAACTGTTCCAACCGGTCGGAATGAGGCATCGTATCACCTCCTTCTGCCATTATAACGCAACCGGCCGCCCTTTTGTTGCGGTATGAAAAAAAACATTCCCGGAAATACTACCCTCGTACACAAAGACGAGGGGGCGTTTTCTTGCAGGGTAAGGTCGAGATCTGCGGGATCAACACATCGAAGCTTCCGGTGCTGAAAAACGACGAGATCATGGAGCTGCTGCGGAAGGCCAGGGCCGGTGACGCGGCGGCCAGGGACAGGCTCATCGAGGGGAACCTGCGGCTGGTGCTGTCGGTGGTGCAAAAATTCATGGGCCGGGGCGAGAACGCCGACGATATCTTCCAGGTCGGCTGTATCGGCCTCATCAAGGCCATCGACAACTTCAATCTGGACATGAACGTCATGTTTTCCACCTACGGGGTGCCCATGATCATCGGGGAGATCCGGCGGTTCCTGCGGGACAACTCCCCCCTCCGGGTAAGCCGGAGCATCCGGGACACGGCCTACAAGGTTTTGCAGGTGAAGGAGAAGCTGATGCTGGAGAGCCAGCGGGAGCCCACGGTGGAGGAGATCGCGGCGGCGCTGAAGCTCCCCCGGGAGGAGGTGGTCATCGCCATGGACGCGGTGGCCGAGCCGGTGAGCCTCTACGAGCCCATCTACTCCGAGTCCGGCGACGCGGTGTGCGGCATGGATCAGATCGGCGACACCAAAAACACCGACGAGGACTGGCTCAACGAGATCGCCCTGTCCGACGCCATCAACGCCCTCACCGAGCGGGAGAAGCGCATCCTCTCCCTGCGGTTTTACCAGGGCAAGACCCAGATGCAGGTGTCCGCCGAGGTGGGCATCAGCCAGGCCCAGGTGTCGCGGCTTGAAAAAAACGCGATAAACCAGATAAAAAAGAGCCTATAATTGTGCGGAATGGTGGTTGCGTTTTTGCAGGAGCCGTGGTACAATATTGCAAATGGCGTTTTACCGCGATAAAGCGGCGGCCCGCGCTTCACGGGCCGCGCCGCCCGTGAAAGGTAAAGGAGTGTACATATATGGAAAAGATCCGCGTCGAGCTCACCAAATCCCCCAAGGAGAAGCCCCATCTTGACCCCCTGCCCTTCGGCAGATTCTTCTCCGACCACATGTTCCTGATGAACTACACCGACGGCCAGGGCTGGCACGATCCCCGCATCGTCCCCTACGGCCCCTTCAGCCTGGATCCCTCCTGCATGGTGTTCCACTATGCCCAGGAGATCTTCGAGGGTCTGAAGGCATACCGCCGTGCCGACGGCTCCATCTGGCTGTTCCGGCCCGAGGAGAACTTCAAGCGCATGAACAACTCCGCCGTCCGCATGAGCATCCCGGAGATCGACGTGGACTTCTGCGTGGAGGCCACAAAGCAGCTGGTGGCCCTGGAAAAGGACTGGGTGCCCGATCAGAAGGGCGCCAGCCTCTACATCCGCCCCTTCATCATCGCCACGGACTGCACCGTGGGCGTCCACGCCAGCAAGACGTATATCTTCTGCATCATCCTCTCCCCCTCCGGCAACTACTACCCCGAGGGGCTGAACCCCGTCCACATCGCCATCGAGGACGAGGACGTGCGCGCGGTGCGCGGCGGCACCGGCTTTACCAAGTGCGGCGGCAACTACGCCGGCTCCATCCGCGCCAGCGAGCGGGCGGAGAAGCTGGGTTACTCCCAGGTGCTGTGGCTGGACGGCGTCCACCGCAAGTACATCGAGGAGGTGGGCTCCATGAACATCATGTTCAAGATCGACGGCAAGATCGTCACCCCCATGCTCCAGGGCTCCGTTCTCCCCGGCATCACCCGCAAATCCATCCTGGAGGTGGCCCGGGACTGGGGCTGCACCGTGGAGGAGCGGCTCATCTCCATCGACGAGGTGCTGGAGACGGCTCAAAACGGCCACATGGAGGAGATGTGGGGCACCGGCACCGCCGCCGTTGTCTCCCCCGTGGGACACATCTTCTACGAGGGTAAGGACATGACCATCGGCGACGGCGGCATCGGAGAGCTGACCCAGCGGTTCTACGACGAGCTCACCGGCATCCAGTGGGGCACCCGCCCGGACGAGCGCGGCTGGACGCAAAAGGTCTGCGACTGATTCCCAGGCCCACACGTTTCTATCGCAAAAAATACCGCCCATCCTCCGATGGGCGGTATTTTTATTGCAAGTCAGCGCATGACGAAAGACCGGTGGTTGACCGGGACGGGCGGCCGGGGACGACCGCCCCTACGGGTGCGTATCAATCGGATATCGCAGAATTCGGTGGCGCCATGGGCCAACCTGGGCGGCCCGTCCTGCGTCTAACACCGGTTTTTCGTTATATATTGTAGGGGCCAGAGACCCGCTCGGCCCATCCCTCGACTTCCCGATTATCCTTCGTCAGACGCCGTAGGGGCCGCCTCTCCAGGCGGCCCAACGCACCGTCGAATTCCCGAAACGCCGTCGTTTAAAAAGGTTGCGGCTTCGCCGCCATTGAAAATGACGGGCCGCCTGGAGAGGCGGCCCCTACAAGGTAATACGATAAATTTCCGGGAATTCGACGAAACGGAATTTGATGGTGCCATGGGCCGCCGAGGGCAACTGCCCGTACGGGTACGTTGTACGAAAATTTACCGGACATCCGGCGGCGGTTATTGCAGCTCCTCCCGGAGCTTTTCCACGGCGCGCTTTTCAAGGCGGGAGATCTGCACCTGGGAGACGCCCAGGATGCGGGCGGCGTCGGATTGGGTCATGGCCCTGAAATAGCGCAGGACGATGACGGAGCGCTCCCTGTCCGGCAGGCGGGAGACGGCCTCCCGCAGGGCCACGCGCTCCACCAGCTTTTCCTCCTGGCCCTGGTCGCCCAGCATCTGCTCCAGGGTGAAGCCGTCCTCGCCGCTCTCCCGCTGGAGGGACTCGCTGGGGGCGGTGGCCAGCTCGCAGGCGGCGATGTCCTCCAGGCTGAGGCCGGTCTTCTCCGAGATCTCCGACAGCGCCGGTTCCCGGCCCAGCTGCTGCTCCAGGAATATCCGCGCCGCCCGGACGGCGGCGGCCCGCTCCTTCAGACTCCGGCTGACCTTCACCGCCCCGTCGTCCCGCAGAAAGCGCCGGATCTCCCCGGCGATCTTGGGCACGGCGTAGGTGGAAAACTGGGTGCCGAAGCTGTCGTCAAAGCCCCGCACCGCCTTAATGAAGCCCATGCACCCCAGCTGGTAGAGGTCGTCCGGCTCCGCGCCCCTGCCGAAGAACCGCCGGGCCACGCTCCAGATGAGGCCGGAATTCTCCCGTACCATCCGCTCCATGGCCTCGTTGTCCCCGTTCCGGGCGGCTCTGAGGGTGTCGCCGAGGGTTGGGGTCATCTGGCCTTTCTCCGCTTCTCCACCCGCTTGCGCATGGTCACGGTGGTGCCCGCCCCCACCCGGGAGCGCACCTTCACACTGTCCGTAAAGCTCTCCATGATGGTGAAGCCCATACCGCCCCGGTCGTCGCCGCCGGTGGTGAACAGGGGCTGGCGCGCCCGCTCCACGTCCTCGATGCCCCGGCCCCTGTCCTTCACCTGGATCTCCAGCTCCCCGCCCTCCAGGATGCGCAGGCGCAGGAGGATGGGGCCCACGCTGTCGGGATAGGCGTGGACGATGCAGTTGGTCACCGCCTCGCTCACCGCCGTCTTCACGTCCCCCAGCTCCGTCAGCGTCATGTCCAGCTGGGCGGCAAAGCAGGCCACGGCCCCCCTGGCGAACCCCTCGTTGGCCGAGAGGGACGGAAATTCAAACCGTACACTGTTCAGTTCCTTCATGATTATGTAAACTCCTTTTTCCTGTGAGTTCGCCGCGCCGGCTGACTCCGGCGTCAGGCGGAAATTTCGATGACGCGGTCGATGCCCGAGGCGTCCAGCACGCGCATGGGCTGGGACTGGACGTTTTGGACGAAAAACCGCCCGCCCAGGGCGTTCATGCGCTTGTGGAGCTTCAGGAGGATGGCGACGCCGGAGGAATCCATGAACCGAAGTCCCTCCAGATCCAGCACGCAGTCTCTGGGCATACCGGTGTCGATCCGTTCCTCCAGCTCCCGGATCAGATTTTTCGCCTCGTGGTGGTCAAGCTCCCCGGAGAGAGCCAGGGTCAGCCGGCCCCGCTCCTGTGTGGCGGTAAGCTTCATTTTCAAGTCACTTCCCATAAAAAATACCCGTGTACGGGCTGTACACGGGTATCTTACCATCCTTATGGCGCAAAATTTGTCTTTATGACAGAGACTCCAGGGATTTTTCCAGGTTTTCGATGAGGGCGCGGAGCTTGTCCGCCTTCTCCCGCTCGGCCCGGACCACGTTCTCCGGGGCGCGGGAGACGAAGGCCTGGTTGGAGAGCTTCTTCATCTGGCCCTCCAAAAAGCCCCGGTTCTTTTTCAGCTCCTTCTCGACGCGCTCCCGCTCGGCCTGAAGATCCACCAGCTCCCGAAGAGGCAGGAACACCCGGGCGGAGTGGGTCACCACCGTCACCATGCCGGCGGCCTCCATATCGGCGTCGCTGCCGGCCTCGCTCATGCCGATGACCTCCACCGAGCTTGCGGAGGCCAGGCGCATGATGTAAGGCGCGCCGGCCTTGAAGGGCTCCGGGGTGATCGTGGAAATCGTGACCTTGGCCTTCCTGGAGGGCGGCACGTTCATGGCGCTGCGCTTGGAACGGATGGCCCCCACGGCGTCCATGACCTTCTCAAAATCCGCCTCCTCCCGGGGGAAATCCAGTATCTCACGGTACTCCGGGAAGTCCTCGATGATGAGGGCGCTCTTTTCGTGGGGCAGGGCCTGGTAGATCTCCTCGGTGATGAAGGGCATGAAGGGGTGCAGGAGCTTCAAAATGTCCGTGAGGACGTAGAGCAGCACCCGCTGGACGTTCTCGTCCCCCTCGGCAAGCCGCGGCTTGCAGAGCTCGATATACCAGTCGCAGAAGGTGTCCCAGATGAAGTCGTAGATCTTCTGGGCGGCGATGCCCAGCTCGAAGCGGTCAAAGTTGTCGTTGACCTCCCGGACGAGGCCGTTCAGCTTGGAGAGCACCCACTTGTCGGGCAGCTCCAGGTTCTCGGGAAGACGCGCGTCGGCCACCGTCAGGTTCATCATCACGAACCGGCTGGCGTTCCAGATCTTGTTGGCGAAGTTGCGCATGGCCTCGCACCGCTCCACATAGAAGCGCATGTCGTTGCCGGGGGAATTGCCGGTGATGATGTTGAACCGCAAAGCGTCGGCGCCGAAGCGGTCGATCATCTCGATGGGATCCACGCCGTTGCCGGCGGATTTGGACATCTTCTTGCCCTGGGGATCCCGGATAAGGCCGTGGATCAGCACGGTCTTGAAGGGCTCCTTACGCATGTGCTCCATGCCGGAGAAGATCATGCGGGCCACCCAGAAGAAGATGATGTCGTACCCCGTCACCAGCACGTCGGTGGGGTAGAAATACGCCAGATCCTCCGTCTTGTCCGGCCAGCCCAGGGTGGAGAAGGGCCACAGGGCCGAGGAGAACCAGGTATCCAGCACGTCGGGATCCCGCTCGATGTTGTGGGAGTGGCAGTGCTCGCACTCCGTGGGGTCGGTGCGGCTCACCGTCATGTGGCCGCAATCCTTGCACGTCCACGCCGGGATCTGGTGGCCCCACCACAGCTGACGGGAGATGCACCAGTCGCGGACGTTGTGCATCCAGTTTAAATACGTCTTGGCAAAGCGGTCGGGGACGAATTTGATGGTGCCGTCCTCCACCACCCGGATGGCCTCGCGCGCCAGCGGCTCCATCTTCACGAACCACTGATCCGAGGCCAGCGGCTCCACGTCGGAGTGGCACCGGTAGCAGGTGCCCACGTTGTGGACGTGATCCTCGATCTTCACCAGATACCCCTGCTCCTCAAGGTCGGCCACAATGGCTTTTCTGGCCTCGTACCGGTCCATGCCGTTATACTTGCCGCCGTTGATGATTTTCCCGTCGCCGTCGATGACCAGGATCTGCTCCAGGTTGTGGCGCAGGCCCACCTCGAAGTCGTTGGGGTCGTGGCAGGGGGTCATCTTCACACAGCCGGTGCCGAAGGTCTTGTCCACATACTCGTCGGCCACGATGGGGATCTCCCGGCCCACCAGGGGCAGGACGCAGGTCTTGCCCACAAGGGCGGTGTAGCGCTCGTCCTCCGGGTTCACGGCCACGCCGGTGTCGCCCAGCATCGTCTCCGGGCGGGTGGTGGCCACGGTCACAGTGCCCGAGCCGTCGGAGAGGGGGTAGCGGATGTGCCAGAGCTTGCCGGGCTTCTCCTCGTACTCCACCTCCGCGTCGGAGAGGGCGGTGGTGCAGTGGGGGCACCAGTTGATGATGCGCTTGCCCTTGTAGATGAGGCCCTTCTCATAGAGGGAGCAGAACACCTCCCGGACGGCCTTGGAGCAGCCCTCGTCCATGGTGAAGCGCTGGCGCTCCCAGTCGCAGGAGGAGCCCAGGGTCTTCAGCTGCTCCACGATCC